>JACDHD010000028.1 GCA_013821265.1 Parachlamydiaceae bacterium | reverse complement strand
CAGCTCATAATGATCTCCAATAATTTTTCTTATTATCAAAAACTTATTAGAGATTTTTTACCACTCAAACATATGCTAAAACATCAAAATGGGACTTATGGGTAATAGGATGCGGGCACGCTCACGGGCACGGAAAAGGACGTGGGACTTATGCAATCGTCTCAATTCGTCCTTTGCATCCTTTTTCTCCCTTCTTGGCATGCTAATTGCATTACAATTTTCACCTAAAAATTAAAATTTATTTGATTTTATTTACGTTAAATTTGACACATTAATTATTTAGTACTAAAATTAGTATAGAGCTTAGTTGATAGTTTAATAACCTACAAGTTGAAAAACTTGTTATTAATTATAGGTAAAGCTATGACTTCTTTAGGAGACACTGGCGACTTTGTACCTGATACTGGTGCTGGAACAGGCTTAGACAGCGCAGGAATAGGGCTACCAACATCTGGTCGCACTGGCGCGGCGCCCGCCACAGGACTAGGCTCTCAACATACCATTACCACAGAAAAAAACACCTCTACTGACCCTATAACCAGACTGGTTATGAGAGAGGTTGTCGAAACAAGAGCCCTCGAAACAAAGCGCAGCACAGCCGCCGCTACAGCCCCTCTGGCTTTTTCCGCCTCTCTTGACGTAGAACTATTGCGCAAACAGCAAAAAAGAATCACCGATGCTCTTGAACGCGTCAAACTGCTACCAAAAAACACCGTATACCGTCAAGTAGCGGTTCAAGAATTAAACGATGCGATCAAGCAACTAAACGTTAAAATCCACGCACTCACAGAACAACGAGAAGGTCTTTCAACTGAAGCTTTCTCTTCAGAAGAACAAGTACAATTGAACGCCCTTGAGGCAGCCCTAGCAATTGCCCAGGCTGATCTAAATCAAGCCGTTGATCTAAGAGAGACTTTAGTTGGAAGCTCTACCCTTGGGCTCGGCGATAAAATTAAAATGCGTTGGAATAATCAAACAGAACCTGAATATCGCCTTCACCTAAATATTGCTGAAGTTGTCAGACTAGCCAAAGTGCAGCAATATCAATTAGCACAATTTGAAAAGAATGAACGTCGATTGCTGAAGGGCGAGGTCGTCACACAAATCGACAGTGACTTGGCACATGGTTCCATTGAGGTTCTCAGAAAAGCAATTATCCAGTTGAAAAGGGATTGTTACCAAACCGAAGGTGTCGATGCAGCTAAGGCCAAACGCATGGCGACTACCTTAGACGACTTAGAAAAAATTGTATTAAAATTAGAACGGGCTCTTGATCCAAGAAGTCCTCGTCTTCAAATGTTTAAACTTGCTGCTGAAAGCTATAAACTTCTTGAACAAGCCAAAATCTATGGCAAAACCGATATAGGTCACGCGCAGACTCTCGCCATGTCCGTGGTTTATGACATAGAAAACATCAAAAAATTGGGTAAATTAGCCACCACAAAGACTGATGGAGAAATCATAACAAGACATTTAACACAGGCTCTTGAAGAAGTAGATGTCTCAACCGGCTTTAAATCAATTTTCACCTCAAGAAAACTAACGAAACTGACCAAAGATCAACGCGATCTATTGAAAAAAATTACACCCGATCTTCTTCTTTATTCAAGAGAAAGCACAGGTCTAACACATTTAGTTGATGAAGCACGTAAGAAGGGTGAGCTTCCTGCTTTAACGGCACGTCTGAATGCTCTACTTGATCAAATGATGGTTCAATACACCGTTAAGCCAAATAAAACTCAGTCAACTGATGAGCTTGGCACCATCATTCTTCTACGTAGGGCCATGAAAAAAGAGGGCATCAAGAAGGATGGCTTTATTGATCGTGAACTCTTTTCACGACATTTTAATACATTGGGTGAAGCTGCTGCCACGATTTTGGAAAGTGATGACGCCTTAAAAAAACTTAAAGCCAATGAAGAAAACCTTAAAGTGCAACCAGAAAACATTGAAACTAGAACTACTCTTATCAGCTTGGGTCGAAGACTCCAGTTACACAAAGAAAAGTTATTCGAATTGCATCAAGAGATTAGGTTTATCAATGAACCGGATGTACGCAGTGGTCTGATGGCCAGATTAAAGGTTCAGATGCACAACATTTCACAAGCGATCGACACTCTGCTGCCACGCATCTCACAGCTCTCATATGACCAACGCACCTTATTGCAGGAGATCACTTCCCCTCTTCTCAGGGGTGCCGAATTAGACGAGGACGGAGATTATACACAAGCTAACGTAGGGCTCAGGAGACTTGTTAGCGCAGCAGAAAAAAATGGTACGCGTCCTGCCTTAGAAACACGCTTGAATGCCCTACTCCAGCAATTGATGCGTCGCTACGTCACTCAAAAAGATAAAACGGCTTTCTCTAATGATCTAGGTATGATTGCTCTTCTAGGAAGCGCAATGAATACAGCAGGAATTAAAATTGATCGTGTTTTTGAAAAGGAGTTTGCTCAATTAAGTAATCTAAATCCAGATGAGGCTCCAAAGGCATATTCAAAGTTTATTGAATCGAGTAACGACGCAGCTGAAAGAATCGTGCGCAATGAAGAAGGCTCGTTTCTTACGGAAACGCTATTTAGAGATTATATGGCTGCTCTTAAAATTCCTCCAGAGGGCCCACGCACACCTGAGCAAGTTCTGGAGGTAGTCCTAGAAGGACGCAAATTGTTAGCAACACTCAAAGCAAGAAACAGTCAAAAATTTGCTGCAGCAAATAGACAGTTCCAAGTGTTCATGGAAAAAGAATTGTTTCATGGTAAGGAAAAACTGATCAGTAACCTTAAGAAAAAAGTAGATAACCAAACGCATTTCGCAAAAGCGCTACCAACCACAGTTGGTGAACTTCGAGAACTCTTAAATGCTTTAGAAATGCGCGCTATGTGCTATTCAGCAGCTACTCCAGATGCAATTTCTACCATTCAAGTCCTTAAAATGCTTCGAGATGTCGTTCGCGATACCGATCTACTCACTCCTTCTGAGGACAACCCTATTGAAGCTGAATTTCAAAGTCATCCCTCACTCTTTCTTGCAACGGCAGCTGGTTTACAAAAATGGGAATCTCTAAAAAAACAATTTGCTGAGGTATCCTCTGAGGGATTTCAAAAGGAGTTAGAAGATCTACACGAGGAAATGCTTTCCTTTAGAACGAGCAGCCTAACTCCTGCACTTCGCACACTCGCAACAAAAGAAATGGATGACACAGATCCCTTTGAAGCGGCCTGGGGCGACCATCTACATCACGTGAGTGAGGAGTTTTCGAACTACTTCGAATTTACAGAGGTCATCGTAAAAGGTGAACTGCCATTTCAAGAGCTACGTGCACAAATGGCTGCATTTACTCAACCAACACCCCCAGTACAAAAATCAACACCTCCTAAAACACTAGATGAACTAGAAAAATCGAACAAGCCTCTCACACAAGAAAACACAGATCGTCTAACTGTAATCCTAGATAAAAGCGTCGTACTGCTTACTGAATTGCTCAAAACTCCACAAGATGAGCGCATTCCTCAACTAAAAGCAGACATTCAACAGATCTCCTACTTACTCATAACTCCAGTTCCACCTGTAGCAGTTTCTCCAAGGCTTTTTATACCAGCCAAAGACATTGGGATATTATCACGACTTGCAAACCTCGTTTCTTCAAAAGTCGACCTCGCTTCACGTCCTAGATTTAACGAAGCATTAGATATTGGCGATCGCATCATGGTTTTAGTGGATAAGGCTAAAGAAGCTGCGGTCAACAAAAAGACCTCGCAAGCTTGCGAGTACGCCTTCCTTGCACGTCAAGGCCTTAGACAGCTTGACGAGTGGATGAAACAGGTTAAAGACAGCAACGCAACAGTAAGCGCTGATGTGCGAAAAGTGATTTATGAACCTCTGATGGCCGACTTCTTCCATCTCGCAAAACACACTCCACTTGCAATGACAGCGGCAGAAACAGCTCCTGACAGCATGCTGGACACGATGTTCTCCATCTTCCAATTGGACTGGGATCCTATTGAAGCCGATTCTGCACTCGACATCCTAGTTGGATTTTCTATCCCTCTCGTTGGTCATGGACTCATGCAGGTCCATAAGATCATCGTAGAAACCCCTGAAGAAGATCTCATCAAAGCGTTGGGCAAGGTATCCACACGTAAAGAGATGGCAGCAGTTCTACAGTCCAAAACTCCAGAATTTATCGCCGGCATTTTTGACCGCTTAGAGCTCAACGTACTGGCAAACCCTGGAGTTGAAGAAAGTACAACTCGCACGGAAGAATACCTGTCCACAATCTTCCACTTGCGTCGTCAGCTACAGCTATATGCTCCAACTGTTTTAGAAAAAGTGAACACATTGCGCAGCGATACCGCTATTTCCTCTGCATACACACAGTTTTTTGCTCTTCAAGAAAAAGCTGCCTTTGTCATTCGTTCCTGCACGTTGCTAGCAAGCCATGAAAGCCGTTTCCCTGAACGCCAAGCACAAATCGCCGCACAGGAAAGCCGCAATCTAGATGAGCTGATAAAACTGGACTTACAAGTTGACTACAGAGTTTTAAAACTACAACAGGAAGAGCCCGATTCCAAAGCACTTCCAAAAATGCGAGAGGTCCAACTAGCTATCAAAGCTTTGATGAAAACACTGCAAGATAAAATACGCAAGGAATCATCCACTCTTATTGAACTTACAACAGCAGAAAAAGAGCTTTTGGACCAAACCTGGTTAGACAGGGCTCCTGTGCCTGCAGCTCTTCCTACAGGAACATTATCTAGATGGGCCACCAAGTTTAAAGGCTTATTTAGAGAAGGCGCAAACCGCAAAACTGAGTACGTTTCCATTCTTAAAAAATTGGGAGCTGCTGCCTTTGATAGGCACCTCAATTATCGAGACCTTTCTCAGCAAAGCACCAAAGAGGCGATGGGAGGCTTAGTCGCCTTGATCTCCAACTTACCTGAAGACCCAAGACTCTTCGCACAGCTGAAAGCAGACCCGATTGCCGGAAAAATTATCGCCAAAGCACTAGAAGAATGTGATGAGGCGATTGTCCAATTGACTCTCCTAACAGGTAATAAAGAAGAAGATGCGCGCCTATTGCCAATCATACGAGAGTTTGCACCAGCCTACAAACGCTATTATAGAAAAGTGATAGCATCCAACGATCCAGACGAGATTCTCAGAGGTGAACGATTTATTTTCAGCATCACAGACAGAAATCATCCTTCCTTAGCAAAACACCTCTTCTTTAAAGACAAAAGCATGACAAGGCAAACGGAAGACTTTTTGGCTAAGGCCGCAGCAATAAGAGAAGCAAGAGGAATAACTGTTGTTGATATACCTGCAGCACTCCAAGCTGAAACTAAAGCGGATGCAGCTGTAACAAAAACACAAGACGACATAAAACTTGCTGCAGCTGGTGCCAAACTGGATATTCGTGAATTACAACTAGCTTTTGTTCAAAATCAAACACGTGCAGCATTAATAAACATTCAAAGATTAAAACAAGAAATAGAACGTTTAAAGAAAATTACTCAGCATAAGCCAAAAATAAGCGCAACTCCTTCGGATGAACGTTTATCCGCTGCCTACAGACAGACAACAGCTGATTTGGAAGCAAGCCATCGAAAAGATGAGATCATTCAATCACGTAAAGATCAAATTGCAACTATTCAAAAAACATTTACTGAACACTTATCGAATAAAGGTTTGAACAGCTTCTTAGAAGACTTTTCCAAACTGCCATTATCCGGATGGTCTCCAGAAATTCTTCTCGGTGATGCTTGGAAAGAGATTTTAGAACAGGATTGGCAACTTGTACGTGCAGGATTACAACAAGACTCCAAACGTAAAGTTGCTGAATCTCCTGCTCCTACAGCCGCTGCTGCTGCTAAAACAACTGCACCTGCGTTCGCTGCAGCAACCCCTCCAAGCTTTGCTCAATTTGATGGAGAGGTGCTTAGGATAGGAGCACTGTTAGAAGGGATAAAGACCCTAAACCAGTTTGAGACCACAACAGGAAGTGCACCCACCCAACAAACGGAAAAAGCAAACTTTAAACAGGAGCTAGTGGCTCAATTAAAACATTACCCAGTACCTCTTTTAAGAGCTCATCTTGACGCTACCTCTAATATTAGAGATATTATAGAAAAGCACCTCGGAAAAAACTGGGCGGAACTCGTTGAGACTACCAGCACAGCAACATCTACCGTTGCAGAACCTGCCTCTGCTTCAGCAACCGCTGCCGCCGAAACCAAAGAAGCTGCTGCCGAAATCCCTGTCTTCACAGCAAAACAAAGTGAAAGGAAAAGAGCTGCTGCTGAAACAACAGCACCTGCAACCCCAGCAGCAACATCTACCGTTGCAAAACCTGCCTCTACTTCAGCAACCACTGCCGCTGAAACAAAAGAATCTGCAACAGAATCGTTTTTAGAAACAGCTCATGAAGGATTAAGCGATGCAGAATTACGCATCAAAGCAATTATTGACGATTACTATAGTGGAGAAGTAAATGATCCTGACTACGTTTTCGGTCTAATAATGAATTTTGCGGCCACAACACAAGGTAGAGAATATCTGCAAAGTTTATATACTGAAAATAGAGAGATTCGTAACCACATTGGCAACCTAGTCAAAGACCTTGTGAGAGCTGGTCGTCAAGACGATGCACTTCAACTAAAAGAAATATTTCCTAGACTCCATATTCCGACCGAAGCAGAAGCCGCAGTTGTAGAAGCACCTCTCACAAAAGCTCCTGTTTCTCCCGAAAAGCTGTTTAAAAGCTTCATGAAAGCACTTCAAACACCTCAAGACCGCACGACAAGTGAGGTCCTAGAGGTTGTTCTACAAGGTCGCAAGTTGCTAGCAGGACTCAAAGCAAAAAACAGTTCTGAATTTCCTGAGGCAAACAAGCAATTCCAAGCGTTCATGGAACAACACCTATTTAGCAATAGCCAGAAAACACTAATCAGCAATCTTAAACAAAAAGTTCATAACCCTGTTCACTTTGCAAAAGCCCTTCCAGGAGATGTAATAGTACTTCGTGACCTCCTAGATGTTTTAGAAATGCGTGCCATAAGCCATCGAGAACCTACTCAAGAAGCAATTTTAAACTTACAAGTATTAAGATTGCTTCGAGGTGTTCTCCAATCTGAGCCTAGTTATAACATTGCACTTTCTACAAAACATCCTGTAGAAGCTGAGTTCGAAAAACATCCTCACCTTCTAGCTGCCGCTGTCCTTGATCCACCAAGAGGTGACGCACTTAAACAACGTCTCGCCGATTTATCTGTTAAATCAACTGAGAAAGATATCCTGGTCTTGCGTAAAGATATCGATGCATTTAAAGCAACAACTCTTGATATAGCCTCTGGCGTCATTGAGACAGAGCGTATGGATAAAAACGACCCTGTTGTAGTTGCATGGAGTGATTATGTAACCAACGCAAAACAAGAATGGTCTCAACCTCCACTTTCCACAGCACTGCTTTCTGCAGTGGATTTGGCAAAACAAATAAGCCAACGATTGACTCCTCAACAATTTCGCGCACAAATTGAGGTCTTAGATAAACAAAGCCCTGTAGTGGCTTTTGCTGGAGTAAAGAATCTCATCGAAAGGATAGATTTCCAACCGCATTTGGCAGCAGAGCTCCTAAAACCACTTAGAGGAAATCTCACCTATGGAGATGCCCTTAAGCATCTCCTACAAGGCAATCAAAACATTAAAGAATTAAAGCTACCTATCCTAGGTCTAGTTCAACGTTTGCAAATTCACATGTTGCGTGGAGCCATTAGCGCCAAAGCTGCTCCAGAAGTAATTCACAAACATGCAATTGCAGCAGAAATGGGAATGACGAAAATTAGATCGGAATTGGAAAAATTACCAGCAGCAGATAAAAAAGAATTTCATGAAGAAGTGCAAAATCTTGTCAAGGATCAGGAAGACTTACGCTTTCAACTTGACTCAGTTACAAAACAAGGGAAGGTTTGGACAATCACTACCAACGATCTCAAGTTGTGGGACAAATTTACTAATAAAAAAAGTTTCAGCTATGAAGATGCTAATAAACTCGGTCGACTGATTGATAAAAAACGCATGATCGCCTTAACGGATTCAGACCCAAACAAACGTCTGGCTCAGTTCAGGGACTTACAAATTCTTGCGAAGCTCAAACCTTCTGACAGAAGCAATATTGAAGCCCGTTGTAACACCCAGCTCTACTACGATGCACTTTCTCTAAGCGAAACGATGGCACCTGCTCTAGAGGTCTTTGATTGGATGCAACATGTAGAAACCCTCCAACGTGGAACCGAAATCGGCGGCTGGACTGAGACATATCGCAGTACGCTGGGACGATTAAAAACAGAGTGGGAGACACATGCAAAGGTATGGTCAAAAGCAACGGAAGGCAATTTCTCCAATGACATGCTTAAACAATTGATTCGGCTACAAACCTTTTTAGGAACAGCGGTGGATGAACAAATCTATGCTGTTGATGCCAGAGCAGCATCAGAGCGTCAAACAAGTCGCGTATTGGGATTGCAAGAAGCAGCAGAAACCGAAACACAAGAAGAGAGAGAATACCGACTGTTTACTCAAGAACCAAAAGAAGCAGCCGAAGATTTACGCCGCTATATGATAGAAAAACGCATCGACCAAGAACGCGTCCGCACAGCAAACTTTATAAAAGCCGTCACGTTACCAACGAGCCACAAACCTGGCGTATTCACCCCTGTATTGGTACGACAAGTCATGGAAGCGCGCCAGCTACTCCTAGCATTCCGCCACGAAGCACTTCAAAAGGCAAGCACAGGGGCTGAAGAGCGTTATACACGCAGCCTCCGCACTTTTAATAGTCTACAAAGAGAATTGTTCAGTAACAAACAGAAAACATTCTTTGCTGAGTTCGAAAAAGTCGGAACACTTCATCCAAAAAAAGCAGCGGCATACTTTGAGAAATTGATGGGCGACAAAGCTCGCGTGGAAGCCCTCGAAATGTACCTGCTCACGCGCATCCTTCCTAAAGGCGCTGTGCCAATGCTAAACGCCTTCAAACAATTTGAGGACTACTGTAATAATACAACTAGATATAAACAATTTAATGAACTCATGGCGGGTTCTGCGATCCACACAGAATTCCAAAAACACCATGAAATACGATTAGCAGCTCAAGTCGTCCACTACGCACCGCTGTTCCAGGAAAAAGCAACTTTCCAAGAAGGCACTTCTCCTGAAATGCTCGTACTCCGTCGCCAAACAGCTGTAGATGCTTTTCAAAAAGCGAAAGACGATATTTCGAAAACAGTAGACCCTACAACATTGCTTGACCCAAGTTGGAATGACTGGATTGAAACAGAAACTGGAAAATGGGCTGATTCGCTCCAGTTCCAATCTTCTTTGGATGAACTCAATGAAAGACGCACGCAACAAGTACAAACAGTCGGTGATGTAGCTGGACGTATCTCAGAACTAACTGGATCCATTCATCAGGACAGAACTCAATCTGAGGTTTTTGAAGGACTTAATGCGCTATTCGACAAAGTGAAAGCTGATCCTGCAAAAGTTAAATTGTTCTCGTCTGAAGATCTACAAGAATTCTTGTCTAAAGAGCCTGTTGCCACATCTCTGGACGCTTACGCTTTCCAAGCAAAAATTGCAGCACTGCAGTTTGAACAGAGTCCAAAAGCCCAGCAACCAGCAAAATTAAAAGCTGCCATCCTTGCCATCCACAATTTAGAGACAGCGATTTCAAGTGAACCTACAGATCAAGCTTCACAAGAAGCTGAAACGAAAGCGGATCATTTTACAGCTTCTAGTCCAGCGAGAAGTGATAGGGCAAGCGCAGATGTTCAAACACAGCTCAAAGCCGTAAGAGAAGACGTGTATACACACGCTGTGAGCAAAACAGATCTATTTGATCTGACCACATCTCAAGCGAAGCTATTGATGGAACTCTTTAAAGATCCTGAGAAGCAACTTAAGCTCCAAATTGTTCATAAAGAATTGCCACTATTGTTAGATAAAATTCGCATGATGGCTTTTGGAAATCAACGCAGGGATTTTCGTGTCAGCTACATTGCAGACCTACTTGCGCTTGGAGAAGTCATTGGAAACATGAACGCAATTGGTGACAAAGACCTAGCTGCCGCCTTTGATTTAATGCTCGAGCGCAATCCTACACTAAGAACCGATGCTGCTATCTCAAACTGGAACAGTAAGATGAAAACTTTGGAAGCTGCAAAATTCGACGATGATGCCAAAATTGAACAACTCTATAAAGAGTTCGAAGCGAATCGAGGGCCTTGGGAATATAGAGCCGAAGAAGCTGAAAGACGAGCAGAATCGTCTAACATGTTCGTACAACTTGAATTACACAAAACTAAAATACAAGACGCATATAGACAAGTTAAAGAGCAGCAAAGAGTTGTAGAGGAAAACCAACCAGCGGCGAGAGAACCTTTAGCGCCTCTTGCTGGTTCTCGCGTGACCCCTGGTCCTATAACCACAGAGCGACGAAGAAGAACTGAAAAGCCCGCTTCTCTTACAACTCGCACAGTTCAACCAGGAGGACCAGGTTTAGGAGTAGGCCTAGGACTCGATCCAGGTTATAGTTCAGCAGGATCCGCTGCAGCAGCTCCTGCAGCAAAGGGAAAACTCAACTCTGCTGCTGAACGCAGTGATGCGTTTAAACAACTCATGCAAAAATTTCCTTCTCGCATATCAGAAAACCTGCAAGTCAATAAAGGATTAATCACCGAATTGAAGCTAGCTGTTAAGGAGATGAAACTTGCAAACGATCCCGGTTATAAAAAAGCTAGAGCTGAGTATGAACAATTTATGGATAAGCATATCTTTGGCGAATATCAGGGTAGACTTGTTAAGGATCTAAAAAGTAAAGTCGGCACTAAGGACTTTGGAGAAGCCCTTCCTCCTAGTACAGAGGCTCGCGAGAACTTGAAAGATGCATTAAAATTACGTCTTTTTGCGTATATGGATAAATCGCCAGATAAGAAGATTCTAGTAAGTGTTTTTGACGAGGCAACGCGCATCGATCGCGTTGAAGCACAACCCAAAGCCAGATCCGCAAGTGCTGCTGCACCTGCCGGAGCTGGGGTAACGCGTCCACGCGTTGACACTCCCGACCTTAGTCAGTTTGCAGCCAAGGAGCTTTCACCAGCACAAATTGAAGACTTTAGGGAAAATGCAAACAACCTTGTAAGTTCTATCTTTCCAATCGCGCCAGGAAGCAAGTATAAAGTAACAGGCGAAAAAACTCAGGAGAATGGCCAACTGATTTACACTATTACAAATGTCACTACAAAAAAAACAATGAGACTTCTGGTAGCAATAGATGACTCAGGTGTTTACCACCTTCACCTTGGTACGCAAGTAACTTTGACAAGTGGTAAAAAAATAGGACGCATGACCTTAGATTATCCTTTTAGGTTATCTGAAGTAGTCTTTGATATATCTAAGGACCAAATATCATATAGTGGTCATGATCTTTCAGCTAAGCCAGAAGAATTGGTTGTTATAGCAGAAGATTCTTTTGACGATATGCAAGCCCTTCTCCAAAAACTTGTCTAGGACGATTTAGAGGCGGCACTTTGGTGCCGCTTTGTTAGGGTTTAATGTTTTTGAGTCGCTCAAAAGAGCTCTTTTATTTTTCTGTTCTTTCCCACAGTTCCCTTCGGTCACTGTGGGCTATAATGAGAGTCGCTTTTCGCTGCTCAAGCTCTAGCAACAAATGCCCTCATTGATCAAATATCTCAGTCACTCTCTAAAGTCCGAGCAAAGCGAGGACGCCTCCCAATAATAGCACAGTGACCGAAGGGAACTGTAGGGAAAGCCAAACCAGAAGAACTGAGCCCTTTAGGGCGACTCAAAAATGAGATTCATGTGGCTGTAAATAGCTTGCAGACCTATCTTTGCGCCTTTGCGTCTCTGGGATCTTTGCGTTAAAATATGTTTTTTTATTGGACTGTTGGACATGGACTGATTGGACGAATTGAGACCAATTACAAAAGTCAAACAAGGCATAGAGAAGCATAGAACGCGAATGTGCTTTTTGGAGTGCGGTGGCTTGCCACCGCTTTTACAAACATCGGCTTGCCGATGTCACAACGAACTGTGAATGGGGTCGTCAAGCCGACCCCTATGAAAGCGGTGGCAAGCCACCGCTCTCCAAACAGGAAAATGATAAACTCTTCGACTTCTGCAATTGTCTTAATTCATCCATTTCGCCCATTATGTCCATTTCATTTATGAAACGCGCTGTAGACATACCAATGAAGCCTGGGCGATTGCTTGTTCAAACGTAACTTCCGTCACCTTTTCATCATCAACCAACAGCCACTTTCCATCCACACAGGTATAGGAAACGTAATGACCCTCGCTGAGCATATTTGAACGGTGTTCTTGAATACCCACAACGTGATAACGAGATGCTCCCTGCTTGGAATCACTCTTTGACTGCGTCGCATCCTTTTCCCACTCAGGAACATCTCCAAAGGCACCACTCAAGTCTACAATCCCATCTTTAGAACAAACTAAAGGTGTGGTTACCTTCTGGTTATTACCTACGCTTTCTCCTTTAGCCAGAAATTCAGCTTCTTGCTGCCCATATCCCTGTTTTACGAAAGCCGCTATTTTCGCCTGTCTATCTTCCTCAAGAACCTTTGCATCCATTTCCGCAATACGGTTAAATTTCATCACTAGAAACTTAGGAGGTGCTACAGCTAATTGGCAATGCGTTTCAACTGGAAAACCCTTTTCCATCTTTCCTTTGACAACACAAAAATACTCATCGATAAGTTTTTGAAGGGCTTGCTGCCCTGCCACAGGAATACTTAATTCTACCGCTCTTGAAGCACTCCCCTCAAAATCAAGAGGTAATGACGCTCCATCAACTAGTAAACGCTTATGTTTCCGTTGTGGAACTTCTTTCACATCCAAAATGTCTAATATAACGTCCACGAATTCTGCTGCATCGTGCTGACGCCCATAACATAATCCTTTTTCAAAACGAATGGAGGGACTGAAATTTCCTTCCATGATAAGAGCTCGCACGCCATAAATTGCCATCTGCAATGCCACCTTAGTTTTAGTGGTATGCTCAGCAGTACTTGACAACGCTAAAATGTTTCTCACGCCTTCTTTTATTCTTTTGCGCTGGTCGAATTTTTCTTTAGCTTCCTTTTCCCTTTGCTGAAGTGGTTCGGCAGTTAAATCCATTAATAAAGGGCGTACAGCCGAATAGGTTGCACCCTGATAACAGCTATTACCCACGTTTATCATTCCCCACTGATCACATCGATTGATTTCAGCAGCAAATAGACGTGCAGAGTCAATCTGGCCCAATCCTAAATCGTTTATCCATATTTGCAATTGTTTGCTGTAATCAGTTGTAAATTTAAAATTAAACTCATCTCTCAACATTTTAAAGAGAATATCCAAGCGATTCATATTCGAAATATAGAACTTTCTTGTGGCTGGAAAATCTGCTCCAGCTTTCCTTTCAGCTTCACCTTTTCGCTCCATTTCTACTTTTCGTTCACCTTGTGCTACTGCTTGACTAGCAGATTGTGGAGATGGAAGAGAACCTCGAACCTTTTCTAACCTTCGATATTCCTTGCCGATAATCTCTGTAATCACTTTCTCATTGTTTCTGATATACGTTTCTATCTCGGTTGCAAGTCCCAAAATCGGACGCATATGCTTAAAAAATTTAGCATTTTGATCTTGCTGGAGTAACTCAGATTTAAATCCGCGATCACTCTCTTGCAGCGAGATAATTCCACTTCTCAGAGCCCTAATATCGTCAAATGTCGTTAATACGTTGTTTAATTTAGCAAATTGCTGAATATCTGTACCCTGAGCAAGAGTTTTATCCAAACTCCCCCAAACATTTGCAATTTGAGCTCTTCTAACATCGTGGGCCTGCATCATCTGATCCCAAGATGTAAGAACTACAACCCGCGCGTCTTGCTCTTTCGTTCTCTTTTGCTCTAGCTGCTGTTGAGCTTGCGGTGGACAAGTTGGAGCTGCCGCTGGTGCTGTTGTAGACGCACCTGCAGCAGAACCGCCTTGAGCAGGTCCTGGTAGTGGTAAAGCTGTTTGCGCTTGTCTTTGGCGCACGCACATGTTGAAAATAGCTCTGATGGCAGACAAGATGCAGGCTCCGGAAACAAGCCAGACTACGTTTTTTAACGTGCGATAGACTATATCACAACACCTTTCACCGCGCGCTAAACCATATTTTGCAGCGTCCCCAACTTGAGATTTGTCAGTTTGTGAAGCTGGTGGTAATCCAGAAGGTCCCTGTCCACCTAAACCTAAGCCGTTTATTGATCCTGAATCCATCTTCGCCTACCTTATTTAATTGACTAAACTTTCATATCTGTTGCTTTCTTCTCTTTCTTCTCTTCTTCTTTTTTCTCCGGCATAGGTTGAGTCGTGCCTCTTCCTCTTGCAAATATACCCACTAAAAGAAGACCAAAAACCCACTCTAACCCCACTCCAATCCCCTGCAAGTAACGATACGCCTTAGCTGTACCACTCTCTTTAGGAGACTTAAAACTATCTTGAGCAACATCATCAACTCGCTCTTGGTCCTTAGTTCTATTATTTCGCGTTGGGCAGCAGCAGCAAAAGAAATTCGTAATTTTTTGACAGATTCTAGTACACATTGAATTTTCTCCCGAGTAATTAATGAACAACCATTTTAATGCAATTATAAATATAATTCAACAAATTCTTAATTTATTCACCGATTGACAGCTTAATAATAAATTTATATCATATGAATAAATAACCTTGGAGGGACTATGCCCTATTCTTCGCCTATGCGCCACCTTTGGAACACACTACTTTGCCTCACCTTCTCAACCGCAGCGTATGCCACCCCCCTACAATTTCAACCAGGCGCCAGCGCAACCTATGAAGTATCCCAAACAATCGACCTCGACCGCAACCTTCTAGGCTACCCTATCTCCATTCAATCAGACTCCACTATCGTCTTTGACCTGAAAATCCTCTCTGCCGATCCAAAAACCAACAGCTTCCCCTACATGGTCGAAGTAATCCTCCGCAGCGCCAAAATCTCCGAAAAACAAAAAAGCATCGCCACCACAAAATTTAACTTCGATTCCACAAAACCCTCCGCAGCCCTAGTCGACGACGATGACCCTGCAGTGATCTACACAGACCTCATCGACCGCTCACTCCGCTTCACAATATGGAACGAATTCCAAATCGAAGAAACCTCCGGCTACCTAGCAATCTCCAACCAAGTGCACTCCTCCCCAACACCCACAGGGCTATTCGGAACAACTCTATGGGGCTACGAATTCCTCCTCACCCAAATCTTCCACCTGGCTGACCAAAACCTCGAAGCAGGCCAAAAGTACCCTGTAAGCTGCTACCAACTCCTAAATTGGGAAGATGTCCCCCTAGAAAAAATCGCTATCAGCATGTCCCAATCCAGCAACTACCACATCGAATCTATTGACTCCGACAAAATCGTCGGCGCCTGGGAAGGCTCCGCCACAGTCGTACGCACCTGCGGCGACTACAACGGCTGCGTCTCCATCACCGGCAACACTATCTGGAACCCCGAAAATAGCCTCTCTCAAGAACATCACCTCTCCGCAGCAATCCAAGAAACCCACGACGGCATCGTCACCATCACCAACAAAATGCGCCTCCAACAACACTTCAAAACTTTAAGGGGCTCTGCCCCTTAGACCCCGTTAAGGGATTTCATCCCTTAAGATCCCTATCAAAGGGCTTGCGCCCTCTGAACTCCCTTTATAGGGAGTTTTCGTTGCCGTAAGGCTTCGTTTGTAGCGGTGTTCTACATTTAAAAAGCAAAGCTTTTTAAATGCAAGAGACAGCAACAAAACTAACCTAACGCCTACATATGCCCTGTAAAAAGGGTTTAGAAGGTGTAATCTCTTTGCAGGTTTAAGAAATAAAGAGCCTTTCAGAGTGATAAGAAGCAAAGTCCTTCTTAAGGTAATGAAAGAAAAATCTTAAGATACTTTTCTTCTTTACACCTGACAACATGCAGCAAAGTTTAAGAGCAGCCTTACACATTAACTTAAAAAGGTTTTCTACCCTTTTAACACAGGAAGAGAATTTATCTCTTTATCCCTTTTAAAGGACTTTCATTCATGAATCCCCTTTAGTGATTTTATCCATCATTAGGTTTCTTGTTGATTTTCTCTCGTATTTAAAAAGCGAAGCTTTTTGAATATAGATAAAAACCACAACAATAAAACTTAACGGCAACGAAAAAGCCACTATAAAGGGAGTTCAGAGGGCGCAAGTCCTTTGATAGGGTTTTAAGGGACAAAGTCCCTTAACGGGGTGAAGGGGCAGAGCCCCTTCCTCCTTCTTGCGTATTAAAAAAATTTAGTATACGGTCACATATTATGACCCAACAAGACGAAACACCCGCCTTTGTGCGGTATCAGATCCAAATAAAGAAGACACCAAATATATTGGATCATCCCTTTCGTTTTCGCGTCAAAGTCAGCCGAGTCAAACTTGCCAAACATATTCTGAAGGAAGCAATCCAATACCGCGGCAAACTAAATGTCATCCTCAGTCGCCCTTGCGTCTACGGAGTCTTCTCTGGCCCCATCGGAGGCTTTGCTCCGCGCGAAAGCTTATGCGTAGGTTGCCTACGCTGTACCACTGAACATCCCGACATGGTTTCTGTGCATCACAATCCCGATCGCGACGTATTAGGCGACTCCTACTTCAATCCCAACTACATCGACACCGTTGTTCACGAAGCTGAAAAAGGGCATATTCCCATTCGTGGTGCTGGATATCGCGGCACCTTTGGTGGCACAGGCTGGGATGGTATGTGGACCGATATGTCGGAAATTGTACGGCCAACACGCGACGGAATTCATGGCCGCGAATTTATTTCGACCGATGTTGATATCGGTGGTAAGCCCGCGTACTTGCATTTAGACTCCACAGAAAATCCGACAAATGCCGAAACCCTTGCAAAAACTGTCACGATTCCCATTCCCCTGATGTTTGACGTGCTTCCCTCAGCTTTAAGCATCCTTCCACGTGGCTCACAGGTGCTTAGCAAAGCGGCTGCACAGCTACAAACGTTTGCTGTGATGCCTATCGCTTCAATCAAAAACTTTTCGTTAAATACCGAGCGCCTTATACCGCTCATCGATCCAGAAAACTACGATGAAACTACTTTGAAACACTTAAAAACGAAGCCTGCCTTGATCGCTCTTTCCTCTTGGAATCCTACTGTTTATCAAAAAATTGCAAAGGCATTCCCTGAAGCTCTGATCATTTTACGAACTGAATTTACAAGTGCTCACCTACTTGACGCCTATGAACAGGGCGTTCGCACCTTCCACCTCACGACTAATTATCATGGACGCAGTCGCGACAACCGATTCATCTTGGACCTCATTCGCCAGGTACACAACTTATTTGTGCAGGCACAGTGTCGCAATGAAATCACGCTGATTGGCAGTGGAGGCATTGTTGCAGCAGAACATTTTGCCAAGGCGCTCATCTGCGGATTGGATGTCGTAGCGATCAATACTCCTGCTTTGGCAGCATTGCAAGCGCATTTCTATGGCGAATGTGCAGAACCCGAAACAAGTCAATTTTCTTTACCAAATCAGCTCACAATTGATTGGGGAACACAACGTCTGAAAAATTTAGTGTCCGCTTGGCACAATCAATTACTAGAAATTATGGGTGCGATGGGCATTCGCGAAGTGCGTCGTATGCGTGGAGAGATGGGCCGCGCCATGTTTCAAAAAGAGCTAGAAAACGAGGCCTTTGCAGGAATTCAAGGATATGAGCGACAGTAGCGATTGCGATCCCCTAATTATCGAAAAACACACTGCAAATCTGCGTCACGGATTTCATGCTTGGCCAACCCTTACTCACGGAAAAATGCCGGCGTTGGGCGATGCGCGCTGGACCAGCGATCTTATCCTTGCCACCTGGAAACAAGCGGAAACGGGTGCTCCACCCACCAATGGATTAGAATACCGCATTGGAGCTTCTGGTGGGGGCTTTGATCTCCTAGATTTCAACTACTCCTCTCAACCACTAGACCAAGCTATTGAACCCGATCTTTCTCTTTTGCTAAATCGCCGTGCAGAAGGACATCGCATCACCATTCCCATCCCCTTCTATGGTGGTGGTATGTCTTTTGGATCAGTTAGCGAGCACATCATGCAAGCACGCGCTAAAGCTGCCCACAATTGGCACACGTTTACATGCACTGGAGAAGGTGGATATCCCCCTTCGTTAGTTCCTTACAAAGATTCTGTGATTACTCAAGTGGCAACCGGAATGTTTGGAGTCCGCGAAGAGACGATTCAATACGCTCCTATCGTTGAGCTCAAATATGCGCAAGGAGCCAAGCCTGGCCTCGGAGGCCATCTTCTGGGCGATAAAACAACAGTCTCCGTCGCGAAGATGCGCGGCTCCTTGCCATGGGTAAGTCTATTTTCTCCGTTTCCATTCCATAGTGTGTATTCTGTAGAAGATCATAAAAAGCATATCGCCTGGATCAAAACGATCAACCCCGAAGCGCTTATTTCCGTAAAAGTAGCGACTCCAAACGACATCGACATGGTCGTTGTAGGCAGCTACTATGCAGATGCCAATATTATCCAGATCGATGGTAGCTATGGGGGCACTGGAGCGGCTCCTGAAATTGCCAAAAAAAATATCGCCATGCCAATCGAACTAGCGATTCCGAAAGTGCACCGTTATCTACTCTCAGAAGGCATTCGCGATGAAATTGTCATTATGGCTAGTGGAGGCATTCGATCGGCCTACGACATGGCCAAAATCATTGCACTGGGTGCCGATGGCTGCATTATTGGAACGGCCGAATTGGTAGCGCTTGGATGTACGCGTTGTGCCAACTGCGAATGGGGACGCGGCTGTCCGTTTGGGTTGACGACCACCGATCCTCAATTGACGCAACTTGTCGATCCCGATTGGGGGGCAATGCGCATTGGCAATCTATACAAATCCTATGCCACACAGCTACGCGACATCTTGCGTAACTTGGGACTCTATTCCATTCGAGATCTACGTGGACGCACAGATTTACTTAAATACATGGCAGATCCAAATGACTGATCCAGATGCAATTGCGAAAATTCTTCATTCTCGCGAAAAAAAAGTTTTTGGTCAGAAGCCTTTTTCAACGGAAGCTGAAGGAGGTTGTGGGGTCATTGGCATGGCCTGCGCTGAAAAAGTGCCAGGAAAACATCTTCTTCCGGCACTATGCAACATGCGCAATCGTGGAAATGGAAAGGGAGGCGGAATTGCCGCTTCAGGACTATCCCCCGCTTATTTTGGTGTCACTCAAGAGATTATAGATTCCCACTACATGCTGGCAATTGCCTATTTAGATAGCAGCTGTCAAGCCAAACTCGAACGCGATTTTATCTACTCAACGTTCGACGTCGCACACATTCACAAAATGGGTCATCGACCCAATGCAACCCTTGACGATGACTTCCCTATTGTGCCTCCGGATGTCACCATCTATTTTGTTCAAGTAAAGCCAACTGCCCTCACCTTCTTTCAGCAACAGCATCAACTGCACGCGATCAGCCCACACGCTATTGAAGATGAGGTGGTGTATCAAAACTCCCAAAAGCTAAATCAAACGTTTTATTCCTCAACAGGCGATAAGCACGCCTTTGTCCTTTCACATGGAAAAAATCTTCTCGTTTTGAAGTTGGTTGGCTATGGGGATGACGTGATCACTTACTACCAACTGGAAGAATTTCCTGCGCACGTATGGATTGGCCATCACCGTTACCCAACAAAGGGTCGTGTGTGGCATCCTGGGGGCGCTCACCCATTTGTAGGACTGAACGAAGCCCTCGTTCACAATGGCGATTTCGCCAACTACTTTTCCATTTGTGAGTACTTAGCTCAACGCAATATTCACCCGCTTTTTCTCACAGATACAGAAGTGGCAGCTCTGCTTTTTGATCTTCTCCATCGCACCTACAATTATCCTTTGGAATATGTGATCGAGGCGCTAGCTCCAACGACAGAACGCGACTTTACCCTGTTGCCAGCTGAAAAACAAAAGATCTACAGCATGCTGCAAAAGACGCACATGAATGGATCTCCTGATGGCCCCTGGTTTTTTATCGTGGCGCAATCATTAACGCAACCGCAACCTCTCTATCGATTGATCGGTATCACCGACACCAGTATGTTACGGCCACAAGTATTTGCTCTACAAAATGGTTCAGCACCCATAGGATTTGCTGCTTCGGAAAAACAAGCGATAGATGCAACTCTAGACAGCCTTTCGAAAAGTGACGATCGCTTTTGGTCGTGTGCCGATTACTACTGGAATGCGCGTGGGGGCAGCCACACAGATGGGGGTGCCTTCAGCTTTACGGTTTATCCGACTAACGATGGCAAAGCGCAACTGCTGTGCACGGATAAATTCAATCGACCGATCCATCCGATTGCCTCTAGGCCGGCTAACTTTCCTATAAAAAATTCTTCTGAACAAGTTCCCCTTCCCAATCTACCTGAAGAAGATTTTATAGCATGGACTCTAAGCCAACTTCATACTAACACCTTTGAGCAAGCCACTTGTCTAATAAAGGAGATAGCCAAAATAGCACATGCTATACCGACTCTGACCTTTCTTCTAGACCAGCACTACCCCTTAAAATACATTCGACGCAGCTGTCTCATCGCATTTTTAAATTCCACTCTTGTCCAACTTTTTGCCAACCTAACGTATCCACATATAATCGATGCCACTTCCTATCCTATTGACGGTCCTGACTCACTAGCGCGCCACATTGTTCAACTAGTCAAAAAAGGTCATAATAACCTTATCATCTACAATTGCCAAGGCCATCGCTTCATCGGCAATGGTCTAGGTCCAAACTCGCATGAGGTCACGATCGATGTGTACGGTGCATCTGGGGACTATCTAGCCTCTGGCATCGACGGAGCCACCATCCGCGTTCACGGCAGCACGCAGGATCAAGTTGCACAAATTTTTAATGCTGGAACTTTAGTGATCTATGGTGACGTGGGGCAAACCTTTCTGTATGGAGCCAAAGGGGGCAAAGTTTTTGTTCGCGGCAATGCGGCAGGTCGCCCTCTGATTAATGCCGTGGGGAGTCCTAAAGTTGTGATCAATGGGACATGCCTCGACTACCTAGCAGAATCTTTTATGGCAGGCAATCCATTAAACGATGGGGGCTTTGCGATCCTCAATGGCATTGCCTTCGACGATAACCACGAAATTATAGATCTTCCTACACCCTATCCTGGCAACAACCTACTGTCCTTAGCTTCCGGAGGAGCGATTTATATAAGGGATCCGCTTCAAAAAGTGGCTCTAAACCAGCTTCATGGGGGGAAATTTACGGACATGACGACTCACGATTGGGACTTAATTTTGCCTTACCTGAAAGAGAATGAAAAGTTGTTTAAAATTCCTGTGTCGCGGTTGATTAACTCTGATAGCGCCTACCGCAAAGTTGTACCAAACTAAGAACCAGTTGCAGAACTGTTCGTTTTATTTTTTTTTACCACCGAGACACAGAGGCACAGAGGAGCACAGAGAGCGAGAGGAAGCTTTGTAGCCCTCAGGAAAATGGTGATAGGCTTTTCGAAATCTTTTTAAAAAGCTGAGGCTTTTTAAAAACCAGCCAAGGCAAAATTGTAGGGCGACAATTTCGCATTTACTTTGCTTCGCAAAAAACGTGTTTGTTCTAAAGACCTTTGAGGGTCTTGTGTAAATCCATGATGTGTAACTTCTCAGCAACGTATGAACACTTTCCAGTATCTTACTTGAGTTAGGATTAGTTAATGAATATCCTCGAATCTGGTAACGACGTAACAAGTAAGATAAAAAATACTTCGCGTGGGCGTAAGCCCATGCGAATGCTGGTTTTTAAAAAGCCTCAGCTTTTTAAAAAAGTTAGAAAAGCATTACATAGAACACATTAAGGCTGCCAATCACCACTCGCTCTCTGTGCTGCTCTGTGCCTCTGTGTCTCTGTGGTAAAAAACAAAAAGAATAGTTCTGCAACTGACTCTTTTTTATTCTTTCGATTCATTGTTGCCTGCAGCTTCTTGCGCTTGAGCTTGGGCTTCTTGGCTTTTGGCTAGGGCGCCGTAGGTGCGTTCCATGAGGTCTAGGGGTTTTTGCTGCGTGATTTTGGTCGCAGTAAATTTCTTTTTGCCTGTTGGCATTTTTAGGCAACATTGCTTGTATTTTTTACCTGAGCCGCATGGGCATGGATCATTTCTTCCTGTCTTTTCTGCCATAAACTCCTCTTACTTAATCCTTACTTAATTCTTAAACTTGACTTATGAATATGTAGCAGTATAGCCTATTTGCATATTTTAATTAAAGGAGAACCCATGCAGGTGCCTATAGCGCAGCCTCCTTGGAGTGGACTTGGCAAGCGTTTAGAGAGCATGGTGCGGAAAGCGCTTTTTGATTTTAAAATGCTTGAAAATGTCTCGGATTTAGCCATTGCATTGAGTGGCGGTAAAGATAGTTTAGCGCTTTTATTTTTTTTGCATGCCATTAAGGGACGTGGGTTTTCCGATTTCAATCTTCATGCTGTGCATGTTAGTGGGGAATTTTCGTGTGGTGCTGGAGTCAACACCGATTATTTGAAGCGCATTTGCGATCAGTTGAATGTTAATTTCATCACATGTGAGTCTACTCAGAAGCTTGAAACATTAGAATGTTATAGCTGTTCGCGTGAGAGACGGCGTTTGCTCTTTGATGCGTGTAAGAGTGTTGGAGCAGAGACCATTGCGTTTGGTCATCATCGCGATGACAATGCACAAACAATTTTAATGAATTTGTTGCATAAGGCTGAGTTTGCAGGTAATCTACCTAAATTAAAGATGCAAGATTACGGAGTCACCATCATTCGACCCCTAATTTACGTTGCTGAAGCAGATATTCGGACTTTTGCGCAACAGCATCAGTTTATGCGCATCACCTGTCGCTGTCCAGTGGGTCAGACATCGATGCGTAAAAAAGTAGATACCTTATTAGAGGAATTAGTCGCTCTATTTCCTAATGCACGTGAAAATATTGCGATGGCGGGTCTTCTTTATGGATCTGACAAAGCAAAGATCCCTTAACTATCGGAGTCTTCTATGACATATACTCCTCCAAGCGAGCACGAAAGCCGCATTAATATCCAAGGCGTTGAGATTGCACTAGGCTTTCCCGATGAATTCAATTTTTCCTGGGTGGGTCAACGCGATGTGCTCGATCAACTTCTAGCCGCTTGGCTTGTTATCGATGCCAACGACATTCCGTTAAATCCAAGACTCATCGGCAAACCTGGAGTAGGTAAAACGACTCTAGCATACGCAGCAGCTAAAAAGTTAAATAAGCCGGTCTACATCTTCCAATGCACGATGGATACGCGACCAGAAGATCTTTTGATTACTCCGGTCGTAGATAAATCCGGCGGCATCCGCTACGTCGCCTCTGCGCTTGTGACAGCCATGATTCGCGGTGGCGTCTGCATTTTGGACGAAGCTAACCGCATGAGTGAAAAATCGTGGGCCTCCCTTGCACCACTTCTCGATACGCGTCGGTATATCGAATCGATTGTTGCTGGATTAAAAGTTTCCGCCAGCCCAGACTTCCGCATCTGCGTCACAATGAACGACGACTCTTCTACGTTCGAAATTCCCGAATACATCCACAGCCGCCTACAGCCACAAATCTACCTCGATTTTCCTGAAGCTGAGGAAGAGCGCCGTATCTTGCGCGAAAACCTTCCGTTTATCGATGAATACATCGTCGACTACGTGATCAACTTTCTCCAACGAGCACATGCCGACCACGAAAACTACACAATCCGCGATGGCATCAACATCGCTCGCTATGCTGCCAAACGCATGAAATTCTTAAACGGTAACAAAACGAATATCGATGGTCTCCTGCGCCAGTCGGTGTTGATGACTCTCGGTGACGAAGCCCTTTCACATACGATGTGACAATGAATAACGACGCTTTCTATGTGCAAAAGGGCAATATCTACGCTGTGCCCATCGTCCACTACAACATGGAAATGGCCGCACAGGTGCGTCTGGCGTTTCAAAAGCTAAAGCCCGACTGTGTTGCTGTCGAACTAGCTGAAACGATGCAAAGTAAACTGCTGCATGCGGCATCGCGTCTACCGGACATTAGCGTGGTGATTTCTTATGATCAAGCACATCAGCCTCTCTACTACCTCAGTGAGCCTTGTGATGCGGCTTTTGAGGGTCTACGTAGTGCCCTAGAGGCACAAATTCCGGCTTTCTGCATCGATCTTGATGTCGACTACTACCCTGACATGCGCGATTTCATGCCTGACCCCTATGCGATTCAACGCATTGGCCTCAAGCAGTATTACGAAAGCTATGAGATGGCGAATCTGCCTCTTAAAAATGATGCAGACCTAGATCGCGAAATGTACATGGCACGCCGACTAAAAGAACTTTCTCTTTCCTACGATCGCATCCTTTTCATTGGCGGCATCTCCCACATCCATAATGTTCTTCAGCAGGTCGACCGCTCCCGATTTCCTACTCTACAACATGCCCAGAGGGAAACTGTGGAGCTGTGCACTCTCAATCGAGAATCGTGTCGTGAAGTCCTTGGTGAATTTGGATGGATCTCCTCACACTATGAACAGCTACGCCAATCCGAAGAGGAATTTCCTCCAGATCGCCAAAAGCTCATATACAATCTCTACAAGGCAGCTGCCGAAAAATATAAGGAAAGCACAGAACTCCCCTTCCCCAGCTATAATCTGCGCAATATCATGAAATTCATTCGCAACTACGCTCTCATGCAGCAGCGTCTGATGCCCGATCTCTACCAAATTCTCGCAGCAGCTCGCGGCTGTGTCGACCACAACTTCGCCTATGAAACGTGGGCTCTAGCCACAGAATATCAACACCTGCGCAACGTGGATGGTCTTCCCGAACTAGATCTCTCTACTGCCGATATCTGGAAACACACGAAACTGTTCCGCTTCCACCTCAAACAACCAGGTCGCAAAAGCTCGCAATTCCACAAAAGACGTCAGGATAAATCTAAATTTCGTTTCCTCCCCCCAGGTGGCTTCAGCATCTGCTCATACCCCCCAGAAGACAAAGTCATCGAAACCTTTGGCGACTTCCTCAAGAAAAAGGGCACTCAAGTGCTCACCGAAGAGGCCAGCCGCTCACTCCCCTTCTCCACTAGCCTCGAAGAGGGAATCGATATCCGCGAAACAATCCGCCACTGGTACGACAAAACCCTATACGTCAAAGTCAAAGGCAAACCCCCAGGCGGCGTAGGCTCTGTAGTGGTCATCTTCAACGAAGATACCCCCAATGAAGACTCCCCATACCAAGAAAAATACCCCTGGAAAACAACCTGGATCGGTGAACACCAACAAGAATCAGATATGGCCCTATACGCCACAACCCTCACCTCAAATATCGTAGGCCCAGGCATCAGCCGCTGCGAATACGGCGGCTTCATGATGTCATCACCCCCACGACGCCTCATGGACGTCTGGTCCGACCACGACTACTCCGAATGCCGCACCAAAGCCGAAGTTCTCCTCATGGCCGCCATCGACTACTCACCAAAACCTATCGTCGTCTACGTCGGCAGCAAACCCCCTCGCACCTTCATGAAAACCTTCGCCCAACGCTATGGCAAAAAAATCGTCTACATCCCCATCGGTCAACTCTCCCCCACAACCCTCAACAAAATCCGCTTCTTCCACGTCCTCGACAGCCACGACAAACGCTCTATAGCCTCCGACTATCTTTAGCTTTTTTGAAGGGGCTCTGCCCCTTCACCCCGCAAAAGGGCCGTGGGCCCTCTTGACACCCTTTTTAGTTTTTTCTGAAGCCCTGAACGATCGGAAGCAAAAGTTTTCTATTTAGACAACTGCGTTGTCTAAATAACTTTTTCTTCCAATCGTTCAGAGCTTCCGTAATTCCCAAAGGAAGCAAGAAATATACCCAAATCTCTTTTCAAAGTTAACGACCAAAACACCTTCTAAGTTACTCCTAAGCTATGAAGAATAATCAAAGATGGTAGCCAAAACTGATCTATCCAAAAAACTTGCTGCTTTGTGGGTTGATTAAAAGGGAGAGGATTCTACTACCTTAACCTCAGAAGTGCTTGGGATCTTTACAGCCTTTTGGATTATTGAAGTGCTGAATGCTTGAAGGAAAAAGTTGTTTAGACAACGCAGTTGTCTAAATAAAAAAACTTTTTCTTTCAGGCATTCAGCACTTTAGAAACCCCACTAAAAGGGTGTCAAGAGGGCCCACGGCCCTTTTGCGGGGGTTAAGGGGGCAGAGCCCCCTTATCGCTCTTTTGATCTGCACCCAGAATTGCGGCGATGCGTTTTTGGATAGGGGGGTGTGTGGCGAAGATGCTGGTGTGGTCTTCGAGGTACATGTGGGAGTAGGCGCTGCCATTTGAGGGCATATCGTGGTTTTGGTCATTTTCGATTTTGCGGAGGGCGTTGGCGATGCCGTAGGGGTTGCGAGTGAATTGGACCGCGGAGGCATCGGCGAGGTATTCGCGTTGGCGGCTGACAGTAGCTTTTAGGATTGAGCCCATGAACCAGGCTAGGGCGCCAGCGGCGATGAGAAGGATGGCGGCTAGGAGGATGGGGTTGCCTTTGCCACCACTATCGTCGCGACGTCGGAATCCGGCCCCTTGAAGGATTCTCAGGCCGATGTATAGGACGAAAAAGAAGCCGAGGACCATTGCAGCGAGGCGTAGGCTGATGACCATGTCGGAGTTATAGATGTGGCCGAATTCGTGGGCAATTACGCCTTGGATTTCGTCGCGATTGAGTTTTTTTAGGGCACCTTCGGTGATTGCGATGGCGGCTTCTTTGGAGTTGAGTCCAGCTGCGAAGGCATTAATTTCTTGGGCGGGTAAAATGTAGATTTTTGGCATTGGGAGGGAGGTGGCAACGGCAAGTTCTTGCACGATGTTGTAGAGTTGTTGTTCGCGGGGATTGGAGGGATCCAGGGGGTAACCTCCGAGGGATTCTGCTACGTAGCTACCGCCTCCTGAGCGAAATCGGAGGTAGTTAAAGCCAGCGACGAGGAAGGTAGCAATAAGGAATCCGCCCCCTAGAATAGGGTAGGGCGGATTGTAGCTTTCGTCGGCGATGAGGCGCATGGTGAGTTCTGCGAGCACAGCCGTCACGACCGTCATAATGACAAACAGACACAAGTAGATTGTGGTTTGTCTGCGGGCGCGACGTTGTGCTTCCCAAAAGTTCATGACCATTTTAGAAGGATACCTTTACCGCTTCTCTGGCAGTTGGGGTAGTCACTTCATAGAGTTCGACTGGATGGTGGCCTAGCATCGAAGCGACTAGAACTGCAGGAAATTCTTGTTGAGCGGTGTTGTAGAACATCGCTTGATCGTTGTAGGCTTGTCGTGCAAAGGCAACTTTATTTTCTGTTGAACTCAGTTCTTCTTGAAGACGTTGCATATTTTCGCTAGCGCGTAGTTGTGGATAATTTTCAGCTAGAGCAAAAATGCTGCCTAGGCCTTTTTGGAGGACTGTTTCAGCACCCATGAGTTCTTTAAGAGAGCTTTCTGTTGGACCACCACTGCGTTGGATCGCTTCGCGCGCTGCAGATGCTTGATTGCGCGCTTGAACAACGGCTTCCAAAGTGCCTTTTTCGTAGTTCATGTAGCCCTTAACTGTTTCGATAAGGTTTGGGATGAGGTCGTAGCGACGTTGCAGTTGAACATCGATTTGACTCCAAGCATTTTTGACTTGGTTCCGCAATGTTACTAAGCGGTTATAAAGGCCGATAGCAAAAAGAACGAGTACGCCGAGTACGACGGCTAAGGAAATCCAAAACCACATAATAATCCTCCTGTTGATGTTAATTTCACCTTAACAGGATGATTATTTTTTAAACAAATTATTATAAAACGAAGGATTGAAAAATTACTATCGTCCTTTTCCGTGCCGGTGCTAAAAGCGATGAAAATTTCCAGCTATCGTCCTTCCGTGCCCGTGCCCGTGAGCGTGCCCGTGTCCGATACCTAAATATTTGATTGAGAATGAGGAAACGTTGTTTTTTTTAGCAAGTCGGGCACGCTCACGGGCACGGAAATTTTTCTAATCGTTTCCTAAAGGCGATGAAGGGCTTCTTCCTGAGACTTTTCGATAACTTCGCGGACGCCCTCAATCGCATAAACGCGGTTCATTTCCGCACGTAATTGGTCGCTGAAAGAGAATTCATGTTTGCGCGATTCGTCTGATGAATTGGATTTTTTTTGCTGTTCCCTAGCAGCTAGCATCACATCGACTAGGTCGTTGAAGAGATGCTTAAGTTTGGGAGCTGCTACAACAGCATCTTCTCGATGATGAATCGTTTTAAGTTCTTTAGTCAAAGAACGAACAATATCATCGCCGTCGTCGCGAAAGTCATCTAGACTTCGCGATCCACAGGAGACACAAAGAATGCACGTAATAATGAAAAGAAATGAACGCGAGAGACGGGACTTGAACCCGCAACTTCCGGCTTGACAGGCCGGTGCTCTAACCAATTGAACTACTCCCGCAAAGACAAAAAAGGACATTGGGCGCAACAGGACTCGAACCTATGACCACCTGTGTGTAAGACAGGCGCTCTACCAACTGAGCTATACGCCCTTAAAAACGGTATGACTCTAACGTTTTTCTTCTTTTCTTTCAATCGAGAAATCATAAGGAGTGCAAAAAAATTCATTGCATAATGATAGTCAACATCTTAAGAGCAAAGGATCTTAGATTCGGCCTTTACAACATGGCATTGAAACGCTACAATGCCGCTTCAATGAAAAGGAATACCCAATGCACGTCACTCAAGCCACCAAAACACTCGCTGCCCATATCTGGGGGTATATTTCCATCGCCATTGGTGCGTTTTTAGCGGCATTTGCAATCGATGTTTTCCTTTTACCAAACAACATCATTGACGGAGGCATTGTCGGTATCGCCATGATTGCAGGGCAACTCACAGACAAAGAGTACTTTCCTTTCTTCTTCGTTTTGCTAAACTTACCCTTTCTCTATATGGCTTACCGCAGCATCGGAAAAGTGTTTCTTTTTCATATGCTGTTCGCCTATATCTTTTTCTTTAGCTCTCTGCTTATCATTAATCAAGCGATCGGCTGGGAGTTCTCTGGCGATAACCTAGAAGTTGTTGTGATCGGTGGTGCCATCCTAGGAATAGGCTTAGGCATGATTATTCGTTATGGTGGCTGCCTCGATGGCACAGAAATTCTTGGTATCATCGCCAACAGAAAATTGGGCTTTACTGTTGGTCAAGTGGTCCTCATGTGCAATATTTTCATTTTTGCCGCAGCAGGCTTAGTCTTTCCTGACTGGCATACTCCCCTACTTTCTCTAATCACCTATATGGTCGTAATTAAAGTGATGGACTCAGTCATCGTTGGCCTCGACGAAACAAAATCAGTTCTCATTATCTCAAAAAAATCTAAAGCCGTTGCAGAAGCGATCATCCATGAACTGGGCTTAGGCCTCACAATTATGTATGGACGTGGAGGATTCTCCGGTGACGAACGCGAAATCCTATATGTTATCGCCGAACGTCTTCAACTTGCCGAACTAAAAGAACTGATCCACCGCGAAGATCCCCACGCCTTCATCGCCATCGAAAACCTTCACGAGGTCTCCAGTGGTCAACTAGCTAACGGCAATAAAAAGAAAACAAGCATGCAAGAAATCATTTCTCGTGTATTAGGTACATAAAATACTTAAAGATTTTAAGAGATACCGTGCCCTTGCCCGATTCCTAAATTATTAAAATGAGAGATAGGAAACGGTAAGGACTAAAGAAAAATTCCTGTTTGCTTGGCTTTTAGGAAATCGGGCACGGGCACGGAAGGTACTGTTCTTTATACTTACTCCTCATAACAAGAGCCCCTACACTATGAATATTAATTTCCCTGCACCAGATTCCAACGATCTCACATCGGACTCATGGCGCATCTTCCGTATCATCTCCGAATTTGTCGATGGCTTCGAAACAATGACCGATCTAGGACCTTCCGTCTCCATCTTCGGCTCCGCACGCCTAAAACAGGATAGCCCTTACTACCAAATGGGTGTCGAAGTGTCCAAACGCATCGCCGCAAAAGGCTTCGCAATCATCACAGGTGGCGGTCCAGGCATGATGGAAGCAGCCAACAAAGGCGCCCAAGAAGCTAACGGCAGCTCCTGCGGCCTAAATATCGATCTACCCATGGAATATGCAGCAAACCCCTACATCGACCAAAAATATTGTCTCTACTTCCGCTACTTCTTCGTTCGCAAAGTCATGTTCATCCGCTACGCTCAAGGATATGTCTTCCTCCCAGGCGGCTACGGCACGATGGACGAACTCTTCGAAGCCCTCACCCTCATCCAAACACACAAAATCCGCGCCTTTCCTATCTACCTCATGGGCTCCTCCTACTGGTCTGGCATGATGGATTGGATCAAAACAACCCTCATCGAACACGAAACAATCTCCCCAGAAGACCTTCTCATGATCCAAATCACCGACGACCCCGAAGAAGTCGCTCACGGCATCGAACGCCACTACCAACGCCACCGCGTCCAAAAGAACTTCTAATAAGGGGGCTCTAGAAAAGGACAAAGGACGTAGACGAATTGAGACGATTGCATAAGTCCCATCGTCCTTTTCCGTGCCCGTGCCCGTGAGCGTGCC
>JACDHD010000087.1 GCA_013821265.1 Parachlamydiaceae bacterium | reverse complement strand
ACTTATGGGTAATAGGATGCGTGCCCGTGCCCGATTTGCTAAAAAAAAGCACTCAAAGGTCATCCTTTAATCTTACCTTTCCTTATCCCTCATTCTAAGATTTTAGGAATCGGGCACGGGCACGCTCACGGGCACGCTCACGGGCACGCTCACGGGCACGGGCACGGAAAAGTTCGTCGTTTTCCTATTCTTTATGCAAACAGAGGAGGTGGATATCGTGGCTGACAGCGTGCTTTTTGGTTAACACACTTAACTCATGCTGCAGCATCGTCAGGAATAGATCAAAACCCTCTGCAGCAAAATGCTTTAAGACCTTTTGAAACCAGTCCTGGATCCCTTTTGTGTCATTAAAACAGAGAGCAAGGCCTCGATTATAGAGCAAAATGATGTCATGCTTTTCTAATATTTGCTTTGCCTGAGAGATATAAACCCAGTCTGCACGTTCTGTAGACCATAGTAGGGGAGCTGGCATGTCATGTGTTTGAAAGGAAAAGCTAGTTGCTTCAGGATTAAACGTCAATGTGAGGGTGTTGGAGCGTGTATCGGGAGATAACAGCAAATTATAGATGCCGATAAATCCTTGCTCGCGCGCCTCGTATAAAGAGAGTTCGGTGCCTTCTGCTTGAGGAAGGACGTCTAAGAGGACTCCGTTTAGCGTTGAGGCTGATGTGTGAGTCAATGCGCGTATCTGAAGCGGTGTAAATAGTTCATTCTCTAGAACGCGTTGTAGCATGTGTTGCTGCAACAACAAAGCACACTCATATTCTCCGTACATCCGTTCGCGCAGCACAGCACTTTCGCGTAGGCGATTGAAGCTTTCCTGTAGACATTCGCTCAAGGTGTTAAAAGCGCTCGCTAGATCGACGATTTCTTGAGATCCAGTGACATGCAGGCGCTCTTTGTAGTCTTCAGCTGCAATGGAGAGGGCAGTATCTTGAATTTGTTGTAGGGGAGTTCGAATTTTTTCGGAAAAAACCACCGCGCTTAGGATCGTAAATAGGACGATAAGGAGTACTGTTACAGCAACAGCTGCAAGGAACATCGGGATATAGATTGCTCCTGTCAGATAGAGAAGTACCGCAATCAGCACGAGGAGTAAACCGATGGGGATAAAGAGGAGTCGAAGAATTTGAGAACGTAGGGTTTTCATAAGCCGTTCTTCCTTGGTCTAATGGGGGTAAATAGGAGTCGAAAAATCTGAGAACATAATGTTTTCATAAACCGTTCTTCCTCGGTCTAAAAGATGTTGTGGAAGTATAGGCTTGTAAAAAACCCATCGCAACGGAAGGGCATTCGGAAATGATTGTGAGTAGATTCGTGCGAGAGAGTGCTAGTAATGAGGTATGCCCCTTGCTGATCGCATAGTAAGCGCGCGGTTTTTCATTAAACATCGATTCGTCGCCAAAAAACTCATCGCGATCAATGATAGTTACGTGTTGATGATTGGCGTCGCAAATATCTACTTGTCCCTGCACGATAAAAAACATGCGAAACGCCTCTTCGCCAACTCCAAAAATTGTTTCTTCATCAACAAAAGTGATTTCCTGCAACTTGTCGGCGATGGCAAGTAGGATGTCCAAATCTAGAGTTCCGAAAAGGAGCGTCTTTTTTAGGAGAAAGGCTTTATCGATTAATGTGAATTTTTTCATGTTTCTAGTAACTCATAGGCAAAGTGGTGAAAGACCTCTTCATGGGTTTTCATCTGCTGTCGCAGAGATTCACGCCAATTTGGAAGATCCAACTGATATTTAAGTGCAGCGGCAATGATGCGGTCGCCTTGGCTAGGAGAATCGCTCAGGTAATCTAACAATGCTGGAAGGCTAAGAGCTTTATGGCCTGCGCGTTCAAAAGCGTGTAGTTTTTCGGCATGAGGGAGATCGGCCACTAAGGGATACAACGCACGAAAAATTCTGTTTTCACAAGTCCGTTCCAATGTCTCCACAACATGGCTACGCACTTTTGGATTAGGACTGCGCAAGGAACGAGACAACAGCTCGCTGTTTTCGCTTTCACCTGCAATTGCCAACACCTGAATAATGAAATCGATAATCGAGTGAAAATTGTTCATGAGGGCATTTTGTAGCATCGTCAGATTAACGTCAGGATGTTGTTCTTGAATCGTATGGGCATGATAGAAATAGAAGTACGCTTCTGCGATTTCTTGGTTAACGATGGAGTACAAATGGGCTCGTAGTTGCGGCAGAGAGATTCTTCCTAAAGTACGCGCTGCCAATAGTCGACAGCGATCGTGAATCCCCGTGTCCTTAATGATAGCCATCAAAATCGGAACAGTTCTTAATCCCATTTGTGCCAAGACAATTTCCGTCAAACGTCGTTCATTAGGTCTAAAGTGCAAGCTACTGATGATGACTGGCTTCACTAAAGAGGAATCGTCAATTTTACCGAGCGCACGCAAGCAAGATTGGCGTATTTCGCTGTCACTTTCTTCCAATTGGGAGATTAGGGTGGGGGCATAACGGATGCTATTTTTGTCAGCAATCAAAGCTATCGAAGCGGCGGCACTACGTGCAATTTTGATCGATGGACTCTTCAAAAACGGAATAAGGATATCAACGTCTTGCGGAAGCGCATCAAATCCTAGAATGGTGACTCCCATGCACACGTCCTCTTCATCAGGGGAATCCAAAAGCACTTGCAGATACTGAGCAGCAACATTTCGGTTTGCTGTAGCTGCCTGAGGGGATAAATGTGCCCATGAGCGCTTGAGAGCCATAATAGCGGAAGCACGCAACAACACATCTGGACTATCTAAATCTTGCAGAATTTTATCTGGGTGAAGCAATCCTTGTTTTGCCAAAAAGAAATGAATGGCGCTTTTGAGTTGTGGATCGGGAACCTGAAGAAGCCATTGATGCAAGCGATCGATCAGTTGACTATCGTTTTCGAAATGGCCTTTGGAGATCGCATTGAGAAGGGCAATTTTTGATTGGGTGCTAAGGGTGTCGCTGCGATTGAGGAGATGGTGTAGCAGAATGCGGTCATCAAAATCGGTTAAGGCTTCAATAGCAAACAGCTGCGCTTGCTCATCTTTATGTTCTAGAATGGACAGCAAGCGCTTTTCTGTGGAGCGTTTATCTTTTTTGTTTAATGAGCTGAACCAACTTTTCGATGTGTGTTCAAGGTGGATAGCGTTTTCTGATAAATTGATAAAAATAGCTTTTAGATAGTGCTTGCGTACCGTAAAGGCAACGATGAGTGCAACTGTTGCGAGGATGAGTCCCAAGAGTTTGCTATTGATCGGTACAAAGAAGATCAGCATCGAGCTAATGAGCATTCCTGTGGGTTCAAAGAACGATTCGATCATTAGGCGAATTTTGTACTTCATGCGGGAAGGTACCGCGTTGAGTAGTAGCGTGAAGTTGTTATCATCCACGATGTAAAGCATTCCTTCGACAACGAAGAAGCCCATGACTGGAAAGAACAGAGATGTGTCTATAAGCCATCCACTGAAAATAAAGACAAGTAATATGGGAGTATAGAGAACAAGATTACTAATCCCAAATTGACGCACAAGGCGGCTATAGACAAACATGCCGAAAATCAAATTGAAGATGCTGACGGCTGTAATGCACTTTCCCAAAAAAAGTGTTAGCTGAGCAGTCTCTTCACCGCCTGAGAGCAGGTGGACCCCGTGGTCAAAGTGCTGATCAAATGCCGACATGTAGCTATATTCTGTGATCACTAGCAAGACGTATGTTAAGAAATTGCCTGCCATTAAAAAGAGGGTAAAACGCGAGCGCAAGATCGAAAGGAACATGACCCTGAAACTGCTTTGATCAGAATTACTGGAGCTTTCGATGTTGCTTTCATCGTATACAGGAGTCAATCGAGGTAGGATGTAGAGAATCCAGGCTGAGGCACAAATAAGTAGAACGATGATGAAAAGTGTGAGTTGTTCGATGGCGATCCAGCCCGAACGCATGATCAAACCGGTTGTGGCGATGCCTAAAAAGATCGATGAGGAAAAGAGACTGTAAAGGCGTTTGGCATCTTGTAGATGGAAGTATTGGTCGATAAAGGTCCAGAAGCAGGTGACGACAATGGCAAAGAAGACGGAACCGAAAATTTTCAGAGCAAACCAAAGCCAGACCGGTTCTGTATTAGCATGTGCGACCATAGATAAGTAGGCAAAAGAGTAAAAAAGGGCTCCTGTAAGCAGTACGGTAATGAAGATGCGCTGGACGCTGATGCGATTGAAGGCTTGGATCAGAAATGCAGCCATGAGCATCATGACGCAAGCAGAGAATGTGTAAGCGATCGGAAGTGATTCTGCGCCGATATGTATCAGGAAGAGTGCATCGGCAAATTTTTGACCTGAGGTGACACCGAGAGCCCAAAGAAAACCTAAAACCGCGAAGAGTATAGCTGCTTTTTCCTCACCGGCATAGATGTTAAAAAGTTTACGAAAAAATCCTTTCATTTCTTTGAGTTGTCTACCTCCTTAAAAATAGGTACTTATTTATTATGAGGCATTGGGGCAAAAGGTGCAAGTGAACGAATTGAGACGATTGCAAAAGTCCTGTCGTCCTTTTCCGTGCCCGTGCCCGATTCCTAAATTTTTAAAAAATGGGAAAAGATTAAATAATCAATCTTGTGTACTTTGCTTGTTAGCAAATCGGGCACGAAGGGCAGCAGCTAGAGGGTTACGACTGCTCTTTCGAACTTATGCAATTGCTTTAAATTTATGTCTCAGCTGAAACAGATGTTACGGGAGCCAAAGTGGCTATGAAGGAATTGGAGCTTCCCTGGCCTTGCGTTGCTTGATGTCCTTCCATCACAAGAGGAATTGCAAGAGCTGCATAACCCACGGCAAACACATTTATTCCTAAGATCGCTGGTGCTACAAGGCATATTACTGCAGCAAAGGCCAGTGCCGAAGTCTTCTGTAATATTTCAATGTTTAGTCTTTCCATTTTGAAGTGGCTACCTAATTTTTCAGCGCCATGCCAAACGAGATAGCCTGTCGCGGCTATAGCGAGAAGAGCAATTCCTTTAATGGCCAAAACTTTTGCCGCAAGTGCTGTTGGTTGTGCGCTTGTCCATGCTGCTTGAGCTGTAGATGTCTTTGATAATAGGTAGATCCCGGTCATTGTGGTCAAAACCAACATTTGATGCATAAAAGTAACTTCTCTCATATTACTCCAATTTAAAAATAGAAACATATCAAAATATGATTTTAATGTAAATCATTATTTATGTTTTAATGATTTGTTAAATAAGATGGTAAAATATATTTCCTTAAAGTAGCAAGGTCGTTCCGGCCTTTCGCTTTTGGAGTGCGGGACCTTGGTCTCGCTTTCATAGGGTCGGCTTGCCGACCCATCTAGGGTATTTACAATCCTTTGTAACACAATTTCTAAACAATAGCGCCTAGGCGATGTTATGAAAGCGGGACCAAGGTCCCGCACTCCAAAAGCGAAAAAAGCGAAAGGCTGTCCCGGTCTTGCTACCATATTCCTGATCTTGTATGATTATCCTTTTTATTTTAGAGAGGATATTCATGAAACGCGCCAAAATCGTCATCATTGGATCAGGTCCAGCAGGCTACACATCTGCAATTTATGCGGCACGTGCCGATATGGAACCTGTCTTATTCGAAGGGTATTTTTCTGGACCTGCCGGTGGGCAGCTCATGACAACAACAGATGTGGAAAACTATCCAGGATTCCCTTCAGGTGTCACAGGCCCTGAACTGATGGATAATTTTCGCAAACAAGCTCTACGCTTTGGAACCACGATTCTTACAGAAGATGTAGAGGAAGTCGATTTCTCTAGGCATCCTTATCTCATCAAAGGAAAAACACATCAGTATCATGCTGACTCGGTTATTATAGCCACTGGAGCTACCGCAAAACGTCTAGATATTCAAGGAACACGTGACGGTGAGTTCTGGCAGCGCGGCGTGACGGCATGTGCTGTATGCGATGGAGCAATGCCTCTTTTTCGCAATAAAGATCTCTACCTGATTGGTGGAGGCGATACTGCAATGGAAGAGGCGCTTTTCCTTACTAAATTTGCTAGTAAAGTCTACATCGTGCATAGACGCGATCAATTACGCGCTTCAAAAATCATGCAGGATCGCGCTCTAGCACATTCCAAAATTAAAGTGTTGTGGAACAGCGAAATTGTAAACGTGAAAGGAGATGATGTCGTGCGCAGCGTTTCCATCTTCAATAATAAAACAAATCAAACAACCGAGCATGAAGCAGCGGGTGTCTTTTTTGCAGTAGGGCATACTCCCAACACCGAATTCCTAAAAGGACAAATTTCGCTCCATGATAACGGATATATAAAAGTGCAGCCCGGTACCTGTCAGACGAATGTAGACCTTGTTTTTGCTGCTGGGGATGTTCAGGATCACGTATACCGCCAAGCGATTACGGCAGCAGGAATGGGCTGCATGGCCGCTTTAGAAGCGGAACGTGCTCTATCTGCGAAAGGTTTGTAATATGCAGAAGTGTCTTGGAGTTTGGATCGCTCTATTACTTGCTGTCCTTCCTCTTTCTGCGACGGAATTGGCTCCATGGTTAGGCCAAGACCTGATGATAGAGTCTCGGGCTACTTATCTTTTTCAATCTTATCGGAAAATTCAGACTCCAAACGGCAGCATTTTTCGTCACGCTAACGACAACTTTTTTACGCTCGGAGCTTCTTTTGTCCGTTCTAACTATAGTTCAAACTATAGTGCCGAAATTGAAGGGACAATAGCCGATACACATCGTCAACATTTTGCTTGCGACAATCTGCGGCTTACCTTGCGCTACCGCATGCTAAATGATATTGTTGACGATTGCTTCACGTTGACTCCAGGTATCACCATCACAAAGGCTTTTAAGCACAGTGTGCGTGATCCTAGTTCCTTTCATCATGGCGAAATCGAAGCTGAATTACACGTTGCTGTAGGTAGGGAAGCTTCTTTAGGTCCTTACTGGCGTTCACGATGGTGGGCGGTTGCTGGTGTGGGACAGGGGGATCACGGAGAACCGTGGTTGCGTGGAGATTGGAATTGGGAACGCAACTGGTGGAATGAACAGCAGCAATTGCATCTCTTCCTTCACACATTATGTGGATTGGGAAATAAGAATTTATCACCCCACAAGCACTTCAAAGGGTACGGATCTGTGCGTCACCGTTCTATAGACATTGGTGCGCGTTATAGCTATTTGTTTGAATGTGATGCCATCTTAAGCCTTGAGTATGCCCGTCGCGTGTATGCCCACAACTTTCCTATGCAAGCAAACCTTGTGCAATTGCAACTCTTCTTCCCGTTCGGACTATAAGTTGAGGAGACGTACTCGTTCCCAATAGTGTTCGTTTTGTTTTTTTACCAGAGAGACACAGACCCAAGTTCACCCCTTGTAGTTTTATAAGTGTCTAAAAACCAAAAATATACGCATTTTTCTGTTTTTTTTTCGACACTACATCTTC
>JACDHD010000027.1 GCA_013821265.1 Parachlamydiaceae bacterium | reverse complement strand
TTCTACTTCAATCCAGCTCATAATGATCTCCAATAATTTTTCTTATTATCAAAAACTTATTAGAGATTTTTTACCACTCAAACATATGCTAAAACATCAAAACGGGACTTATGGGTAATAGGATGCGTGAGCGTGCCCGTGCCCGATTCGCTAAAAAATGACGTAAACCGTAAAAATATTTAAATTTTACGTGGCTCTTTAGCAAATCGGGCACGGGCACGGAAAAGGACGACGGGACTTATGCAATCGTCTCATTACGTCCTTATTTCTATCTCGCTGCAGCGGCAACAGGTTTTGCAACAGCTTGAAAACGCTCTGCAACGTTTTTCCAGTTGACAATGTCCCAAATCGATTTGACATAGTCAGCGCGCACGTTCTTATATTGAAGGTAGTAAGCGTGTTCCCAAACATCAATCCCTAATAAAGGAACAAAACCCTTCGTGCTTAAAGGATCTTGATTATCGCAAGTAACAATCTCCAAACGACAGGCAGTCGTATTATATCCAAGCCACGCCCAACCTGAACCTTGAATTGCCACAGCTTTGGCACTCATTTGCTCAATCAACTTTTCGATGCTTCCGAAGTCTTCATTAATTGCTGCAGCTAGTTCACCTTGAGGCAATTGGCCTCCACCCGCATTTTTAGGGGATAAATTTGTCCAGAAAATGCTGTGGTTTACATGACCACCCCCATTAAATTTAATCGCAGCTTGAAGCGCAATCATTGCCGCGACGTCATTTTTCTGTTGCGCCTCTTCATATTGCTGTAAGGCTTTATTTAAGTTAGTGACGTAGGTTTGATGGTGCTTGTTGTAGTGCAAATTCATGATTTCAGCACTGATAACAGGTTCTAGTGCATCTAAACTATAGGGAAGCTTAGGCAATTGGTATTGTTGAGACATGAGATCGCTCCTTATTAAGGGTGTTTGTTGTGTCGTTGATACTACAAAAGGAAAGATGCTTCTGCAAGGAAAAACTTTACGCATCTATTAATAAGGGTTATTCACACAAGATCGATAAAATGCAAAGAAAAAACGCTCTTACAGTATGACTAGGAGAATGATTTCTTTTTTTTATACGTTTTTAGCGTGAGCGAGGGGCTTTTTACACCATTTTCGCGAAATTTTGAGCCGCTTTGACATCAGAAATCAATTTTTTCTGAAAAAATCGATCAGAAATGCGTTTGAATGAAAAAAAATCTCAAAAAATAAAAAAAAGAAGATAGATGAAACGTAAACATCTTATTTTCATAATGTTAACTTTATTTTCGAGAGGCCTGTTGAGACATAGTTTTGAGCGATATTTGGGTTATTTTTAAGAAAAGTGAAAAAAAAAGATGAAGAAAATATTTCGTCCTGATACCTTGACCTTCGTTAACCCATAACAAAGGAAATTCCCTTATGGCGTATTCTCTGAAAAAGATGTGGGCTGCAATGGCGGTCTCTCTTGTAGCAGCGACAAGTTTTGTCGGTGCTAACAATGTTGTTTATAACTCGAACTGCGACTACAATGCGTGCTGCCCTGTGTCATGTGGCTCGACAGGTGGCGATCTGTATTTCACTGCAGAAGCTCTAATTCTAAAAGCTTGCGAAGATGGTCTAGCTTACGGAACAGCTGTTTCTTCTTCCTCAAATTCGGCAACTGGACTTACAGAAATTGAAACTAGAGTTAAAAACGTGCATCCAAAATGGAACGTTGGTTTCCGTTTGGGTCTCGGATACACTCTTCCATGCGATTGCTGGGGGCTTGCACTGTATTGGACACACTTCAATACACACGCAAAATCTCACTTCGATAGAAACTTCAGCTCAACAACTGTTGGAACAACAACAACAACCAACTACTTTGTACCAGCTTACGGCAATACAAACTTTAACAACGGTGATTCATCAAACATCGACTTCACAGAAGCTCGTTGGAAATTGCGTTTAGACGTAGTTGACATCGAATTGGGTCGTCCAGTTTGCATCAGCCAATGTTTAACAATTCGTCCACACATTGGTGTTCGCGCTGCTTGGATCAACCAATCATACAACATCGAAAATGGCGTTCATCTCATTACAACTGATGCTGAAACCGTTGTTCAAGACATCCGTTTAAAAGCTAACTACCAAGGAGTTGGACTCCGTGGTGGTCTAGATACACAGTGGGATCTCGGATGCGGCATGAGCCTATATGGAACAGCTGCAGCTTCCGTTCTTTACGGAAACTTCGATGTGGAATCTGATAACTTTTACACATTAACAGCTGGTGCAGCAACATCTTTCGACGCAGAGCAAAAAGATGACTTCTGCGCTTGCAGAGCGGTTACTGATGCATCTATCGGCCTCCGTTGGAGACAATGCCTATGCAACGATTCAGTTGCATTGACACTCCAAGTAGGTTGGGAGCACCACCTATTCTTCGACCAAAACAAATTCGAAGACTTTGTTGCTTTAGATGGCTCAACAACATTCAATCCAGCAATCGGCGAAGTGAAGAACCCACAAGTTCAACGCGGCGACCTTTGCATCAAGGGTGTAACAATCTCAGCTAGATTAGACTTCTAATCTAGAAAGAGAATTGTGTCTTAAAGATCATGGGACCTCGAAAGAGGTCCCATTTTTTTCCCCCTAAAATTTCCCATCAAAATTTCCTTTCGTCCTTTTCCGTGCCCGTACTCGATTTCTAAGCCAGGCCGTCCTCGGCCTGAAAGTAACCAGGGCGTCCCGCCCTGCAAAAAAAAGAAGGTAACCAGACCGTCCCGGTCTGCTAAACGACCAGGCCAGGATGCCTTGCCTACTTGGAAAAGGCTTACAGCAAAACAAGATAACCTGGCCTTTGCAGGGCGGGACGCCCTGGTTACTTTCAGGCCGCGAACGGCCTGGCCTAGGAATCCGGCACGGGCAAAGGCAAAGGTTGGACTTATGAAATTGTCACATTTCGTCCATTTTTACGAATTTGTCGAACGCTGTTCTAGTTGGACAGGTTAGGTTTTCAAGAATAAGATGCGAAAAATGTCCAGACCGCATAAATTTAAAATTTCATCCTTAACCCAAATAGGAAATTCCTCTTATGAAACATACGCTTACGAAATTATTAAAAACAGTAGCAGTCACAGTCTCTCTCATGACGACAACAGCAGTTATTAGCGCTGCTGAAGTTGTGTACGACTACTCACCCGATAACAGATGCTGCCCAACACAGTGTTGCAACCCAGTTGGTGATTGGTATTTTAAAGCAGACGCTCTCATTCTTAAGGCTTGCGAAGATGGTTTGGCTTATGGCACAGCAGTAACCACAACAGGTCCGACAAGCGCTTCTCCAACAGCTACTATTAATTCACGAGTTAAAAATGTGCACCCAAAATATGATGTGGGCTTCAGATTAGGTTTTGGTTACATGCTACCATGTGATTGCTGGGGATTGGCAGTAAACTGGATACATTTCAGTACGCATACAAATTCCCATTTTGATCGCAATTTTGCTTTTGATAATGAAACAGGTACAGGGAATTACTTTTTTCCTGCTTATGGAGCTAGTGTGTACAATTTCGTGGAATTAAACGGAATTGACGCGACAGAAGCTCGTTGGAAGCTCAATCTAGATGTGATTGATGTCGAACTTGGACGTCCTTTTTGCGTAAGCGAGTGCATCACAATTAGACCACATATAGGAATACGTGCTGCATGGATTCGTCAAACCTACAATATCGAAAACAGCGTTCATGTGATTGCAACAGATGCGGAAGTTGTTGTCCAAGATATTCATTTAAGGACTAACTACCAAGGCGTTGGTCTTCGTGGTGGATTGGATACTGAGTGGGATCTCGGTTGTGGGATGAGTTTATATGGAAATGCTGCACTGGGGGTTTTGTATGGAAACTTCGATGTGAAGTCACGAGAACACTGGATCTTTTTCCCAGGAACAACAAACTCTTTTGAGCCAGAAGAAAAAGATGAATTCTGTGCATGCAGAGCCATTACAGATGCAGGCTTAGGTCTTCGCTGGAAGCAAAATTTCTGTTGTAACACTGTCGGTCTCATATTGCAAGTAGGCTGGGAACATCATTACTTCTTTGGTCAAAACCAGTTTGAAGATTTTGCTGACATTGGTGGTCCTGTTGCATTTTTTCCAAATCTTGGTGAAGTTAAGAATGGGCAAGCGCGTCGTGGCGATCTATGTGTAAGGGGCGTCACAATTTCCGCGAGATTAGATTTCTAATTAAAAAAAAGATGTGCAAAAAATCAAGAAGGCATAAAGTTAAATTTTCATCCATTAACCAAATTAGGAACTTCCTATGAAAAACACGTTTGCGAAATTATTTAAAACAGTAGCAATCTTTCTTGTTGCGACAACAACCGTTGTTAATGCCGCAGAAGTTGTTTACGACTACTCTCACGATAACAGATGCTGCCCAACACAATGTTGTGGACCATTAGGCGATTGGTACTTTAGAGCTGATGCCCTCATTTTAAAAGCTTGCGAAGATGGCTTGACATATGGGACAGCTACTCGAACAACAGATTCGACAAGCGCTTCTCCAACAACTTTTATTAATTCACGTGTTAAAAATGTACATCCAAAATACGATGTCGGCTTTAGATTAGGCTTAGGATACATGCTCCCATGCGATTGCTGGGGGTTGGCAGTAAACTGGATGCATTTTAATACACATGCGAGTTCACACTTTGATCACAATTTTTTTAACGAATCAGATAACGCTTACTTTACCCCTGCTCATGGAGCTACTCCGTTCAACCTATCGGAAGCAAATGGTATTGATGCGACAGAAGCTCGCTGGAAGCTACAGTTGGACGTTGTTGATGTCGAACTAGGACGTCCCATTTGTTTAAGCGAATGCATTACAGTTAGACCACACATCGGGATACGAGCTGGTTGGATTCGTCAAAGCTACAACATCCAAAACAGTGTTCATGTGATTGCAACAGATGCAGAAGTTGTATTACAAGAGATTCATTTAAAGTCTAACTATCAGGGTGTTGGTCTTCGTGGTGGTCTTGATACGCAATGGGATCTTGGTTGTGGCATGAGCCTTTATGGAAATGCTGCTATTTCTGTGTTGTACGGCAACTTCGATGTGAAGTCACGTGATAATTGGATGCTGCTACCAGGCTCAACAAACTTTTTTGAGCCAGAAGAAAAAGATGATTTCTGTGCTTGCAGAGCCGTTACAGATGCAGGCTTAGGTTTGCGCTGGAAGCAAAATTTCTGCTGTGATTCTGTAGGTTTAACACTGCAAGTGGGCTGGGAGCATCATTTCTTCTTTAGCCAAAACCAATTTGAAGATTTTGCAGCGATCACTGGCAATCCGGCTTTTAATCCCACAATCGGAGAAATAAAGAATCCACAAGCGCGTCGGGGCCACCTATGCCTAAGAGGTATTACAATCTCGGCTAGACTAGATTTCTAATCTAGAAAGAGTTGTGTCTTAAAAAAATGGGACCTCGAAAGAGGTCCCATTTTTTTTATCCTCGAAATTTTCATTTTTAAGAGCTATGACTTGCTTTTACAGTTTGGACCATCTTTTCCTTAGTAAGGTAGCCAGGCAGTCTCAGCCTGGTTATCCCTTTTTTTTACCAGACCGGGACGGTCTGGCTACTATATAAACGATGTCCTTAGGAAATGTGTTGCAAGTTACGTACAAGTACTCTGAGACCCCCTCAGTTAAGTTTCACAGAAAAAAGATGCGAAAAAAATCAAAATGAATTAAGTTCAAATTTCTTTCAAAAACCAAATAGGAAGGTCGTATGAAAAACACGTTCACAAAACTATGGAAAACATTAGCAGTCTCTCTCGTTGCTACAACAGCCGTTGTCAACGCCGGAGAAATTGTCTACGACTACTCAAACGACAACCGCTGCGGCCCTACAAATTGCTGTGGACCAGTTGGTGATTTGTACTTTAGAGCGGATGCCCTAATTTTAAAAGCCTGTGAAGATGGCTTAGCGTATGGTACAGCTGTAAGAACAGTCAGTGAGGGAGGTTCAACTCCTTTAGGCGTAGCTGTGGATTCTCGCGTTAAAAATGTGCACCCAAATTACGATGTGGGTTTTAGATTAGGTTTTGGCTACATGCTGCCATGCGACTGCTGGGGATTGGCTGTAAACTGGATGCATTTCAATACGCATTCAAGTTCGCATTACGATCGCAATTTCGTAAGTGATGTTGAAACAGGCACTTCAAGTTACTTTGTTCCTGCATATGGAGCAAGCATTTATAACATCACAGATCTAAATGGAATTGATGCCACAGAAGCGCGTTGGAAGCTGCAATTAGATGTTGTTGATATTGAACTTGGACGTCCATTTTGCTTAAGCGAGTGCATCACAATCAGACCACACATCGGTGTTCGTGCAGCTTGGATTCGTCAAAGCTACAACATCGAAAATACAGTGCACGTTCAGGCTACTGACGCAGATGTTGTTTTACAAGACTTACATTTGAAGTCCAACTACCAAGGTATTGGTCTTCGTGGCGGATTGGATACTCAGTGGGATCTCGGTTGTGGCATGAGTCTATATGGAAATGCTGCTATTGCTGTTCTGTATGGTAACTTTGATATAAAATCACGTAATGAGTGGTTTTTAGTGCCAGGTTCAGAAGATTTCTTTGAGCCAGAGCAACAAGATGATTTCTGTGCTTGCAGAGCTGTGACAGATGCTGGTTTAGGTCTACGCTGGAAGCAGAATTTCTGCTGTGACTCTGTTGGATTGACACTGCAGTTGGGTTGGGAGCACCATTATTTCTTTGGACAAAACCAATTTGAAGATTTTGTTGCTTTAGATGATAATGTTGTATTTACCCCTGGAGTAGGAGAAATTAAAAATCCACAAGCTCATCGTGGAAACCTATGCGTAAAAGGCGTTACAATCTCAGCAAGACTAGATTTCTAATCTAGAGAGTGCGCCTTGTCTTAAAGAAAAATGGGAACTCAAAAGAGGTCCCATTTTTTTTTGTCGTCAGAATTTCATTTTTGGAGCCCTCAAGCGGCCAAGAGCCTTGACAGATTTAAATTTTAAGTTCATTATCGCAATCCTAACTCTTTTTTTTATAAAAATTAGGCAATATCGTGATGAACCATATATTCAAATTTCTATTCGTTTTACTTATAACTCTTCATCAATGTGTAACAGCCGAAGAGACCTGTTGGAGTTTTAATGCAGATGCCTTGTTATGGCGCACGTGTGAAGATGGTCTTGACTACGGAACAATTACCCACGTTTCTGAAGAACTTGATGTGACAGAAGTCAAATCACGCGTCAAAAAGCCACACTTTGATTGGCGGAGGGGCTTTCGTTTAACAGCTGCATATGCTCTACCATGTTCCTGTTGGGATCTCTCTGTCGCATGGACTCAATTTAATTCACATACACGCTCTGAACATCGAGAAGTGCAAGTAGCCAATGAAGAGAGTGCCACTTTTTTCACACCTGCTTGGGGAGAGGATCTCCTGTTTATTGATGATACATCTGCTCATTGGAAACTGCGACTTAACATCATTGATGTTGCTCTTGGAACACCTATAGACCTCTCTTCTTGTTTCACGGTTAAGCCTTACGTCGGAATACGTGCTGCTTGGGTGCATCAAAGTTACCGCATAGACTACAGCGGCATCGAGCAGGGAACGGTAGGATCGATTCAAGAGATGCACATGAAATCCGATTTTGAAGGAGTTGGTCTACGAGTTGGTTTGAACACACAATGGCATTTAGGTTGTCAGGCATACCTCTACGGGGATTTTGCTGGTTCTGTGCTAGGTGGAAAATTCTGGGTACGCACAGATGGTTCTAACTTTATCGTTAACGAAACAAACCATGTGGATGATCGTATTTTTGCCTGTCGCATGATTATCGATGCAGGTGTAGGTCTACGTTGGATACACGCAATTTGTGACTCTTGTACCTGGTTAACATTACATGTCGGATGGGAGCAGCATCACTTTTTTGGCCAAAATCAGTTTGTTGACATCATTGACATAGATGATACACATGAAAAACTAATGCCCTTTTTTCGTTCTCCTTTATGTGTAAGGGGTCTTGTATTAGGAGCAAACTTGGATTTTTAAAAATAAGATGAACAAAAATTACTTTTGATGTAAGTTCGTCCTACACCATGAACCAAAGAGTGACTATGAAGTTTATATATACCTTGATTGCTTGCACAGCAACACTGGGATCTCTTCCAGCCCTACAACCATGTAACAACTGGTCTTTTTCTTCCGACTCTCTGTTTTGGAGAGTCTGTGAAGATGGTCTTGCCTATGGAACGATTAGCGACATTACGGCCACTTCCACTGAAGATCCAACAGGAGTTGAAATTCAGAGTCGTGTAAAAAACATCCATCCAAAATGGGATATGGGCTATAGATTTACTTTGGCTTATAATCTACCATGTGACTGTTGGGGCGTCGCCTTAACCTGGACCCACTTTAATACGCATACACGCACGCACACTGAACCAAGAGGGCAAATTGTTCCTGGTGCAACAGAAGACAGTGTGTTTACTCCAGCGTGGGGATTTGCCGGTTACAATACTGGTTCAGTTACGACCATTCGGGATGTAGAAGCTCATTGGAAAATTTCACTCGATACCGTTGACATTGAGCTCGGTCGTATCTTTTGCATGTCCGATTGCGTGACATTGCGTCCTCATATCGGAGTACGCGCTGCCTGGATTAACCAAAGTTTTAAAATTAATACATTTGGAACAGATCCTAACATTGGTGTTGACTTTTCTTTGCAGAATCAGCATTTGAAATCTGACTTTACAGGTGCAGGATTGCGTGGAGGATTAGATTCTCAGTGGGAACTAGGTTGTGGATTAAGTCTTTATGGTAAGGCAGCAGCAGCAGTGTTATACGGTAAATTCGATGTTGACTCAGAAGATTCGTATCGAATTGGTGCTTCTGGGGATGCACCCCTAAGAGATCTAGAGCAAAAAGATGAATTCTGCGCATGCTGTGCGGTAACAGATTTGGCTCTAGGATTATCTTGGATTAATTGTTTTTGCGATAACACCATCGCTTGGACAACAAGCATAGGTTGGGAACATCATCTCTTCTTTAAGCAAAATCGTTTCGAAGATTTTCAAACCCTGCAAGTAGAAAATCCACCGTTAACGGAAGACAAAAATCCACAAAGACAACGCGGATGCGTGAGTTTCAGCGGACTCATTCTATCAAGTACTATCGATTTCTAATCTAATCACGGGAAGGAGTCACAACAGTGACTCCTTTCTACTCAATCGTATAAATATATCTCGTTCCCCTGCCCGTGCGCGAAAGAGACAATTGCATGAGTGCAAATATATTATTTTAACCGTTTTTAGATGGTGCCTTTTAGCTGTTAATGTTTTTATCTAAACCGCGAAGCGGTTACTAAGCCACGCAAGTGGCGACAGAAATTATCGTTGTACGCAATCTGTCGCCACGTTGTGGCTCCTTGGTCTAGGGGGGGGCGTGTTCCATGGGTTTCCTCACTTTGTTCGGTCACCCATGGCTAAATGCTGTTGCCACTTGCGTGGCTTATTTATCGCTTCGCGGTCAGATGAAAGTATCGTCTGAAAATGTTTAAAATACTTTCCTGTCACTTATGCAATCGTCTCGAAGAGGCTGTGAAAATTGAACGGATAATGCGGCAAACTGACGAGAAGTGGCAGGCTATGCAGATTATGACACGGTCGTAGTTCATGCTACGACCAAGGAATAAGATGCATAGAATGACATTTCGCAGTCGTTTGATGCGTTATTCGGGTATTTTTCACAGACTCGAAAGGGCGGAAGCTGGTGTGTAACATTGGCACGAGTAATAGGACTGGAACGGGTCGGGCGCAAAGTGTGTGCGGTTACCAAGACTTGAACTTGGGACCTCGACATTATCAGTGTCGCGCTCTAACCAACTGAGCTATAACCGCGGAGAATGTGATAACAATCACTTAGAAATGGAGGCTAGGAGATTCGAACTCCTGACCCTCTGAATGCAAATCAGATGCTCTACCAACTGAGCTAAACCCCCATAAGGTAAGTAACACAATACAAAAAGAGATGAATTCATGCAAGCTCTTTCCGGAAGGTGTTATTTTTTTTAAAAAAAGAAAGAGAAAAATCCTGCGCTAGCGTATCCTGGATGCAAAATATTACAAACGTTAGTTCGCATGAAAAACACTCCCTCAAAAGTTCCTCGCATTTTTGCGATCTTACAACTATGCATCGCTTTTACAATCGTGATGAGTAACGCTGGCTATCCTTTTCTCGGAGAACTATTTAACTACAAAACCAAAGCATTGCTGTACCATCATGTGATGGGCGACGAAACCCTAACTGCTTCTCCAGAAATCAAGCAAAAGCTACAACGCAATCAAGAACGCTTCCAGGATCTTCCCCGGATTCAACAAACGCAAATACGCGATGAATATCAAGTCATCACACAACATCGGGATCGCTCAGCAACAGAGAAACTGCGGCGCTCCTGGAATATTCTAGCATTTGAATTACCAGCTTTTGAACGTGCATGGCTGCTCTTTGCAATTCTGATTTCGATATTAATTCTTTGCCGTAGAGATGGAGCCGTTAGAGCTTCCTGGTTACTTCCTGCACTTGCTTTCTGCTATGCATACGATAACTATACCTATGGTCAAACCCCTCCACAGGCAGCTGATGCCATTCTTTTCCCTTCGGAGGCAGAAATTGTGGAGGATTACATCTCAGAACCGCTCAGCGATACGATTATGGAGCAGCATGCGCAGCTGTTAAAAGGGTGGCAGCATTATCTTATCAGAGAATGGGCTAACGAATCGCGTTCTGAGGATCCAGAGATCTTCGCATTGCAAGTAGAACAGGGCGAGTTTGCTTTTAATCTCAAACGCCTCGAACTCATCGCTCAAGAAAAAAGTAGTATTAATCCTTTTCGTGAAAAAGAGTCTCTCGCGCTTTTAATTTTATACCTGATCTGGAACTTCTGGTTTGCGTGGGCTATCAATCGGTATTCTCCGGGAGTAAGAGAGAATGTTTGTTTACATGTGTGATCAGTGAACATTGAACATGCTTGTTCAATCCCTTTATTAAAACATTTTGTAAAGCCAAATACGACATTTCTATTTTGAGCCTACAGTGTTGGCGCAAAGTAGAAATGTCGTATTATCATTGTAGCATCGCCTTTTGTTCTAAAAAAGGGGGGGGGGAGGGTAGTCCCCCCTTACAATTCCCAAATATTAAGTTTTACAGCCCAGCGGAGGCGCAGCCTCCGACAGTGTAGTAGACTATAGTTGCGTATAGGGTCTTCTTTTTAGGAATGCTTGCGCCTCTTGGTTCCAAGGGGACACATTTGGAAGGTTTTAAAATAAATTGCTTCTATTGTTTTATTTTGTTAAAATTGTTACTTGTTATAACTTTTTTTGTGCTTTTATTGAGGGTGTATGAATATTTCTGTGTTTGTCATTGCGCTATTTGTTCTTCAAGCAATCTGCTTGGTTGTCGGGCATAGAGCTGCCAAAAAGTTATCCACACAAGACGATTACTTTTTAGCGGGCAGAGGTATACGGTTTTTTCCCTTATTAATGACGTTGATTGCAACACAGATTGGCGGTGGATTGATTTTAGGTTCAGCCGAAGAGGCGTACCGCTATGGATGGTATGTGCTATTTTACCCCTTGGGCGCTTGTCTTGGATTACTGCTGCTGGCTGCTGGGATTGGAAAACGACTGTCACAATTCAAAGTCTCTACGATTGCACAGCTGTTTGAAGAAATTTATCAGTCGGTACGTCTAAAAAAGGTCGCTTCCATTTTATCGATCATTTCTCTTTTTATGATTTTGATTGCACAGGTGATTGCATCCAAAAAGTTTCTGATTAGCCTAGGTGTAACTCAAAACTGGATTTTTGCCGCTTTCTGGGCAATTGTAATTATTTATACCGTTACAGGTGGCCTCAAAGCCGTTGTTGCAACGGATATTATTCAGGCGTTGTTCTTTATTTCTGTCTTTGTGGCTTGCTTTGTTTACAGTGTCTGGTCAGAACCTGCGCTTCTTTCACAAATGACTTATGTAGGTTCTGGGGAGGGATTTGACTTTGATCAAAACAAAGTCATGGGATGGCTTCTCATGCCCCTTTTATTCATGGTGATCGAACAAGACATGGCGCAGCGCTGCTTTGCTGCTAAATCGGGTAAAGTGGTCTCCTGGGCAAGTGGTTGCTCGGCGTTATGTATTATCCTTGTATGTGCCATTCCGGTGTTCTATGGCATTTTAGGTAAAGCGATGGGATTGCACATTCCTGAAGGTTCTAGCGTCTTAATGACGGTGTTGATGGCCAAGACAACGCCTGTGTTGTCTGCATTATTTGGGTGTGCGATTGTTGCTGCAGTGATTTCTACTGCTGACTCTTTAATGAATGCGATCAGTTCAAATATCGCTCAAGATTTTAACTTTAAGTGGTCTACGCAGAAAAATGGAGTTAAGGTTTCCCAGGCTATTACTTGTGGAATTGGCTGTTTGGCGCTGCTTGGATCGTTTTTCTTCAGTAATGTGGTTGGTATTTTGATTATTAGTTATGAACTCTCTGTCAGCTGCCTGTTTGTTCCAGTTTTTGCAGCTCTTTTTATTCGTTCGGGTAACCCTTACTCAGCTACAGGTGCGGTTGTGCTTGGTGCTGCTGGATTTGTACTTTTCCAGTGGATGCCAGTGACAATCATCCCAAAAGAAATAGCAAGCCTGCTGCTATCTTTGACAGGTTATCTAGGGGGGGAACTCTACAGCAGAATAAGTGCCAAAACCAGTGTTGAGGCACAAAGAGCCAAATTCCATAGCGAAAGCTAACACTATACCATCACTTATAAAATGTGGATTGATTTTAAAATGTAAACAATCGTTTGTGCTCTCTGGGAGCTCCTAAGTAACTTCACTGAAATTACATAGGGATGTTGGACGAAATTTTTAAACAGGATGAGCAAGATCGCCTTCGGCGACAGGATGTAGAACAAATGTCATTTGCTCATATCCTGTCGCCGAAGGCGATCTTAATGTTCATGTTAAATATTGTGTTATCCTTCGAGGTATAGGTAGGTAAGAATACCTGCAGCATAGCCTAAAAGAGCAGGCAAGCTGATCCGTTTAATATACCAAAAGAAGTCTACTTTTTCTAATCCCATGTAGACGACCCCTGCCGCGGAACCAATAATTAAAATACTTCCCCCCGTTCCTGCGCAAAAAGCAACTAATTCCCAAAATTGTGAATCGACAGGGTGCTGTAAGATGCCATACATGCTCATAGAGGCTGCTACGAGAGGAACGTTGTCAACTACAGCAGAGAATAATCCGATTAAAGTAGCAATTAAGGGAACGTTATCGATGGTTGTATCTAACCAAATAGCTAAGCGGTCTAAAAGATTGGCAAGATCTAAAACATCGACACTTAACAAAATTCCCAAGAAAAAGAAGGTGCTTGAGAGATCAATTTTAGAAAATGCATCAGGAACTTGCCTGTGTAAATTTCCTGTTCGCCAATGAAACCAATCGGTTACGAGCCACAATACACTTAATCCAAACAAAATTCCCATTACCGGAGGAAGTCCAGTCAAAACCTTAAAGACAGGCACAAAAACGAGGGCTAAAATGCCTAAGGTAAAAACTGTCTTGCCATTAGCGTCAACGGGCTTTTCATCTTTTTGAGGAACTTTACAGCAATCCCCTTTAAGGAAAAAAGATAGCATCGTTAAAGCAACCACGACGCAAATAACGCTAGGGAAAAAAAGATCACGTATAATTGCGTAGGAAGTTACTTGTCCTCCAATCCACAACATTGTCGTAGTGACATCGCCAATGGGAGTCCACGCACCGCCGGCATTTGCTGCAATTACAATTCCACCACCGATGAGCAAACGATCTTCATCTTTATTTAACAACTTGCGCAATAACGTAACCATGACAATGGTTGTTGTTAAATTGTCTAAGATACTGGAAAGAAAAAACGTCAGAATGCCCATTACCCACAGTAAACGACGTTTTGAGGTGACGTTGATGTAATTAGAGATGAGTTGAAAGCCGTGATTGATGTTGATGAGCTCAACGATTGTTAGGGCTCCCATCAAAAAGAAAATGATTTGACTAATCCCTGATAAATGCTCCAAGAAGCATGAAACATTGGTTCCGTCCTCCTTGCAAACAGGGGCTAAGAAAAGCAAAATCCACATAATGGCGGCCATTAGTAAGGCAACAGCAGCTTTATTAAACTTAGTCCAATGTTCTAGGGTTATGCATGCATAACCGATAATAAAAACGATGAGGATCCACAAGGCATTTAGACTAAGTTCTGGCATGCATTTAACCTTTTAGATAATTTTTAGAAATTTAGCCCTATAGACTACCAAACAAGCTAAAAAAATACCACCGAGATTACGGGAGTGATCGCAAAAAATCCGTCGTCCTATTTCAAAAAGAAGAATAACATGATAGGCAGGATCGCCTTCGGCGACAGGATGTGAAATATACTTATATGGTTTTCAGATACTTTTAGATGTGAAAACTGTGTTACAAAAGACCATCTTTCTACCTCTGCGCCTTTGCGTCTTTGCGTTGAAAATATTATTTTGAAATGGTGACTTGAGTAGGTTTTACTGTTCTGAATTTTTTTTCAACGCAAAGACGCAAAGGCGCGAAGAGAGACCTCCAGTTACTGAGAGAAGAAGATTTACTATAGTCAATTGAGACAAGGACAATATTTTATTCTATATTCTTGCTCATCCTGTCGCCGAAGGCGGGCGATCCAGCCCATCATGTTATTCTTGTTCTAAATGTTTATTCTGAGGCTAGACTTATGTAATCGTCTCATGCTCTCATTAAGGCACGCTTACTAGAGAAAATAAAAAGAAAATCTGATAGTATCAAACTAAATGGAGAGTATATGTGGTGGAGAGCCTATCGCGATTACAAAATTGATCAACCCTTAATCAAATACCCTGTATACCCTAGCCACGGCATCATTGGCTGCGAAATGCACGAAATAAATGGATGGGGAAGTAATTACCACATTCCTGCACATGGTAAAGGGCGTTTTGAGCATCTTCCCCACAGTCCAAACTACAAAAAGACAGAGAACAAGTCATGACTCAGAAGGGCACTCACACTTGGGATCTTGTTGTCCACTATCACAAATGTCCTGAATGTGGATATATCATCGAAAGCAGGCAAGACTACCATTACCAACTAGGAAAATACATTAAAGAGCTAGAATGTAGTCGCTGTCACAAACATTTCACCGTTCAAAAGCCATCTAAACCACGATTTGGACCGCTGTTGGGGGAGCCAGAACATCCAGAATTCGATTGGTCTTAACCTAGATGTTCCTCAAAGTACTTCAAAATGAGATCGCGCGTCTTTTCCAAATGCTGTGTTTCATGTGCAGATGACACGAACCACGCCTCATGTTGGGCAGGTGGAATGTAGACTCCGTGTTCAAACAGGTGACGAAAAAAGTGCGCATAACGCTTGACATCGGCATGCTGAGCCTCTTCCATGCTTCCTATACGCGTACAACCAAAAAACAGAGTAAACATCGAGCCAACTTGCTGCACACAAGCGTTAGCCTGATGGGCAGAGATCCATTCACGCAAAGGATCTGTTAAAAGATTGGTCTTTTTGGCCAAAGTCTCATAAAAACCGGATTGCTCAAGTAGTTTTAGTGCTTGCAGCCCTGCTTCCATGGCCACAGGATTTCCCGATAACGTGCCTGCCTGGTAGACAGGGCCTAGAGGAGCCAATTGATCCATGATTTCACGTCTTCCTCCAAAGGCCGCTGCAGGGAATCCGCCGCCAATAATCTTACCCAAGCATGTGATGTCGGGAACAATGTGATTTAAAGCCTGAGCACCCCCTAGAGCGACACGGAAACCAGAAATGACCTCATCAAAAATCAGGAGAGCTCCAATCTTTTTCGTCTCTTCACGAAGCATCTGGAGAAATTCTTTCGTTGCTTCGACGACGCCCATGTTTCCCGCAATCGGTTCGATGATCACTGCAGCAATCTGATCGCGCCAACGCGGATCGTTTAAAGTGCTGATGCAGGTGTTAATATCGTTGTATGGCAAGGAAAACGTGTGTTTGACGATAGTGGCAGGGATGCCTGCTGAGGAAGATTGTGCGAGCTCTAACACTCCAGAACCAGCCTGAATGAGAAAAAAATCTGCATGTCCGTGATAATTTCCGCTAAATTTCACAAGAAATTCGCGTTTTGTGAATCCTCTAGCCAACCTAGCTGCGCTCATGGTTGCTTCTGTACCAGAAGAGACAAAGCGAATTTTTTCAAGCGAAGGCATCAGAGAAACAACTTTTTTTGCCAACTCGCCTTCAATAGCAGAAGTTATTCCAAAAGAGGAACCCATAGCAACGCGTTTTTGAACAGCCTCTACAATCACAGGATGAGCATGTCCATGAATCAAAGCACCCCAGGATCCGCAGAAGTCAATGTATGCATTGTTATCCACGTCAAAAACCTGATCACCTGCGCCACGTGCGACAACCATAGGCAGTTGGCCCATGGAGGCACAGGAGCGTACTGGGGAGTTTACTCCACCAGGAATTACCTGGCACATTTCTTGATAGATGGCGGTGCTGAGTGGTCTAGGTGGCATGTGTGATCCTAAGGGTTCGATTGTATTTCCGTGCCCGTGCCCGTGCCCGTGAGCGTGCCCGTGCCCGATTCCTAAAATAATAAGAAGGAGGCAACTCTATCAATACAACCATTTAACGTTGTTTTTTAGCAAAATCTGGCACGGGCACGCTCACGGGCACGGGCACGGAAAGGACAGCAAGTTGGCACGAAATCTTACCGTGTTTAATCATTTACTGAAAATCCCAATCATTTAACCATCTCAATTTTGCTAGACAGAGACAAAAAAGGTGTGTTACCCTTTATCTTTTCAATTTAAAGCGTCACATTTAGGACATATCATGGCACAAGTAAGTACAAACGAACTAAAAGCAGGATTAAAACTCGAAGTCGACGGGCAACCTTATACTCTCGTTTTCAATGAATTTGTAAAACCTGGAAAAGGTCAATCTTTTAATCGCATTAAAATTAAGCATCTGATCACAGGTCGTGTAATTGAACGCACATTAAAATCTGGAGATAAAGTTGATCTAGCTGACGTCGCAGAGACACAAATGCGCATGCTCTACAAAGAGCAAGATGGCGTTGTCTTTATGGACGAAAGCAACTACGAACAGCACAAATTATCGATGGAATGCATTGGCGATGTAGGCGATTGGTTAAAAGAAGATCTTCTTTACGACATCGTATTTTACAACGGCCAACCAGTTACCGTTGAAGCTCCGACTTTCATGGATTTGCGCATCACAGAGACAGCTCCTGGTGATCGCGGAAATACAGCTTCAGGTCGCGTTCTAAAGCCTGCTGTCGTTGAAACCGGTGCCAAAGTACAAGTGCCTATCTTCGTTGAAGAGGGTGAAGTGATTAAAGTTGACACACGCACAGGCGAATACGTTTCGCGTGTTTCCTAGCGATGTCTGCTAACCGCCTCACGATACTGCGCGATCGCGCTGCCATGCTTTCCAAAGCAAGGCGCTTCTTTCATGAGCGCGGATTACTTGAGGTGGACTGTCCGATGTTGAGCTCCTACGCTTCCGTAGACGCTCACATCGACTTAATCCCGACGAAACCCCATGGGGGAGTCACTTTTTATCTACACTCCTCTCCAGAATATGGTATGAAGCGCCTTTTAAGCGAAGGTATTGGGGACATCTATCAGTTATCGCACGTCTTTCGTAATGGAGAATCTGGTCACAAGCATAATCCAGAATTTATGATGGCTGAGTGGTATCGGTTAGGGTTTTCGTTTCAAGAGCTTATTCAAGAGACTCTTGATTTCACGCGTCTATTTTTAGGAGACTTACCTAGTACAGTGATTACCTATCGCGAAGCGTTTCAGCGCTATGCTGGATTTGATTACCTTGCTATTTCTGAAAATGAGTTGGTCACTCAAATCAATCGATTAAACATCGAACTTTATCCTAGCGTGATTGCCGAAGGCAAAGAAGCAATGCTTAATTTGGTGTTAGGAACTGTGATCGAGCCTAAGTTAGGCGAGGAGGGACTGTGTGCACTGGCGTACTATCCTGCTTCACAGGCGGCTTTAGCAAAGACATGTTGGCATGGCGACGAAGAGGTGGGAGAGCGGTTTGAGGTGTACTATAAAGGCGTTGAGTTAGCCAACGGCTACCATGAACTGACCGATGTCGTTGAGCAGCGTCGTCGCTTAGTCGAAGCAAACACAATGCGCAAAAAGCTTGGTAAAGATCTGTTGCCACTTGATGAACGATTCCTTCAAGCGCTGGAGCAAGGGCTTCCGGAGTGCTGTGGAGTAGCTGTGGGGTTTGATCGTTTGATGATGTTGCGTTCTTGCTCCTCATCTATTGAAGAGGTCATGCCCTATGTCTGGGATAACGCGTAGAATCCTACTGCATCCAGATACTGTCAAGAGAATTGAACTTGCTTTTGGAGTGCGGTGGCTTGCCACCGCTTTTTTAGGGTTCGGCTTGCCGAACCACCTAGAGGGATTTACAATCCGTTGCAACACATTGCCTAAGTAACATCGGCAAGCCGATGTTTATGAAAGCGGTGGCAAGCCACCGCACTCCAAAAGCGAGTCCGTTTTTGAACATGCTTAGACGTCTTCTGGGACGAGTTGTTCCTCTACTAGCGCTAGATCTTCCAAGTTACTTCCTCTCAACTTAATCTCGCCGGAATCTGCTCTTGTATGACCGAGAGAACCTGCATTATCTGCTGCTGCTGTAGCGTGATCATCAGCAGGTTCTGCCTCTGCAGCCTCATCAGGGGATGGTAGTCTAGATCTTAAGTACAGTTCATGAGAAGCTGAAGCCGCATCCTGAGCCCTAACTTCATCTATTAAACTAGACTGTTCTGCAGTTCTAGCAAGGCGTGCGCGCATCAATTCATTGGGAGATTTGCCTTCTCGGTATTGTTGTCTCGCGGGTCGTTGTTGCTGTTTTGGTGCCTCAGGTTTATGTTTAGATTCGTAATGCATGCGGAAACCATATCTTAATAGCGTAATTGCGATATCGGCAATCAACAAGACAACGCCCAGTTGTGCGATTTCAGCGAAACCGCGGATCGTTTGTGAGAGGTCGGCTTTGTTTTTTTTCGTTATTGCATCACTTAAACATACGGCAACCCGTATAATACCTGCTGTTACGCTAACCCAAGGTAATGCCGAAGCGAGTTTCGGAGAAAATGTGACTAGCTTTTTAACGAATGAGCCGTATCCCATTCCCATAAAAACGTAATTCAAGTTAGGTCTCTGTACATTCCCACTGTCCAGAAAGCCCAGCGATTCCAAATAAGGTGTTTGCGCCGCTACTTTTAATGCATTTTTGCACATATTAATCCCGCTGTTAAATTTCCTTCAGTTTATACAAATTAACGATTTGTGAAAATAGATTTATATTAAGCAAGAGATTTAAATATAACATTTAAATAAATGTGAAGAAAAGAATCGCGTTTTTATGCAACTAGCTTTGTGTTGCCGATGGCAACAAGCAAAGGTTTTAACTCTTTTCGAAATAGCGCCACAATCACGTCGATAACAAAGAGAAGAATTCCGAGTCCAAAAACTTCTGCAAAGCCACGTACAACATGACCAAATGCATTTTTCTTGTCGACAGAATTGCGTGAGCTATCTAAAGCCAATCCGAAAATTGTGATGCAGATGCGAGAGATACCGCTCATCACATGAAGCCAAGGCAAGTATGTTGGAAGAGGAATATGAAAACGACGGCCCACAGTACACACGATTGATGTATAGCCTACAAAGTTAAGAGGATATTCGGAATTGCGGAATCCTAGAAATGCACTCGTTGCCATAGCCTTACCTTAATCAGAGATGTTGAGGGAGTAGTTTAGCGAATCAACCTAATTTTAGAATAGAAATTCTAAATTAAAGTTTTAGCACGACACGCTTCTTCATTAATTCCCGTCGTAAAAATTCCGCCTTCTGCCAGTTTTGTTAGCTGGTGATCCATTTCACCTTCTTGATTCAAAGCTTGCTGCAGTAGATTTAATGATTTATTGTAATTGAGGTGGCGACAGAATGTGCGGGTGGTGCCGTAAACGGCAATCTTGTAATGAATCAATCTTTGTATCACAGCGATTAGGGCTGCATCTTTGACCGCAGAATTGCCTCCATGATGTATAATATCTTCAGCCGCTTCAATAATGCCGGTCATCGCAGGACATAAATTGCCCTTGGGTGAGATTTTAACCTCTTTTAAGACAGAGTCTAGATTTTCAATGTGGTGATTGATTTCAAGAGCGTATGTTTCGAAGGCATTGCGCAATTCGCCAGAGGAAGTGACGTTAATAATTTTTGGGATTGCAAAGGCGATTTGCTCTTCAGCACTATAAAGATCATTTATCTGTTCGTTCAATAGTTGATGAAAGGTATAGGCTTGCTGCATTGTTATCTCCTGTTTTCCGCACATTAGCGCAACGATCTCCAAGGATCAAGTAATTTTTCATTGTTCTTTTTGGAGTGCGGTGGCTTGCTTTTGCAGTTGGACACATCTTTGCCTTGGAGGCTTTGTCGATAAGGTAGCCAGACCGTCCCTCCCGGTCTGGTCGTCCTTTTTTTACCAGGCCGGGACGGCCTGGCTACCATATCGGCAGCATCCTGACAAACTAAAGTTTACTTTCGATGTTAGCCGCTTAGCCGCTTGAGGGCTCCAAAAAGGACAGTTTTAAGGGCGGAGCCCCTTAAAAACGGTGCACGATCGGAAAGTGGCGTCCGGTTGAAAATGACTTTTCCGTTACGCGAAGACCTGGAGGATTTTGGCGTCTTTTATATTCGTTGCGATGGATGCGTTTTACCAAGTCGTTGACTAGATCGAGCGAGTAATTAAAGAGCGTTGCGATTTCTTGAGGGGATTGGTGCTGTTCGACATAGGCTTCTAAAACGTTGTCCACAATGTCGTAATCGGGCAATGAATCGGAATCCTTTTGATTAGGCCGCAATTCTGCAGAAGGAGGCTTTTTAATGGTATTCCAGGGGATAATTTCGCGATTACGATTGATCCATTTTGCTAAGGCATACACCTGTTTTTTTGTCAGGTCGCTAATGACAGCGAGACCCCCACACATATCCCCATACAGAGTTGAATAGCCCATTGCTAGTTCGCTTTTATTACCGGTGCTAAGCACGATGTATCCAAACTTGTTTGAGAGGGCCATCAAGATCATGCCACGAATACGTGCTTGCAGGTTTTCTTCTGTGACATCCGGCTCCTTTCCTACAAATTGTGGAGCAAGCAGGTCTAGGTAACTTGCAAAAGGAGATTCAATAGGAATTGAGCGCAATTCAATTTCTAAATTTTTTACTAGCTGTTCAGAATCGGCAACACTTCCTTCTGAAGAGAATCTGGAGGGCATATTGATCGCTAACACATTTTCTTTGCCTAATGCATCGACAGCAATGCAGGCGACAAGGGCGGAATCAATGCCCCCAGATAGGCCTAAGCACGCTTTATTTAATCCAAGTTTGTCGAAGTAATCGTGTAATCCTAAACACAGTGCCTTGTAGAGTGATTCCATTGGGTCTTCAGTGAGTGTGATCGGGGAGCGTTGTTCTTCGAGATTGACTAGCATCATCTCTTCTTCAAATCCTTTTCCGCATTGAAGCAGTTGACCTTCTGCGTTCACAAATACGCTATGGCCATCAAAAATTAAGCCATCATTGCCCCCCACCTGATTACATAGAAGCAAAGGACACTTTAATGATGAGGCTGTTATAGCGCATACTTCTATGCGAGAGGTTACTTTATCAAGGCTATAAGGAGAAGCCGACAGGTTTAGAACGAGGTCTGGATTGAGTTGTTGCAGTTCATTGACAGGATCTTGAGGATAGCTTGTAGTCAGCTTTCCGCTATGTTGCCAGATGTCTTCGCAGATTGTAATGGCAATTCGTTTTCCGCACAGATTCCATAGACGTCTTTCGCTACCAGGAACAAAGTAGCGTCTTTCGTAAAAGACATCATATGTAGGAAGTAGAAATTTGTCTTGATAACCAACAATTTTGCCATCAACAAAGATCGCAGCGCTGTTGTAAACGTTACGACTGGTGTTATCTACGCGTGGAGTTCCCACAATGACTGTAATATCTTTCGAAGCCTTTTGGATGGTTTCTAAGGGTGTTATTAATGCAGAAAGAAAATGAGGGAGTTCGAGCAAATCTTGTGGGGGATAACCTGAGAGGCACAATTCTGAAAATAGCACCAAATCGGCATGCTGTTTTTTTGCATGCGAGATCCCTTTCAATATTTTTTCAGTATTCCCTTGGATATCCCCAATGATGGGGTTAATTTGAGCTAACAAAATGCGCATAATATGTAGACAGAATTAACTGCCAAAGTCATCCAAGACAATGTTTTCGCGAGGGACTCCGTAGTCACCAAGCAACTTTAGGACGCTAGTGTTGTGCATTGGGGGGCCACAAACGTAGTACAAGCACTCTTCAGGATAATCCATGTGCTTGAGTTGTCCCTCTTCGAATGCGCGGAAAAGATAATTTGTTTTGATCGGATCTTTCTGAGGCCAGCCAGCTGCAATATCCTCAGGCAAAGGTTCCGACAGAACCAATTTATAGCTAAAGTTAGTAAAGTCTTTGGTAAGCTGTTCGTACTCGTCCTGGTAGATGTTTTCACGCAGCGAACGGGCTCCGTACCAAAGCGTGACTTTGCGCTTTGTTTGATCTGTGCGAAATAGCTGTAGGACGTGGCTGCGTCCAAATGAGGAACCGGCTCCACCAATCAAGAAGATCAGTTCGCGGTCATCGTTGATCATAAACGACTCGCCATAGGGACCTGATAGGCGAATTTTATCTCCACCTTTTAACCCAAAGACATATGAGGAGCAGATCCCCCAAGGAATGTCTTCTGAAATTTTTCCTTGGATAAATGGAGGCGTTGCGATGCGGATATTAAACTTTAAAATGCGGCCTTCAGCAGGGTATGAGGCCATCGAATACGCTTTGATCACTTCATTTGGAGGAGAGGGTAGCTCGCTAAAATTGAGTGTGCGGTTAAATAAATTGAATTTTTCCCAGTCAGGATAGTACTGAGGTTGCATGGTCTGCTTCCAATCGGAGGTGTTTGTTGTAAATGCAGGCACATGAAATTGCAGATAGCCCCCAGACTTATAGGGAACGTTTTCTCCTTCAGGAAGTTCGACGATGAGTTCTTTAATGAAGGTAGCAACGTTTTCATTGCTAACGACGGTACCAATCCATTCTTTAACACTGAGAGCATGCGAGTCAATATGGAGACTCATGTCGTTTTTAACTTTCGCCTGGCACGAGAGACGCCATCCCTCTTGCAACTGCTTTTTAGTAAAGGTAGCGCGATCGGTTTCGAGAGGTTCGCTTGCCCCTTCTAAAACTTGCACGCGACACTGTTTGCAGGTAGCTTTTCCTCCACAGGGGCTCGGTACAGGAATACCGTTTGAGGTCAAAGCGACCAGCAGCGTCCCTCCACCGGCAACATGCTTGGTCAAACCGGGATCGTTATTAATGGCGATATTACATGCGGCATCACTCACCAGCTTTGCTTTGGTGAATAGAATCATTATGGTTAGGCCTACCCCAATAAGTACAAATGCGGCAACGGCGTAGACACTAAGCATCCAATCAATGGCAAGAAGCGCAGCAAAAGTCACTGAAAAGTCAGAAATCATTGATGGATAAACTCCATGAGGGTTTCTCCCATATATATCTTTTTACAAGATATTCATTCAAGGAGTAAGGGGGTAAATTCCTAATCGTGAGCCTTAGAACGCATTTGTTTCTTCTGACTATGCTTGCTCTTTTTATCGAGATTTTTGTTTTTTTGAGTCTTTGACATCTTCGTTGGAATCCGTTTCGGAGGACGATAATTTAATTTCGCCACTTTTTGTCTTAATTTTTTTAGACATAGCAGCTTATTAAAGTACTGACTGCGCTCCTCTTGGCACGTTACGACGATACCGTATGGGCGATATGTTAACCTTACTGCGCTATCGGTGACATTGACATGCTGTCCGCCCTTTCCACTCGCGCGGTAGGTGTCGACATCGCAAAGGGCTAGCAACTCTTCATCTGATTCAGGCAATTTAATTTTCATCGAACATACAACCAGGGTCTACGTGTAAAGGCTTCATTTTTTATGCTCTCTCTTATATGATTAAAGCATTAAAAATATTCTGTCCAGTTACTACGAAGCATAAGGCATACACATGATTAGAAAACATCTAGAGATTCACAGTGAAAATATTTTACCCATCATTAAAAAATGGCTCTATTCCGATAAAGACATTTTTGTGCGCGAGCTTGTGTCAAACGCTTGCGATGCTATTTACAAAGTAAAAATTCTGCGCGATCAAAGAGAGCTTGCGAACGACGACAAGGAACTTCGAATCGATGTTACAATCAACAAAGAAGCGCGCACGCTCACATTTTCCGATACCGGAATTGGCATGGATGCGGAAGAGGTGCAAAAGTACATTGCTCAGATCGCTTTTTCTGGAGCCGAAGAGTTTTTAGATAAATACAAAGGCGACAACGAAAAAGAGCAAGTGATTGGACACTTCGGTTTAGGATTCTATTCTGCGTACATGGTGGCATCAAAAGTAGATATCAATACGCTTTCTTACAAACCCAATGCAGAGCCTGTGTTTTGGACCTGTGACGGCTCTTCCGAATATGAAATGGATAAAGGAACACGCACTACGCGTGGTACCGATGTTATTCTGCATGTCGATGCAGGTGAAGAGGAATATTTGGAAGAAACGCGTTTAAAACATATCCTACATCATTACTGCGACTTCCTTCCTTATCCGATCTATCTTAACGGGACACGCATCAATACAAAAGAACCGCTGTGGGTAAAGGCTCCGGCCGATTGCACAAAAGAGGAGTATTTAGAATTCTATCGTCACCTCTACCCAATGGAAGAAGCGCCTTTATTCTGGGTGCATCTCAATGTCGATTACCCGTTTCATCTCAAAGGAATCCTATACTTCCCAAAGGTGCATCGCAACTTTGACATAAATAAGAGCAGCGTAAAACTTTACTGCAATCGCGTCTTTGTAGCAGATAATTGCAAGGATATCTTGCCCGAGTACTTAATGGCTCTTCGTGGAGTAATCGATAGTCCTGACATCCCACTAAACGTGTCCAGAAGCTATCTACAAACAGATCGGACTGTTCGTCAACTAGCAAGCCACATTTCGAAAAAGGTGTGCGATAGCTTAACCACTCTCTACCGCAATGAACGCGATCGCTTCATTGAATACTGGCACGACGTCTCATTGGTCGTAAAGCTCGGTGTGTTGGAAGATGAAAAGTTCTATGAACGCGTTAAAGAGATTCTCATCTGGAAAACGTTAGACGCCACTTGGACGACAGCTGAAGAGTATTTGGAGCGCAATCAGGACAAAACAAAAAACAAAATTTATTATGCTAAAGAAGACACACATACCCACCTCATCGATATCTATAAAAAGCGCAATATCGAAATTCTATTAGCAAATAGCTTCATCGATTCTTACCTGATCTCATTTTTAGAGAAAAAGCTCTCTCCAGTTACCTTCCAGCGCATCGATGCGGATTTAGACGAAAGCTTGATCGACAAGGAACGTGAAAAAACGGTTCTAGATGCTGAAGGAAAAACAGAAGCGACGGTTTTGGCGGATTTTATTCGTACAAAATTAGCGGATGACACTATTGACGTACAAGCTAAAAGCTTGACCTCAGATGCATTTCCAGGCTTTATTATGATTGATGAAAGTCAACGACGCATGCGCGAATACATGCAAAGCCTCGACCCCACACATGCAGCCAAGAACACTTTCTTTGACAAACACACTTTTATTGTAAATACGAATAGTTCTCTACTAGCAACCATTAAAAAAATGGATGGAGTCAATCCAGAACTAGCCAAAGAGATGGTGCATGAAGTCTATGAGATCGCTTTGCTATCTCAACGAGAAATGTCACCAGAAAATTTGCAGACCTTTATTGCACGCACAAATCGCGTGTTAGAACAATTAGCTAAGGGGACTTTGTCCCCTTAGAACCCCTACCAAAGGGTATGAACCCTCTGGACTCCCATTGTAGTGAGATTTTCGAAGAACAGTCTTTCGAAAACCTCAAAAAGGTAACCAGGGCATCACGCCCTACAAAGAAAGTAGCCAGACCGTCCCGGTCTGGTAAAGAAAAACAGGCCGTCCTCGACCTGAAAGTAACCAGGGCGTCCCGCCCTGCAAAGAAGTAACCAGACCTTCCCGGTCTGGTAAAAAGATTAAAACGAGAAGGCTGCTTATCCTACAAGGCCTGTCGGTTAGCCAAAAGGCATAATAATGAAATATTTTATAAAATTAAGTTTTCTTTTTCTATTTACCGTGGCATCAGCCTCGGCCGAATTATTTGATCCGGTTGCCCTCTTTTTAACCTGGCAGCGCGATCCAGCACACACGATGACAGTGGTCTGGATTACACGGCCTGATGTGACAACTGATGAAGTGGACTACTACAAGGAAGGAAGTTCAGAAGGATTGGTGCAAATCGGAACGCATCGAGGAATGCCAAATGGACATCCCTACTACATTCATCAAGTGGAACTAACCAACTTGGAGCCTAATAGCGACTACCTGTTTCGCATCCATCCAGATGGAGCCTTATACAAATTTCGCACCATGCCAACCGATCTAAAAAAGCCCGTACGCTTTATTGTCGGTGGAGATGTCTATGGCGACACAATCGAATCGGTGATTGAGATGAATCGCGAAGCAGCAAAAAAAGAACCTTCCTTTGCTCTAGTAGGTGGAGATTTGGCCTACTCAGCACCATCCGGGGGCTTTTTTGCGAAATTTTTTATGCATGAAAAACCCGATCGCTGGCTCGCATGGCTAGTGGCTTGGAAAGAACACATGGTGACTCCAAAAGGACGTCTCATCCCACTTATCCCAGCAATTGGCAATCATGAAACTGTGGGGGGCGATAAGCAGACTCCTGAGGAGGCGCGTTTCTTCTACGCTCTTTTTCCAATGCCAGGAAAACAAGGATATAACGTCTTAGATTTTGGTAATTACTTGAGTCTTATTCTATTGGACACAGGGCATACTCATCCAATTCGTGGAGAACAAACTAACTGGTTAGCACAAACCCTCCAGGAGCGTGCTACAGTCTTGAATAAATTCGCTCTTTATCATGAAGGAGCTTACCCCTCCTATCGTTCGCCGCGCAGTAAAAATAGCAGGACAATTCGACAACATTGGATTCCTCTATTTGAACAATATGGTTTAAACGCTGCCTTTGAAAATCATGATCACGCCTATAAACGCACACATCCCATCAAAGAAGATAAAATAGATCCACAAGGTGTCTTATACATTGGAGATGGATGCTGGGGCGTAAAACCACGAGAAACGAAAGAACGCTGGTATCTAGCAAAAACTGCATCGCAACGACATGTTGTTTTAGTCACCTTGACAAAAGATAAAACACGCTTTGCTGCGATAGATGCACAAGGCGATCTGATTGATGAGTTCTCACAAAAACATAAAGGAAGACGATGAAACGGTTCTTAACGCTATTTACAACACTGTTTTTTACGTGGCAAATAGAAGCCGCAACATTGATTGTAACGTATCAAACGACCTTAAGTGAACGCCTTGAACGCATTCGCTTTTTGCTTGCGGATGCCCAACAGCAGCAAATGTATCCAAAAGATGATGGATTTGTAAAAGGCGATAGTGGTTCCCAGATGGTTTTGATCGAGGGATTAGCCCCCGGAGAATACACTCTAGAGTTCGTAGTGCCCAACCGCGACGACTTTTTTGAAGAAATCCCCATCAAAACCTTTCAACTGGAACAGGATACTGTATACAAAATCGATCAGGTCATTAAATTCAAAAAATCTATTGAAACCCTGTAGAGACACATGGAAACCCTGAAACTGCGCAGTAGCATTAAACCAAGTGTCATGCGACGGACCGTTCTATATGGAACGGTATGTGCAGCCATTGGAGCCTTCATTCTCCTATACAGCGCCCTCTTTCTTTCCGTAGAAACGTTAAGTACCTGGGGATTGCTCATTCTAGTGGTCTCAGGAACCTTGATTTCTGTCGGACTTCTCCCTTACCGCAAACTCACACGCCTAGAGCGCCACCCACATGAACTAATCGCTATCGAAGATCAAGCACTCCAATTCTACGTTCGTGGACAGCTAGTCCTAACGATTCCTAGCATTAGTGTACAGCGTTATACTTACATTGTTAATGGCCAAGATTATGGTATCGCTGTGCATCTCAAGCAACCTCTACCAGAAAAGCTTGTGGTGCATGAACATTCTTTCAAGATGAGAAAGTTTCAGGAACGTTCGCGCAAGAAATACAACTGTGATCTCTTTTTTCCCTACTTTTCAGAGCGTTCCTATGATGAGTTAGTTGCCTCTGTAAGTACTTGAAAAGTGACATGCTTTACACCGGTACTAAGGCCCGAAGGGCAGGAATTTCATAGCGAAGGCCAAGCGTAGCGCACGCCTGGTACCCAATCCACATATACAACTGAGTCCTGTAAGGACGACATGTTCTCGTTCATATACTCTATAACTAATAAGAAATGTCGTCCCTACAGGACTCCCGAGCCTTTTGCATCTTTACCAGGCCTGCGCTTCGCTTGGCCTTCGCTATGAAATTTCGGCCTTACAGGCCTAAGCACAAGGTGTACATACACCTTCAAGTTCGAATATTTGAGAAAGGTTTATGTTAAAGAGTAAATTCGTAGGTGGGCATGACGTAACGAATAAGATGAAAAAACTACTTCGCTTGGGCGTCAGCCCATGCGAATGCTGGTATTTAAAAAGCTATGCTTTTTAAATAGATAGGAAGGCATAACATAGAACACGTCACGGCTGCACAAACTCCACATCAATGGGAGTCAAGAGGGCGCAAGCCTTCTTGCGGGGTGGAGGGGCAGGGCCCCTCCCGGGGTAAAGGGGCAGAGCCCCTTTCAAGCACTGCGGTAGATCACAAACCGGATTGGATAATGTCGTGCAACTTAATCAACCCAAGAACCTTTCCACTTTCATCTAGGACTGGGAGCATGGCGATCGCATTTTTGGGATCGGCTTCCATTAGTTGCATTGCTTCCCAGGCTAGTTTGGAGGGATCTATCCATTTGGGTGATCTTGTCATTAGCTCTTGGACAGGTTTTCCTAAGGAATCGGGACCTTGTTTTAGTAGGGCGCGTCGCAAGTCACCATCTGTAAAAATTCCTTGTAGGGACATATGATCATCAACAACCAAAATGCAGCCGCAGCGTTTGTTGGAGAGCTCTACTAGGATGTCCACTAATTTGTCGGTTGGTTTGCAAATGGGAATTTGTTTTCCTGTGAGCATGAGGTCTTTGACTTTTAAGATGATGCGCTTGCCGATGGTGCCTGCAGGGTGATTTAGTGCGTATTGGTCTAAGGTAAAGCCTTGGTGCTTCATTAGGGCAATTGCCATCACATCACCAAAGATCATCTGGATGGAAGTAGATGTTGTTGGAACCATATTGTAGGGGCACAATTCCTTTTCCAGAGGCAGCGTCATAGAAAAGTCGCAATGCTTCGCTAAACGGCTATTGGGGTTTGAGACAATGCTCAGTAAGCGTGTTCCGCGATTTTTTAGGGTAGGAACGAGGCTCAACAGTTCGTCGCTTTCGCCGCTTTTACTGATGGCGATGCACACATCTTTGTTAGATAAGAGACCGATGTCGCCATGCAGAGCATTTGTTGGGGAGAGGTAGATCGCACGCGTACCAGTAGATGTGAGGGTTACCGCAATTTTTTTTGCGACCAGACCACTTTTGCCTACTCCGGTTAAGGCAATTAGCCCTTGGCAGGAGCGCAAAATATCAAAAAAGTTTTCCGCAGCTGAAAGATCTACTGTTTCAAAAAAGTGATTAATGTATTGTCGCTTTTGAGCAAATAGCTGTTTTATCAAGGGGACCTCGTGGGTGAGAATGGATTTTAAATGAAACAGCCATTACGCTCAAGCATATCCCTATCGATGAAAAAAAATGGTGCTATTTTAAACATCAAAGTATTAATGGTTTAACAGGAACATATCTTATGGCAGGCGTACCTATTACAGTGGCGGAAGGTGATGGAATTGGACCAGAAATCATGGCAGCAACACTGCATATTCTGAAGGAAGCCGGAGCCCAACTAGATATTAGAAAAGTTGATATCGGCGAAAAAGTTTATTTAAAGGGTCATCGTTCGGGGATCGAAGAGAGCACTTGGGAGACGATTCGTAATACAAAAACATTTTTGAAAGCGCCCATTACCACTCCGCAGGGTGGCGGATTCAAAAGTTTAAATGTCACCATCCGCACAACGCTTGGTCTTTATGCCAACGTGCGGCCATGCGTTGCGTATTATCCGTTTGTCGATACCAAGCATCCTAATATGGATGTTGTGATTGTGCGCGAGAACGAAGAAGATCTCTATACCGGAATCGAGTACCGCCAAACACCTCAATGCTACCATGCGTTAAAGGTGATGAGTCGTCCGGGCTGCGAAAAAATTGTTCGCTACGCCTTTGAATACGCTCGCCTCAATGGACGCAAAAAAGTGACCTGTTTTACAAAGGATAACATTCTCAAATTGTCAGATGGCATTTTCCATAAAGTGTTTGATGAATTGGCAAAGGAATATCCCGATATCATCAATGAACATTGGATAATAGATATTGGAGCCGCTAAGCTAGCCGACACCCCAACGGCCTTTGATGTGGTTGTGATGCCTAACTTGTACGGAGATATCCTTTCCGACGTGGCTGCTCAGATTGCAGGGTCGGTAGGATTGGCAGGTTCTGCAAATATCGGACAACATTCAGCGATGTTTGAAGCGATTCACGGATCTGCTCCGCGTCGTGCAGGCCAAAACGTAGCAAATCCGTCTGGACTACTGTTAGCGGCTATATTGATGCTTGTGCATATTGGACAACCTGAGACGGCAACACGCATTCACAACGCGTGGTTAAAAACGTTGGAAAAAGGAATTCATACCTACGACATCTTTAAGGATGGAGTAAGCAAACAGAAAGTAGGAACAAAAGAGTTTGCACAAGCTGTTGTGAGCCATCTAGGGCAGCTTCCAGAAATGCTAAAGCCAGCAAATTATGGAGGATCGCAGAAAAAAGTGGCTCACATTGCGCATTCAGAACAAGCTCCATCGGTCAAAAAGACGGTGGGAGTAGATGTGTTTATACAGAGCGATCAAGAAGTAGAACAGCTGCATCAGCAAATAGAAAAGCTAAAAAATAATCCGTTGCAATTGACGATGATAAGCAATCGTGGAGTACGCGTATGGCCCCAAAAGATGCCTGAGACCTTTTGCATCGATAGCTGGCGCTGTCGTTTCATGGCAAAAGAAAAAGGGTGCGATGTGTCCCACCAACAGATTGTGGAATTACTTAAGGCATTCTCTGACGCCAAAATCGATTTCACACATACAGAAAACCTGTGCACCTTCGATAGCGTTGCAGGCTACACCCTAGCCGGCGACGAACAATAAGGGGACTCTGTCCCCTTATAACCCCTGCCAAAGGGTATGAACCCTCTGGACTCCCATTACGGTGAAGTTTTCGAAGAACAGCCTTTCAGGTGCCTCAAATCAAAGAAAGCTTCGCCGAAACCAGGCCGTAAAGCCTGAAGG
>JACDHD010000026.1 GCA_013821265.1 Parachlamydiaceae bacterium | reverse complement strand
GCCGACCCCTGTGAAAGCGGGACCAAGGTCCCGCACTCCAAAAAGCACATTCGCACTCTGCGCTTTTCTATGCCTCGTTTGACTTATGCAATTGCCCCAAGCAAAAACAACAAATCTTGTTCTGTTAAAGACGCATGTGCAAGCTCATCTGTAAATAAGCTGTCTACCAAGCCGCGTTTGCTCTCTTTAAGCTTCATGATCTTTTCCTCAATGCTCTCTAAAGCCACATATCGTTTAGCAATTACCGTGTCTGTGCGACCAATGCGATGTGCTCGATTAATCGCCTGATTTTCAGCCGCTTCGTTCCACCAGGGATCAAATAGAAACACATAATCGGCAGCAGTAAGATTTAATCCAACGCCTCCAGCTTTTAAACTGATCAGAAATACAGGAATTGTGGCATCGGATTGAAAGCTCTCCACAACCTTTTCACGATTGACAGTGCTGCCATCCAAATAGGCATAAGGAACTTGTCGTTCTTGTAATGCCTTTGCAATGAGCCGCAACATCGATGTGAATTGACTGTAGACCAGCATTTTGCGTCCCTCTTCAATCGCTACTTCAATATCTTCTAACAATAGATCAAATTTAGCACTTTCGATAAGCTGTGAAGGATCTAACTGTGCTGAAACGAGCAAGGGATGACAGCATATTTGACGCAAGCGCAAGATCGCTTCCAAGATTTCCAGGCGATGTTTCGAAACACCATCGCTGTCAATTTTTCGAAATAGATTACCCCTAACACCAGCTAAGAAGGAATCGTATATCTGACGCTGTGCTGGGGTCATCTCTACCCAAACAACCTGTTCAATGCGTTCCGGCAAGTCTTTGGCAACTTCCTCTTTTTTGCGACGCAGAATAAATGGACGAATTTGCCTGCGAATCCGCTGTAAATAGCGCTTGTCGCTTGCTCCGGCGTTAAGGTCTGCTAAAAAGGTGTTTTCGTTTCCAAATAGACCAGGCATTAGGAAATTGAAGTGAGCCCACAATTCCTGAAGATGGTTTTCTATCGGAGTCCCCGTGATGGAAAGGCGGAATCGTGCTTGCAGCTGTGAGACGGCTTGAGCGATCTGAGTGTGGGCATTTTTAATCGCCTGCGCTTCCTCTAAAATCACGCATTGAAAGGAGTGAGATGAAAAAAGAGATAAATCTAAGCGCAAGGTTGTGTAAGAGGTCAGGATGATGTCATAGGAGTCTAGAGTCGTCGCATCTTTTTGACGCTGTTGTCCATGATGAAGGTAAACAGTTGTGCCTGGTAGAAATTTTTCAATTTCACGTTGCCAGTTGAATAGCAACGAGGTCGGTACCACAATAAGGTGTGGAGCTTCTTTTTGCAGAGTAGAGAGAAATGCGAGAACTTGTACTGTTTTGCCTAATCCCATGTCATCGGCAAGGATTCCATGAAAGCTAAAATCATATAAGAAGTTAAGCCAATTTAATCCCTCTTGCTGATAGGGGCGCAACTCACCGCGAAATTTTTTGCCAGGCTGTGCTGTTTGTATCTTTTGAAAAGAGTTTAAACGCTCTTTCAAATCGGTTAAAGAGGCATCAAGTTTTAAAGGGATGGGTGATTCAAATAAATCGGCTAGTGTACCGATTTGTCGGCGAGGGATTTGTAACGAGCCGCTAACAAGTTCTCCCTCTTCCATCATCTGGTTGAGAGAAGCTGTTTCCCAATGATCAGGAACTAAACCTGTTACACCAGATCCAAGCTGCACAAAACGCTCTTTGCGATTAAAGGCTCCAGAAACATATGTAAGATCGGTTTCAAATGTTTCAAAGGTGATTTTTCCACGCACTTGGATTGATTGTGGAGTCGATGAAAGCGCTAATGAGGATGATGTGTAGCGCACAATGCGGTTGCCCTGCCAGTCTTGTAGCCGCCAGCCCAGTTCTAGAAGAAAGGTAAGTGCCTTTGCAACTTGGTCTAAAGGGCAGTAGTAGTGTGATGATCCCACAGTCTTTTTAATAAAAGCTGTTTCTAAAAGATCTCGTTCCCAGGCGAGTTCTGCGGTGTGTTGGCCTTTTTTTGCCAAAACATCATGCAAGGGTAGGCAGCTGTTGCCATAGTCCATCCACAACTGTGCAAAAGCCCCCGTGCGATCAGCTAGAATAAGGATGGGTAGAGGTGATGCTTGATGCTGCATCACAGCTTGGCTATTGCCTTTGAAAACCAGTTGAGGAGCTTCTTTGTCCTCTTTAGCATTTTCCTGCAGCTCTTTGAGGGAAAGAGTGGAGGGATCTTTATATGCTTGTTTCAGTTCCGACCAAGAGATGTCGGTGTGAAGCATTTGCAACAAAATGCCTTTGACAAACCAGTGGGGAGATCCCTGACAGATATAGTCGCAGCTGGTTAACTCAAAGTCTTGTTGTGGATCTTTAATGTATGAGCGAACGGTGAGTGCTTCTGCACTGTTGTCTACAATATAGTAGAGTTCTCGTTTGCTGAAGAGATTGACAACTAGAGGACGCTGTTGAAAGCAGAGTTTATTTGTGGGCGCAAGAAGTTTAAGTGCTTGATTTGATTGTGCATAGGGAATGTGAATTGTATGAAAGGATGCGCTGGATTCTGTAACGGAGATGCCTTGTTTGCGTTGAAATTTAAGCTCTTCCTGGATAAGCCAAGTGAGCAATGGTATTTCCTTTTCTTGGATCTGGGTTTGGAGAAGTTTGAGTGGCAGTGGATTTGGAGTGTTTTTAAAAGTTAGGGTGGTTCCGGAGCGCTCTACAAATGCGATGTTGAGAACAAAGCAGTTAGTGGAGTCTGATTGGTTTTTTTCGATACAGAAGGCTAACTCGGGCATAAGGAACCTAGGAGGTAAGATTTATTTTTTTACCACCGAGGCACAGAGACACAGAGCAGCACAGAGAGCAAAAAGCACAGAAGACTTTTATTCTTCTCGCTCTCTGTGCTGCTCTGTGTCTCTGTGCCTCGGTGGTAAAAAATAAAACGAAAACGATTACAATTTACTGTTCAAGGCCTTTCTTGCTTGCAATTGCAGATGGCTTTAAACTGTTGCTATTCAGAAAAGTATAATGGATCTATGACGATGAGTAAATTGAAATTGTGGCAGGAACATCCAAATTGGGATGCGGCTGAACAGGCATGGGATGCGGGTAAACAGCAAGCTGCTGCAGCACACCCATTAAAAGGCTTAAAGCAATTGCCAGATATGCCTGGAATGACTCCTGAAACCGCAAAAGGGCTCAAGTGGAAAAGCTTTAAGTGGATGATTACTCAGGATCACAACGGTGAAGTCTTTCGCGGATTTTTTGAGCATCCTTTAAAATATGGATGGGCCTTTTTGAAATCGATCTGGACAAAGAAATCTTTTCGACGCGAAGGAGACTTTTTTCTATATGGACTGAAGTCAACAGAGGCGTTTCGAAAGCTTTTGGAAAAACAAGACACCTTATTAGTTGTGGGCTTTTCCTACTGTCACAAGCCGTTTGAGTGCCCTTCAGGTCGTTTTACAGACCAATGCATTCATCAAGCTGATAATCCTGTCTGCCGCCAATGTTTCATTGGCAAAGCGGTAAATGCCTTGCCGGACCAGCGTACGATCCCGCTCTTTATTCCCACTGTACATTACATTGGTGGCAAGATTTTCGAAATTGTGCATAAGAATCCAGATAAGCAAGTCATTTTTCTGATCACTGCATGTGAAATGACTTTGGAGATGTTTGGGGACTGGGGCAACATGGTAAATATTCAAGGTATTGGTGTGCGTTTAGATGGGCGCATTTGCAATACGATGAAGGCTTTTGAATTGTCTGAAAGGGGAATTAAACCGGGATTGACAGTAGTATTAGACGATACCCAATCAAAGATTTTAGATTTGATTAGGTATCGCCGTGAGGCTACAAGAGATTAAGCTCCTTCGATCTCATCAGCTTCATCTACTGGAGGTGCACTAGCTACTGCAACCATAGGTCCTTGACCTGGTGCAAAAGCTGGCTGACGAGCTGCAGCAGCTGCTGCTGCAGATGCACTACCTGACGAAGCAGGTTTGCCTTTTGCGGCGCCTGTTGACGAATCAGCGGCTGCTGTACGAGAGGTTCTCGGTTTTACTCGTGTTCTAGATGAAGAATGACCATCTTTTGGATTACCAGAATGGCCCATTGATTGTCCTGCTGACACTCCAGCTGAAGCTGCTGCACCTGCCGCAAAACCGGCTCCAGAAGCGCTACCTCTGCCGTCAGAAGACTTCCTGTCACCTGATGTTGGTGCACCAGCGTTACCTGGGGCTGCTGCATTAGATAAGAATGCATCAAAGTTCTGAAGCGCCGTTTGACCCTTTTTACGATCTTGTTTATCAAGTCTCTCTTTATCGCTGCACTTCATGGCGGCAAAAAGTACCAAGGAGAATGCGCCAATTGCTGTAACTAATACCACTATAGGCCATGAACTGATTGCTGCGCAGAAAGCGTAAGCAGTTAGAACGGTTGAAGAAGCTTGTGCTGTTACATACGTTTCCAATACTACTGATGCAATAGAAGCAATTAGAACAGGTATCCCTGTGCCAACTGCTACAGATTTTGTTATCTGGGCAATGTAGTTAGTCCGTTGATATTGTAGCTCACGGGCGCTAAGGCTCTTGAGGGCGTCTGTGGCTTCTTTACCAGCAAAGCCATATGTTCCTTGATCGTCATAAGTTAATTTAAATGCTGGATGATTAGCGATCGTTCTTGAATGTTTTTGGTTATCAGAGTTTTGCTCTTCGGCGTCATCATATTTCTTCTTAGCAGGCATTATCCAATTGTTGAATACTTTTACGGCACCAAAAACTGTGCCAGCAATTAAGCCGACAACGAAAATGATTGCTAACAAGCCTCCTGCAGAGCTTTTTTCTTTATCTTTCTCTTTTGCTTTTTCTGAACTAGCTGCTCCGCTTCCGTTTAGCATGCTGGCACCTACGGATACTGAGCTACCGTTGGTAGCGTTAATATTAGTGATATAGGTGAAATTTGGTTGAGGAGGTGCTGTTTGGATAATCACTGGTGTGCTGTATACGTAAGGATTAAACCAAGGAGAAGGAATGTAAGGTGTATAATGATGATGGTGCTCTACTACACGAACAGCAGGAGCAGGGGATCCACCTCTTGCAGCTGGAGCTGACTGTTGCTGTTTTACTTCTGATTGAGGTTCTTGGAATGCGAGGCCTAATGCTTGAAAAGCAGCAGCCATTTTAGTTGTAGTTGCTTGGTTTCCTCCACACAATAGCAATAAGTTTGCTTGTGTGTTTCTTACTTGGTCTTCAGGAACACGGTACATTTGTGGATATACAGAACTCATATAACTCCTTGTGAGTTGGTTGTTTTTTTAATCTTGATGCATGTTAACGAATCTTTGTTAAGATCAAATTAAGGAAAAATAAACTATGTGTAGTTTACATAAGGTTTTATTTTATGTCACTAAAAATTAAATGGTTACGACAGTTATTTAGAAAAGGACAGAAAAAAAGGACCCTAAGGGACGTAAATGACAAAAGGACGAAAAGGGTTTAACTTTCCTTTTTGGTGGCTTGCCACCGCTTTCACAAACATCGGCTTGCCGATGTCACAACGAACTGTGGATGGGGTCGGCAAGCAGACCCCTATGAAAGCGGTGGCAAGCCACCGCACTCCAAAAAGGAAAGGATTCGCCTACTAGTCCTTTTTGGGATCTTTTATGGAGTAGTTGTGCTTTTTGCGGAATGGCTTATGCGTCAACTGGTGATAGGGACGCACACGTTCGGCATCCTTGCAGCCTTCTTTACAGCATCCAGCATATTTTGGGAGACAATCTGGACAACACAAAAAGAGAGTATTGCAGTCCATGTTGGCGCAATTGTAATAGGTATCATTTGGCTTGTGGCAATGGTGACAACTACTAATTACCGTTTGATTCGATTCTGCTAAAGGCACAGCCAAACGATCGTCAAACACAAACAGTTTGCCTAGCCAGTGGTCGTTGCCTTTTTGCAAGCCATAATTAATGATCCCACCATCAAGCTGATACACCTTCTCAAAGCCATTTTCCTTAAGGACTGCGGAAAACAGTTCGCAGCGGATTCCGCCAGTACAGTACATCATCACAGGTGTTTTTTCTGGATCCACTTTTTCTTTCAACTCTTCGGCATAGGTGCGAAATTCTCGGAAGGTATCACATGGAGGCAATTCAGCGCCTTCAAAGCGTCCAATCTTCCATTCGTATTCGTTGCGAATGTCTAGCAACACATGCTGGTCATCTGTCTTTTGCAGCATCTCTTTCCACTCTTCTGGCGAAACGTGTTCTCCGCAATTTTTAGGATCCACAATAGCATCTAAAGCAGCTAACTGCTTGCGATATTTGACTGTGATCCTTGGAAAAACGTTTTCATCTGATTCATGGCGCTTAAAGACAACGCTTTTAAAGAGGGGGCGCGCGTGCATCCATTCCATGTAAGCGATTGCATCGGATTTTGCTGCACTCATCTGACCATTAATTCCCTGTTCAGAAATGTATGTGCGGCATGTGACATCGCGGTTAGCAAAGAACGCTTTATGCAGAGCCACCTCTTCGTGAGGATTTTCTAGGTCGACAAAGTGGTAGTAGGCAAGGACCAAGTAAGGTTTTTCTGTCTTCATTGTAGTATTTAGGGGTTGCGTTGCGACCATTCAGACCATGTTTCCGTATTTAAATCAGCTTCCTTACAGAAGCGGTAAAATTTTTGTAAAAACGCTTTTCTTGCCATCGAAAGGTCATATTTCCAGTTTGATGGATCTTCCGACTTTAGAAAATCGGATCCACCAGCCTGAAGATGCTTTGTTAAAAAACTTTCAAAGCTTTTTTCGTGAGCATTATGCAACATGTCGTAAATTAAGAGAAAGGTTGTTGTGCGTCCTTTTCCTGCGTGGCAATGTAGATGAAACCAGGAATTCTCTTTTTTCTTAATGTGATAAATAAACATATCCACTGTTGCATCGTTGGGACGGCTGTGATCAGTAACTGGTAAGCGTAAAGATCTGGCTCCGGCTGCAATGACAGCTTCCTCTTCGGTAGCGACAGTTGTAGGCACGATAGAATTTTGGTCTTTTTTGCTTGAATGTAGAATGGGTGAATGAAGAGCATTTGTTAAACGGTTCTGTTCGTCGGCAATGATTTCGTGTAATGATTTACCGCGATTGACGTCGTTGTGGGTGTTATACCACATAACGGGAAGGTTATTGATAAATCCGTGGGACTCTTCGCGTAGGTCGATAATGACTACTTTGGGATTGGGGATGTTGTTTAAGAGAGCCGGTAGGTTTGATACGGAAAATTGACAGCTACCAGAAACTTGAAGGTCGGGGAAGGCGCGAAAGTTGTTTGGAAGTTCTTGAGGATAACTTATCCGAAATTGAATATCATCAGTGGCGTTTAATGAGGAGAACAAAAAAATGAATGTAAATAAAAATAGTTTCATTATAGATCCTGTATTTAGTTTAAAAGTGATAATTGTAAATGTTGGATGGGAATAAAGCAATCAAAAGAAAAGTAAGAAGCTTATAACAATCATGCAGATGCAGGTAAAATTAAAACATGATAGATAGGATCGCCTTCGGCGACAGGATGAGCGATAAACTTAATCCTATTAAATTGCTGCTGTATCCTGTTCGCCGAAGGCGATCCTATCTATCATGTTTTTTTTCTGTAAAGGATCATGAAATTTTCTTGCTTTTTATAGTTTAAATTTTCAGTTTTTATATAAAAAATCATTGATTTTATATTAAAATTAATGCTAGTAATTTTACTTGACGATCGAGTCTATTAGGATTATACTTATAGATAGTGGGGGAGTCCAGAATGTTACCTTCTGGACACAAATAGCCTATGGCAGACAAAACCGAGAAGGCCACGCCTAAAAAACTTCGAGATGCGAGGAAAAAGGGCCAAGTAGCTAAGGCTCAGGATCTTCCTTCTGCCTTTACTTTTGTGGTTTCCATTTGGCTTGTCATGCTGTTTAGTCATCAATGGTACAGTTATCTAGGAAACTTTCTTATCGGTACCTTCCGAGAAGTTACCAATCCTAATCTCTCCGTCGCTATTGTTCAATACTTCTATGAGGCGATTATTGTCATTTTTATGGCAAGTCTCCCGATTATGCTAATTGTAACGGTTTTAGGGGTTGCGATTCAATTTTTGACGGTAGGACCCGTTTTTTCGTTTGAGGTATTTAAGTTTGATATTAAGAAATTCGACCCCGTTCAAAATCTCAAGGCAAAATTTAAACTAAAAACTTTAGTTGAATTGTTGAAATCTGTTATTAAGATCAGTGTAGCCTGTTACATTATTTATGATGTGATGTATGCTAGTTTGCCGGTGCTGATTAAGGCTGTTTCCATGCCAATTGCTGGCGCGTTAATGATTTTCAACGCGTTTTTGATGGAAGTGGTCATTAAAGTGGGTCTTTTCTTTCTGATCATTGCAATTGCTGACTACATCTATCAGCAGAGGTCATTTGCCTCTGAAATGAAGATGGAGAAATTTGAGGTTAAGCAAGAGTATAAGAATACAGAAGGGGATCCGCACATTAAAGGTAAGCGGAAACAGATTGCTCAAGAAATTGCCTACCAGGAAGGTCCTGCAACGACGTTGAAGCGTGCTCAAGCGGTTGTGACGAATCCAACCCACTTGGCAATTGCGCTAGCGTTTGATAAAGAAGTGGATGCAGCTCCTTATATCGTAGCGATGGCCAAAGATATGTTGGCAGAGCGCATGATTAAAATGGCGGGTGAATATAACATTCCTATTGTGAGAAACATCTCCTTGGCGCATCAGCTGTGGGAAGATGGAGACATTTATGAATATATCCCTGAGGGGACGTATGAAGCAATAGCAGAGATTTTGCGTTGGTTGGCTTCGTTGGAAACTGAAAATGCTTATGACTATACAGAAGAAAGATAAAAGTACATGTTCACTATTATGAGGAGCCAGACCTCCGGTCTGCTGTGTTACTTTCAGGCCGAGGACGGCCTGGTTTTGCAGGGCGGGACGCCCTGGTTACTTTCAGGCCGAGGACGTCCTGGTAGCGCGTGAACATGTACGATAAAAGAGAGGCCTGATGCTAAAAAGGATCTTAGATGGAATCACAGCGCGTTTAGGTGGCGATCGCTCAATTAACGCCATTTCGCGCTCTAGTGATATTGGACTAGCTCTTTTAATCATTGGCATTATTGCCATGATTATTATTCCTATTAATCCTCACATTATCGACTACCTCATTGCCATCAACCTAGCTGCCTCTGTTGCCCTATTGATGGTTGCTCTTTATGTTCCTAGCGCTGTGCATTTGTCGGTATTTCCTTCGTTGTTGTTGATCACAACATTGTATCGATTGGGATTGAACATCGCATCGACAAGACAGATTCTGCTTCAAGCAAACGCTGGGGATATCATTTTCCAGTTCGGTAACTTCGTTGTTGGAGGAAATTTCGTCGTGGGAGGCGTTATCTTCCTAATCATTACCCTCGTGCAATTTATTGTGATAACAAAGGGAGCTGAGCGTGTTGCGGAGGTTGCCGCGCGCTTTACCTTGGATGCGATGCCTGGTAAGCAGATGAGTATTGACGCAGATATGCGTGCAGGGATTCTCGATTCCAACCAAGCGCGTGAAAAGCGTATGGCTATCCAGAAAGAGAGCCAACTTTACGGAGCGATGGATGGAGCGATGAAGTTCGTAAAAGGGGATGCCATTGCTGGGATTGTCATTACCCTAATCAACGTTATAGGGGGCATTATCATCGGGATGATGATCCATGGAATGCCCGCTATGGATGCCGCTACGACCTATAGTTTGCTATCCATCGGTGACGGATTGGTTTCTCAAATTCCCGCACTATTAATCTCGATCACCGCCGGTATCGTCACAACGCGTGTGACAAGTGAAAAAGCAGATACTAACCTCGGTCTTGAAATCTCCGGACAGTTATTAAAGCAACCAAAAGCCTTAATGTTGGCCGCTGGGTTTCTGATGGGACTGGCTGCACTTCCTGGATTTCCAAAACCTCCATTTTTGATTTTAGCTGCTGCCTTTGGTTTACTTGGTTATAGCCTGTGGAATGCCGAGGAACAGCGCAAAAATGCTGCAGGAACATCTGCTGCTGGGGAGATTGCACCAGCCTCTGTGGAAACCTCTGTTAAAGGGCATAAGGTTATTACTGGGGGAGGAATTGATAGCTATGCCTTGACCCTTCCAGTGGTTCTAGAATGCGGTAAGGGATTGAGTCTTTTGATTCAGAAGGCGCAAAAAGATAAGGGACAGAGTTTTGTAGACCAGATGATCCCCAAGATGCGGCAAGCGCTCTACGCGGATTTAGGTGTGCGCTTTCCTGGAGTCCACGTGCGAACAGATTCTCCAATTTTGGAAAAAGATGAGTATTCGATTCACCTCAACGAAGTTCCTATTGTGCGCGGGAAAGTGATTGAGGGGTATGTGTTGACAAATGAATCAGAAGACAATCTCAATCGCTATAATTTGGCTTATGTGACCTATAAAAACTCGCTAGGATTGCCATCTCTTTGGGTTGACAGCAAGAATCGCGAGCTATTGGATAAGGCGGGAATCAAGTACTGGAGTTCTCTAGAGGTAATGATTCTTCACCTCTCCTACTTTTTTCGTCATTACGCTAATGAATTTGTGGGGATTCAGGAAGTTAAATCGATGTTAGAGTTTGTGGAAAAATCGTTCCCAGACCTAATCAAAGAGGTGACGCGTCTGATTCCTTTGCAAAAGATGACAGATATCTTTAAGCGTCTTATTCAAGAGCAAGTGTCCATTAAGGACTTGCGCACGATCCTAGAGTCGTTAAGTGAATGGGCGCAGAGTGAAAAAGACACGGTGCTTTTGACAGAATATGTACGCTCTTCACTGCGTCGTTACATCAGCTACAAGTATTCTCAAGGGCAATCTGTGCTGTCCGTGTACATATTGGATCCTGAGATCGAGGATATGGTTCGTGGAGCCATTAAGCAGACATCTGCCGGTTCATACCTAGCCTTGGATCCCGATTCTGTGCAGTTGATTTTGCAAAGCGTGCGCAATACCGTAGCGCCACCACCACCAGGTGGACAGCCTCCAGTACTCCTAACAGCAATCGACGTGCGTCGCTTTGTGCGAAAATTAATAGAGATGGAATTTTCCGATATTTCGGTAGTTTCGTATCAGGAAATTGTTCCTGATATACGCATTCAACCTTTAGGACGTATTCAGATTTCCTAAGAGGCTGGTTGCGACTTTTTGATGGGCAATAAGGGTCTAAATGGGTCTTATAACGAATTGTAAGGATTTGTGTTATGACTGTTCATGGCGGAACTCCAGCACCAAGAGAAGATGCGACGCTTGCTGCGTTTCGTCGAGAAGGGGTTGAGACCTCTCAAGAGCTCCGTGATGAGCAAATTACTGCCAAGAATGCCCTTCTAGATTACCTTAAAGAAACTGTCAATCCTTTCCCTAAACTTCCAAAAACAGAAAAAAGCCTTGACGCGCAGCGTGCGCGTATTCAGAAGATGATGAAGGGCGAGAAGGGGACTGGTTCATCAGAACAGGTCAAAGATCAAGCCAGTCGCTTTCAACAGCGCAATCCAGAATTACGCTCCTCCGTTCTTATTCTCCTGCGGGAACGTCTTAAGAAAGATGATTCTAAAGAGGACATTCTTAGTAAATTGGCGGAATTTTATCCGGATGTCTCTTTGGCAGATGAAGCATTGGAATTTCTGCTGGCAACGACAGATGGGGAATTGGCAAAATCGGTTCAGGAAGCGAAAGATGAGTTTACTCAACTTAATGGTCGCGAAATTGCCGCTGGGCGCAACATCGGCACACAAGCGCGAGAAGCTGCCAACAAAGGATTAGGAACAGCAACAAGTCTTCGCGATATGTACCGCGACATTACAGGTAATCCACGCGACTCTTCAGCCCTTTTCCAAGAGCTTTCACAGCGCTATGCGTTTAAAGAATTAAAGCAAGTTGTCGATTTCATGTTGCACTCTTTAGGAGCAGATATGAAGTCTAAAGGACCTTCCATAGCACCTGGTCAGCTGCATCGTCTCTTTACAGAAACGCGTTCCTTACAAGCTATTTTGGGCGTGTATCGCTTCTTCCGCACACGCATGGGCTTGATGGATCGTTTATTCCAAAAAGAGGGCTTACAGCTGCCTTCTCAATTGAATTTTGAGACGATGGCAAAACAGTTTATGGCGCTAGCGAGCGATCGCTATCCTTCATCGGATAAAGCCTTACAAACAGCTGTGAAGCTAGGCATTGAAAAATGGATCATGGCAAAGATTATTGCCTTAAGCCAATTTCGCGATGCCATTCGAGAGGTTGCTGTTAACCAGATTTATCGTTCTCTACAGCATCGAGATGATCTGTATCTAGCTATTCTTGAAGCACTTGAAGAGCTCGAGGATGAGCTAGAAGAGCTAATGGAGCGAGAAGAGCGAGAGCGCGAAGATCAGGAAGAAGAAGAAGAGGAACCTGAAGAAGAAGAAGAGGAAGAAGAGGAATAATCATGGTTACAGATGTTTTGGGGGCACTTTTGCAAGAGTTAGGATCTGCGATGCAGCTCTCAAACCTACGTCCAGATGCAAATAATACCTGTTTAATAAAGTTTAAAGATGGTATTTTGTCTCAACTAGAGGTAGATAGATCTGGGAGATTTCTCGTTATAGGCATTGATTTGGGAGAGATTCCCAAAGGACGGTATCGAGAAAACCTGTTCTTCGAAGCTCTGAAAGCCAATGCGATGCCCCTGCCGCGTTATGGGATCTTTGGGTATAGTCAGCAAGCAGATCGTTTGATTTTGTTTGAATACATGAACTTAAGGGATTTAACAGGTCAGAAGATAGCAGATCGATTGAGTTTTCTATTGGAAAAAGGACGTGTGTGGAAAGAGGCGATAGCTAAAGAAGATATCCCTGTTACCATGCCGATTCGTTCTTCTGGGACTCAAGGCATATTTGGATTACGACCCTAGAAATATTAATACTGAAACATAAAATATAGCACGAAAACTTAACCACGAATAATTCCATGACATATTCTTCACAAGGCCTTTTGGCCTCTTCTCAAGTTCATAACGTTGGCACACTTGCTTTTAACTTAGAAACAGCGATTACGCAATCGGTGGAGGGGAAATACCATAAACAATCAAGCGTTGGTGGACGAGTAGTAACAGATCCAACTCAAGACTGGGAGACGATGCATTGGTTGGAGCGTTTGGTGCGTGATTTATTTGCTCCCATTTTTGGTTTTGTCGAGCCTGTAGCTCTAAAGTGTTTGCGCAATTCAGCAGCTAATTGGAACGCTATCACTCTTGCAAAGTTTGAAGAAATTGTGGTGGGGGAACAAAAGCGTCGAGAGGCTGAAGAGGGTACATCAGCGATTACAGCAAAAGAGAGGCTGAATAAACACTGGATAGATTTAGATAACGCCTTACGCTCTCTTAAAATCAAATTGCCTGAAGAATTCTTAAGTTGTATTGATCGTGTTCGGGAAACGCACCACACAGTTATTTTTGCGCAACATGCAAATTCGAATATAAATGTAGCTCTAAAGGATTTAGAGGGCGCTCGAGCATACGTACAGACTGTAGAAAGAAATCTAGCTTTATTGAAACAGCAACCTGTCGTTAAGGTATTATTCCCTTCACAAGATGGTTTAGGATTAGGTGGAACGGAAACACAGTCTTCAGGTTTGGAGTCTGAGATCGAGAACTTAAGAAAAGAGTTAATTGAGGCTCAAAGAACAGCACAAGAATGTCAAGACCAATATGATGCTTTACTTGCAGAAAATGGTCAGTTGGGAATTCAAAACGCAGAGTTAACTGCAAGGGCTGAAAGAGGAGAAAAGTCACACCGCGATGCCATCTCTAACACCGGCATAAGCCTAAATAGTGCTCAAGACAAACACACGACAGAACTTGCACGTATTCGCGAAGAAATGGAGTTGTTGACGACAGGACGTTCACAAGCTGAACAGGCCTTAGCAGAAAAACAGCAACACGCAGCAGAATTGGAAGCATCTTTAGCCGCCGCTTCTGCAACTATAGATCAGGAAAGGGCAGCTCAAGCAGCATTGCAAGCTAAATTAAGCGCCCTAGAAACACTTCAAAAGCGTGTTAAAGAACTTGAGGCACAATCAGCCAAAAGTTCTCAAGATAACGAGGCTGCTCAACAAGTAAAACATGAATTAGCTCAAGTACGTTCGGAATTAACTGAAGCTAACGCAAGTGTTAGAAAGTTGACACGAGAGAAATTGCAGCTAGAGGACATGAAAGAAGTTGCTGTTCGTGAAATGCATGCAGGCCGTGATCGCATTTCAGCATTGGGAAGCGACTTAGCGAGTTTAAAGCAGGAATATTCAGATTTAGAACTTGCGAAAAACGAACTGGAAAGTAGATGTAAAGCATTAGCCGAATCAGAAACGAAATGGAAACTGTATACTAATGATGTTAACGAAGCAAACGATGCAATTGCTGAATTGACTGGCAGGGTTAAAGCATTAACTTCTGAACGCGACGCAAACACACAAACATGCCTTCAACTTCGCAAGCAAATTCTCAGTTTAGAAGCAGCAGCTGTGGATAATGAAAAAAATCAAGCTGCGATACAAGAATTGCAAAAAGAATTAAGCGAACTAATGAGTCAAAATGAACAGCTGCAACGAAATTTACAGCTGGCGAATCAGACACAAGACGCAAGTTTCGTAAACTTAGTGACGCAACTTACAGCTGCAGAAGCAGCTAGAAGTAAGTTTGAGCAGCAAGTTCTGAGCCTTCAACAACAACTCCAGGGAAAAGATCAATCGATTGGACACTTAAAGAGTCAGCTTGCCGGAAAACAAGCGGAGTTTACTACCCAAAAAGAGCAATTAGATCAACAAAAAGCCCTCTGTACTGAACTTCAAACGCAGTTACAAGCAGCTAAAGAGGGACTACTCACAAAAACGGATTTGTTAACAGAGTTACAAACCAAGCTGGCGACGCAAACTGAACGTGCAGATGCGTTACAAGGCCAACTGTCAGCTAAAGTTGACCAGATCGCTCAATTAAGAGCTGAGCTTGAAACTCAACAGCAATTACTGCAACAAGCTAAAGAGAATGCTACTAGGGATAGTGAAGCTATCCAGACAAAAGCGAGCTTGCTTTCTGAAGCAGAGGATGCCGCAGCTAGAGCTCTGGAATCGGTTTCAGCAGCCACTCAAGCACAAGAAGATGCGGAAGAAAAAGCTCAGATCTTACAGCAAGAATTGGTTCAAGCGCTATCTGACAAAACAGAACTAGCAAGTACTCTAGCGGCAGCTCAAGGGGCCGTAGCAGATACCACAGCTGCACAAGCTGAAATGGATTCTCAGGTAAGCGCTTTGCGAGCAGAGTTGCAGCAGGTTCAAGCGCAATTGAAATCTGTACAAGAAGCTTCTCAAGCTAAAGAAGCGGCATTGCAGAAGAGCAATGGGGAATTAGAGGCAGCAAATCTGGCATTAAGGACTCGTCAAGGGGAACTAGAGCAAACGTTGAAAACGCAACAACAGCAACATCAGGATGCTGAGAAAGCTAATGCAGCACAATTGGCGCATTTGCGTGAAGGTGTTCAAGCAGCAAACTCACAACGACATACTGTGGAGCAGCAACTTAGTCAGAGTCAGGCACTATTGGCTCAAAAAGTTGAGGAAGCTGCAAAATTTCAAGGAAAGTGTAAGGAATTAAAAGCATTGCTTGAAGGAAAAGAAAAAGCCTTCAGGGATAGCGATGATGCTCTTCAACGCATTGATCAGCAACTACAAGTAGCACAGAAAGAATGCGATAGTTTAAGAACTATGCTCGCAAGCAGTGTTCAAGGACAAACAGAACGCCAAACGGCTGAAAAATCATTAAAGCAGCAACATCTAGAAGCGTTGGATGGAAAACAGTATGAAGTGTATCAAGCGAAAGCTTCAAATGCACAGATTGCCGCGCGGTTACTTACGAAAGAACAACAGTGTTTAGATTTGCAGCAGCAATTAGACAAAATGCGTCCGGAGCTTGCGGCATCGCAAAAAGCTCTATTGGAAAGCCAGCAGCAGTTGAAAGCCGCTCAAACCCAGTTACAACAAGCAAAAAGTGGTCAAGATGGACTTGTGCAACAACTACAACATGAAAATGGACAGCTGAGAGCGAGAGAAAAAGAGTTAGGGGACACGATATCAGAACTAGTTGACCGCCTTAAAAAACAGGCGTTAGCGGTAGACGCGACCTCGGCACAACAACAGTTGGCAGCGGAAACACGACAAAAACAATATAACGAACAGCTAGACCGTCTTTCTGCAGATTTGGAGAGTCAGCTCCAAGCATGGGCTAAGGAAAAGGCTGATTTCGAACCTGTGAAAGCAAAATTGGCGGCTGCTGAGGCTAGTCTGGCAAAAGTTCAATTATCGTTAACTCAAGCGAACAAAACAAATCAGCAACTTAAAGAACAAATAGCATCACTGAACGCAGCTGCGCAGGTCACAGCCAAGAGGCATGCAGAGCAAGTTACGCAATTATCTAGTGAAAAAGCAACAGCTAAAGCCGATTTAGCAAAAGCAGCGCAAGAGTTGCAGGCATTGCGCTCGACAATGGAGCAACAGACACAGCTACAGCAGGACTTGGCTAAAAAGGGAGTTACCGCAACTGCCGTTGAGAAATTAAAAGACGATTTGAGGAAAGCCCAGGATGCAGTGACCCAACAAGCGCAGCAGATGGAAGCACAAAAACAGAAAGAAGGGAGACTCAGCACATTGCTGGCAGAATCTCAACAACGTGAAGCTGAGCAAAAGCAAAAAATGCAGGGGTTACAATCTACAATTAGTAAGCATGGACCTCTTGTAGCCCAAGTAGCCCAATTAGAAGCGCAATTGAGTGCATTGAATCAAGAAGCGGCAACGGCAAAAGCGAAAGTCTCAAGATTAGAAGCGGAAAAGAATGGTCCACGCGAAGAATCAGCAAAGTTGCGAGGGGCAGCAGCTCAGGCAAAGGCGGAAAGCGAAGGTTTACAGAAGCAAATAGTCGAGCTCACAGCTGAAATCTCTAAGCAAAAGACTCTAGTCGAAAAAGAAAAAGTAGCAAAAAGAGCAGCTCTAGGACGCATCAAACCGTTAGAGGTTGAGTTGACTACAGCGCAACAGAGCCTCCAGGAGGCTCAAGCAGAAACTGCGACTGCTCGCGCGTCAGCAGCATCAACAAACGACTTGCTGGAAGCTGCAAGAGCACGAAGTAAACAGCAATTAGAAGCTCAAGCAAAAGCATCTGAAGCGTTACTAGTTGCTGCACGACGCGAAAGAGCAGAGGCATTAGCAGCTCTTGAGGCTATGAAAGCTGAAGTTGCGACCAAAAGTAAAGAGATTGATGATAAGCAGAAGTTGATTATTAAACTTCTTGGCCGTGCGCAAGAAGCAGAACGAAAGCTCAAACAAGCTGGTGAGAATCAGCCTGCGCAAGGAGCTGGTCAACCTCAAAGTCCAGATAAAGCCGAACTAAAGAGACAACTGGGAGCTTTAAGAGCTCAAGTTGCCGCAGAGCAAAAGCAATTGGCAGAGTTAAGAGGTCAGAGAGAGGCCGAGCAAAAGCGATTGGCAGAGTTACAGGAACAACTTGCTACAACAAAACAAGATGCAGATCGACGATTAAATGTCCTGCGGCAAGCTAAAGTTATAACAGACAGAAATGCAAGAAACAGTGAACTGCGTTCAGCACAGATAGCAGCAGCAGCAGCTGGAGCTGGTGCAGCAGTATTTGCAGCTCCTCGACAACCCGATCCTGCATAGATTGACCTGCTTGAGACAATTGCATAAGTCCAACCCTTGCCTTTGCCCTTGCCCGATTCCTAAACCAGGCCGTCCTCGGCCTGAAAGTAACCAGGGCGTCCCGCCTGCAAAAAAAGAAGGTAGCCAGACCGTCCCGGTCTGGTAAAATAAGGCGATCTCACCCATCATGTTTTTCGTCAAAATAGAACATGTCGCTCCTACAGAGCTCCTACATATGTGTGGACTAATACCAGGCCTGCGCTTCGCTTGGCTTCGCTATCACATTTCGGCCCTTGCGGGCCTTAGCACAGCAGTAATAGAATCTTATTTTAAGCTTTTTTGACGATCCTTTCTCACTGACCGCGAAGCGGTAACTAAGCCACGCGAGTGGCGACAGTAGGTAGCCATGGGTGACCGAGCGAAGCGAGGAAACCCATGGAATATTCCCCTCACATAGGAGCCACAACGTGGCGACAGAAATTATTCGTTATTGTGGCTTAGTTACCGCTCTGCGGTTGTCTTAAATGTTCTGAACTTGACTTTTGCAATTGCTTCATTTAGTCCATGCGAGACAATTGCAAAAGTCAAACGAGTCATAGAAAAACATAGACGACGAATGTGCTATATGGAGTGCGGGACCTTGGTCCCGCTTTCACAGGGGTCGGCTTGCCGACCCCATTTACGAAGGCTTGTGGGTAATTTACAAATACATTTCTAGAAAAAACATCGGCGAGCCGATGTTTGTGAAAGCGGGACCAAGGTCCCGCACTCCATATAGCACATTCGTCGTCTATGTTTTTCTATGCCTCGGACTTATACAATCGTCTCAATTCGTCCAAGCAGCCCATTGTCCAATTCTTGAGGCTGCAACCGCTATTTCATTTCTTTAAGGAAATCATTCAATTGTTGCTTACGGATAACGAGGCGACTATCCGCGTCGATAATCGTTGTGGCTTTATTTAGAAATTCTTGGCTTTTTGTAGCATCGCCGTTGTACAGCAGTTTAGCGAGGCGTAAGTACGCGCCTGAGATCCAGACGTTTAACAAGAATGAATCGACTTCAGTTGAGTGGTTTTGCATTTGCTGAACTCCTTGCAAAATCATCTTTTCGCCTTCTTCTTTGCGTCCATTTCTATAGATTGCTTCTCCAAGATGAGCCATCCAGTCCCCCTTTTCGGTATTGTCGAATGGGTAAATTGTAATAGCTTGATAAAATTCGTTTTCGGCAGTTGGGTAGTCTTTCAACAAGATTGCTGAAGTGCCATTTAAGAAATGAATCAGATAGAGTCTATTCATTAAGTTATATTCCTGAGCAATAGCCAGCATGGATTCTGCTTCTTTTTTAACAAAGAATGCGTAGAGCTTATCATTCGTTTTGTAAAAAAGGTGCTTCCAGGCTAGTAGGCGACCAGTTAAAGACTCCATCATGGGAGCATAGTCTTTTTCTTCTTGGTACTGGACAATTGCATGATTATAGAGATCGATGGCTTGAAGGCTTTTCCCTTCTTCTCTTAGAGTGTCGGCTTGTTTTTGTAATTCTAAGGATGTAGTAGCGGTGAGAGATGAAAAATGGCCTGTGAATAATATGACAGCGATGAGAGTAAAAGTTTTTATGAAGGTGTGAAACATATAACCTCTGTGCAAAATGTATTGGAGTAGAGAGGACGGTTTACGTTGAGTGAAATGCCCAGGATAGGACTCGAACCTACACACCTTGCGGTACCAGAACCTAAATCTGGCGTGTCTACCAATTTCACCACCTGGGCAAGAATCTGATTGCTGTGAGCTTTCAGATGAAGTGCGTTGGAGAATATAGGAAAGGGGAGTTAAATGTCAATCATCCAATTGGCAAAAAAGGGAATTTTATTTAAGCTGAGGAAATCGCCCAAATAGCTCAGTTGGTAGAGCAGCGCATTCGTAATGCGAAGGTCGTCAGTTCGATTCTGGCTTTGGGCAATTTTTTTAGTATTCGAAGCTCTATACAAAGTGATAGGAACAAGGCTTTTTGCTAAGTATCTCGGCTGCTTGGTCAGGACTCAATACACTAAGATCGAGTAAATAATGATAATTTTGAATTCGTGGAGTCAATTCTACAGTTTGTATTTCTGCAGATGTAAACCCTAGTTTTTCAAGTAATTGATTAAGTTGGTAATCCATTTCCTTTGCTATTAAATCTTCTTCGGAAAGATCACTTCCAAATTCTGCTTTCAAGGATTTGATCCACTTTTCATGGTCTAAAGGATTCTTCTTGTTATACGCTACTTCTTCCGAGAATCCCTGTTTCATTGTTTGAACGACTAAATCACGGTTAAGCTTTTCAATCACTAAATCATCTTGACGTTGCTTTGGCCCAAAAAGATCAGCAAATTGATGGAAAAGAAAAACCCCCTGACGTATTTCGTTAGGAGTGTTCGTTTTCATAGCTATTTCATTTCTTATTCTTTGACGTTCAGCCAGTTTTTGAAATGGACAATAAGCTAAGGCAATGCGAAAAGGTAATTTAACATTTTTTGCAAGGCACTGTTGAAAGATTCCATCTATTTGCAGAACATCAAAAATTGTTTGTTTTCCTTTTTGAGAGTTGTCTAATATTTTATCAAGCAAAATTGCGTTGATTTGTGCATCGCTAAATTGAAACACAACTCCTTTTCTTATTTTATCTGTTGCTGCAGTAAATTTATGCTTATCATCGTCAATAACACTTTCTTTATATTTGGGGAGGACTTCTGGAGCGAAGATAGCATTTAGAAAAGCCACGTCATCTTCACCGCCTTGAATACAGCCCTTTATAATCGCAAATTCATGAGGAAATTGCTTTTCAACTTGCTTAACAAACTGTTCTCGAAGAGCTTTATCAATACCTTCCTCCACCGCCCCTGGTTCCTTTTGTAGAAATGCTCTGATTAGTGTAGATTTTCCAGCTGTAGAATGCCCGACGATAACAGTTGCTTCAGCCTTTCCAAAAGTTGTAAATGATTGATAATCTTGAAATTGAGTTATTAAAGAACGTTGAAGTATTGTATTCATAAGAGCCGTTTGCTGATCGAGTGGCTTTTCTAACCCCCTTAATGGAGTGGCTAAAGGTCTTAAACCTTTGATACTTACTTGATTGATTTTATCTGAAAAGTGAGCAGAAGTAAGAGTAACTTTGATCCGATCGTATAGATCTTTAGATGACGTTAATTTATCTAAAGAAGTCGCTTTTAAAACTTCCCGGATAACGGCTGATTCATTCGGATCAGTTAGGAGCTTATAGCGCTGTCCAGCAATCACTATAGATTCTGACGAAGAGGAATCAATGGATTCTTTCTTTAAAGAAAAATCATAAGATCTTCCTTCATACGAAAAGCTCATATTAAAATCATCTGAGGATGTCATAAATTAAGCGCTCCGATTTTTTAACATAAAATGAAATGCTTTTGTCATTAGTATCACTTTATATTATATACTAAAATATAATTACAAAACAATTTTTTGACTTTTATTCTGTGACGCCTCTTTTTTGGGACGGTGACAAAGACTGTAGGCAAAAATGTTTATGACTGGATTAACCTCAATTTGACAAAAAACCACATTTTAACAATACATTCTACTTCTCACTAAGAGTCTCATGACTGGCATAAATCAAGGAAATTTGATAAGTTGGTATAGTTGGTATTGACTTTGCTCAATGCATTGAGTAAAATTACTCAAAGGACTGAGTAAAAAATCTCACCGCATTGAGCAATTCTATGATAAAAAAAAAGAAAATCCTTTGAAGTACTCTTATCAAAATTACATTCCTAATGACCATCTTAGGAAATCGCGCACCAATTTAATTTAAATCAAACGAAGTTAATGATTTAAAATCTAAAAGTAATACACATAAATACAAGTTGATTTGTTAATTTGAGATATTTGTTTTTATGATTTATGTTTTTTGTTTTAATTAAATATTACTGTTTCATGAAAAAATAAGGAAATATGCAATGATACCTGCTGGAGTTTTAGATAGTATTTGGATAGGCGAATCATCGTTAATGTTCAAACGCCAGGAACAGGACGGTTTGAAAGGGGTAAACCGATTTCTTACCGTTATAAGTCAAACGATCCAAATTAGTAATGTGAGAGCAATTTTAGATTTGATGAAACAGCAGCTATCTACTGCTGGTGTCTTGACAGAGCGGTACCGCATGCCCTCTGTTCTTTATTTAGCTCCTCTTCTCATTACTGTTTTAAGTGCAAAATATAGTGGAACAACATATCCGCGTTTGAAAGTAGCGCTCAATTTTATTAACACACATGTGGGAACTGTCTGCCATATGGCGATTGCTGTGTCAGCTGTATGGCTGATTTTTTGCGGTCAGCCTGTTGGGTATATTTCACTGGCCTATATGATATTAGGATTTGCTCAACGAAGATTTTGGCTGCCAATGTCTGTAACGACTCCAGTTCAATATTTCGGTCTTGTTGGAGTCAATGTGAGTCGTATATTATCGGGACATCCTGTTTATCTTTTGTTGGCATTCATGGATATTAAAGTTGTGGTTTCCGATTGCATACACAAGCTCCGACCTGCTCCAGCCAACAATTCGCAGCGTGAGCGTCCCCCAAGAGAGAGACCAGCGCCAGCCTATAACATACTGGAGTTGCCTGAATATTCCGAGATGAGATTAAGGGTAAATAAAGAGCATTTAAAATTCCAGCCGGCTCCGCCTATTCCAGGCAAAGCCAATGTGGATCTTCTTCAAGCAGAGTTTGATGCGTTTTCTTTAAAGGATGAGAATTTGAAAAGAATTCTATTGCGCAAAGTGGGAAACGATGACCATTGGCGCGAATTTCACAGCCATGAAAATGAACCTCAGCAAAAGATGGAATATATACAGGAAGGATTGCGCAAATTTATTCGGAGCACAGGTCATGGCAAAATAGATATTGAGGGGCAGATTTATAAAGACTTAAACATCCGGGCAAAGGCGATCACAGAGGCTATCATAAAATTACCTAGCGATAAGCATAAATTTGAAAAATTAGTGGAGGTAGCTTTAACCGGACATTATTGTCCTGCCGCTTTCATTGACGAAACCACAATTCTTTATAATATGAATTGTTACGCGTATGAACATGATTCAGTAGAATATCGCTTTAATGACTTATTAGCTAAATATAGAGAGGGCTGTTTTAACAATATGCTCAGCACACCCGCGAAAGACGGAATCTTGGAAATACTGCAGGCTGTTTATGGAGTTAGAGATAGACATCTGCGAAATGTGTTGAGAGGGACTCTTGGAGATGTTTTTGGCGTTGCTGAAGTAGAGGAGTTGTCGCCTTTGCAATTTCGGCAATTGATGCATCAGGGATTTGAAGATGAGATATCTGATTTTAACAGTAGCTACAAAGTAAAAAATATTTTAGAGCTCGTAAAAGAACTTCCTCGCACACCCTATTTTTTTAACAAAGTAAAAAGTTGGTTTATTGAAGAGATCAAGGCAGCTCTAGAGAAAACAGAGGCGCAAAGGGACCTAGAGACTCCAGCAAAGTATCAGGTACGATTAACTGAATTAGCTACTCAACATTATGAGCGTGCAGATAAAGAGGGTCGCACGATTGTGATGGATGACGAAACGGGATACTTAAAAGACAATTATCTTGCTTATCTACTAATAGAAACAGGTGTGTTAGAGCTTGGCGTAGAGGTTGATGAATCAGAATCGGATGATGAAGAGGACTTAGGGGAAAATGATGAGAGTGATGTTTTAAAAGACACGTCTTCTTCCAACCATTTGATAGTGGGTCTTGCCCCTCTCGTGGATTAATACCAGGCCTGCGCTTCGCTTGGCCTTCGCTATGAGATCCCGGCCCATTGCCTCTAAAGGGCTCAGTTTTATGACAAAAAAGGGTAAATGATGATAACAGGCATTTTGGATGGCATTTGGATAGGTCACACTTCCCTAGAAGCTAAGCGCATAGAAGAGGCTGCTCTACAGGGAGTAAACCAATATAATTCCATTCTGGGACAAATGTTACAAATTGCCAATGTGGATGCTATCCTTAAATTGGTACAAAGGCAACTATCTGCTGCTAGTACCTTTCAGGGATTGTTAAGTATGCCTCCAGTTGTATACTTGACACCCATTATCATTAGTGCCTTATGTACGAAAGTTGATGCAGAAAACTACCCGCGGTTGAAGAGAACGTTAAATCTCATCAACACGCACGTGGGAACTGTATGCCATGTAGCGATTGCTGTTTCGGCGTTATGGTTGATTTTTTGTGGACAAGTCGTAGGTTATGTTTCGCTCGCTTTTATGATCTTAGGGGTGGCTCAGCGACGCTTTTTGTTACCCTTACCTGTAAGTTTTGCTGTGGATCGTATAGGCTTTGTTGGAACTAACGTGAGTCGCATCTTAACAGGAGATCCCTTTTATATTGTTATAGGAACAATTGATATTAGCAATTTTGTTTCGCAGTTCTTAAAAAAGCAGCAGCACGCCTTCAAAGCTCAAAAGGCCTCCTACGATATATTGAATCTGCCTTCATTTTATCAAATGCAACTGAGATTAAACCCGCAGCATTTAGGGTTTCGGCCAGTTCCCCCTCCTCCAAGCACAACAAATATAGATACCCTTCAAAATCAGTATGATGCCATTCCCTTGAATGACGAGTTAGAAGAACTTCTCTTGGATAAAGTGACACGCGATCAACATTGGAAAATGTATCATTCTCATGAAAATACAGCTCAGCAAAAGATTGCATATGTGCGCGAAGGATTAAAGCAATTCATTCAGCGGACAGGACATCGAAAAATTCATTTAAGTACGAGAGAGAAATATGAAGAGTTGGAAAATCGAGTCAAGTCGATCACACATACTATGTCACAACGAGAAAATAATGAAAATAAGTTTGAAAAGTTGGTTGAGTTAGCCATATCGGGCCATTACTGTCCTAGTAATCTCCTTGAAGAAACTGATAATCTTTATCGCATGATTTGTCAAACCCATGAAAAGGATTCAGTAGAGTATCGCTTTAATGATGCCATGTCTGTCCAGCGAGGGGTACTTGTTGATTCTGTGCTTAGCAAGGAGGTCGTAATGATTCGACAGAAGCTTGGGCCTGCACACTGGTTCATGCGATTGGTCATGTTTTTGACGGATCCACAAGACAGACATAATCGAAATTTCATGTTGAATCTTCTTGGAGATGATTTTGGCGTGTCTAATGCTGATGCGTTGCAGGATGAATCAAGTTATGTGGATTTTATAAGCAAGAAATTACTCCGTCGTTTTTTCCAAAAGTTTATAAATGATTTTAAAGGTCGATATACAGTTGACTATGTTTTAGATACTCTAAAAGAGTTGCCTGCTCAACAAGAGCATTACAACATAGTTAGGCGTTGGCTTATCGAAGAATTCAAAACGGCCTTGGAAAAAACAACAAATCATAGGCTTCAAGAAACAGATGTAGAATATCAAGTACGTTTACGTGAATTAGCCCAACAGCATGTTGATAGGGTGGATGCTCGTTATCGAGGGATTGTGTTTGATGAAGAAACTGGACGGTTACGAGAAGAATATCTTGCGTACGTGCTGGTGCAAGCGGGTATTTTGGAAAGAATTTCTTAAAAATAATAAGAGGACAGATGGCATCCGACATTTTAAATAGCATTTGGATAGGTAATTCGTCGATAGTGTGTAAGCTTTGGGAGCAAGATGCACAAAAGGGAGTTAACAGGCATCTCACTGTTTGGTGGCAAATCGCACAAATAAACTGTGTGGATGCGATCGTTTCATTAATGCAAAAAAAACTATCAACTACTAGTACTTTTGGAGTGTACAGCATGCCTCGGGTTCTGTACTTAACTCCTTTTATCATTAATTTTTTATGTGAAAAATGTGACGCAAAAAAGTATCCTCGTTTGAAAAAAACGTTTACTTTTATTAATTCTCAAGTTGGAACTGTATGTCAATTAGCGATTGCTGTTTCAGCCCTGTGGTTAATTTTTTGCGGACAGCCAATAGGTTATATTTCACTTGTATTTATCATTAAAGGGTTTGCCGAACGAAGGTTATGGGTTTCGTCCTCGTTAGATTATGCTATGGATTATATCGGGTTTGCTGGTGTCAATATAAGCCGTTTTTTGTCGGGAAATCCTTTTTACATTTGTATTGGACTATTCGATATTACAGCCCTAGCTATGATAATTTTTAAAATGATCAGACCCACCATTCGGCCTAAACCAGTGCTTATCCAAGCTACAAAAGAAAACCTTTACAATATATTAAATTTGCCAGAATTTCTAGCGATGGGACGAATGAGGATGAATCCACAACACTTAATGTTTAAGGAAGCTCCTCCCCCACCGAGCAATACAAATATAGATAAATTTCAAGAAATGTATGAGAAGTTTTCTTTGACTGATATAACTTTAAGAAATCTCATCTTGGATAAAGTGGGACGCGATGATCATTGGCTAGAGTTTTATTCTAATAAAAATACACCTGAGCAAATGATTGCATATGTAAGCGAAGGATTAAGAAGATTTATTCAGCAGACAGGACATCGAAAAATAAAATTAGCCAATAAAGAGCAGTATGAAGAATTAGAAAATCGGGTCAAGTGGATTACATCTACTCTTTTACGCAGACCAAACGATAAGCATAAATTTGAGATCTTAATTGACATGGCTCTATTCGCCTATTACTGTCCTCTAAAGATTATTAATGAAATTAAAGATCTCTATAATATGATTTGTGACACACATGAATTGGAATCATTAGAATACTCCTATAATCATTTGTTATTTAAACAGAGGGAAGTTCTTTTTGCTCGTATGCTAAATAGACGCAATGGTAATGAAGAAGATGATGATGAAAATAACATTGGAAAAGATACTGTTGGTGGTAGGGTCTTACAAACGAGTCAGCTAGTTATGAACATGAAAGAGCACCACTCTTATGCTTTCGCAGTGGGTATTCTTGGTGATGATTTTGGTATTACCGGTTGTGATGCATTAGAAGGTCTTGTGAGTTATTCGAAGTTCTTACTTAAGCCACTATTGCATAAAACATTTTCAGAGGAAATAGATGATTTTAAAAGTACGTATTGTCTTTCCTATATTTACGAGGAAACAAGAGAGTTATCACCTCGAACGTCTCACTTCAACAAAGTGAGAAATTGGTTTATAGAGGAATTTAAAACTGCACTTGAGGAAACTGAACCAAAACAACCCCATGAATTACCCTCGGCGTATCAGAAACGCTTGAGAGAATTAGCAACAGAACGAGTTGATGCAGTAGATGAATACGGTAATGGGATTGTTTTTGATGGAGACACAGCTCGCTTAAAAAGAAACTATCTAGCTTATCTCCTATTACGACTAGGGATTTTAGAAAAAGCCCCAGAGACTTTTAAAAAACCGGAGTTCCTTGAGGTAAAAGAGGATGGAAAATTGCATGCGGCGGTTGTTACCCAAGAAGACGATGGTAAACGTCATGATTCAGCATCGGTATCCCAAAAGGCACCTAAGAGAATGGGTCTACTGGATCCGATAACTGCATGAATAGCAGGCGAGTCTCGGTCCTGAAGGTAACCTAGTTACATCAGGGCGGGACGCCCTTCCAAACATGAATTAACTATTTCAGAGTAAATGAGCAGGCGGGGACGGTCTGGCTACATTGAAAATTCCTCGATATGTAGAAAACAGAAATAAGCATTATCGAACTCTGGCCACCTTGACGATTGGATCGAAAAAAGAAGGTAGCCAGGCCGTCCCGGGCCTCGTTTTTATATTGATTTACGACTTTTACCAGACCAGACGGTCTAGCTAACATATCGTGACTTTACTCTTTGTTATCGTTTGACTGTTGGAATTTGAGGTTCTAACTTCGCCAAATCGGGAGGCTGAAATCCAGCAGGAAAATCGGCTTTTGTTGCTGGAAGCCAGGTTTGGTTTACACCAAAAATCCAAATATGACCGCGCACAATTAGATTGCCGTTTTTAGTCCACATCTGTGCGTCGTAAACCTTTCCTTGTTCAGGATCTAAAATCTTTCCGTCCGAATAGTGTGAACCATTTTTTTTCAAATTCCACATGAAGTCAAGACCCACGTAAAAGGGGTTGCCTTCAACACCTGGTGCGCGCTCACGGGGGGTGTCAATTGTTTCTTTAATCCTTTTCCCCGTGTTATCGTATGTGGCAATGATCCGTCCGTAACAGATTCCGTTGTATTCATAGATACCAATGATGCTTTGAGCGCGATTTGTTTTGTTATCGATCGTTTTCCAAAATCCAATCACGTCGTCAGCTATCAAACCTGAAAAGGAAAACAGTAGATAAAGAAGGCAAGTAACAAAACTCTTAATCATTGGTGAAGCTCCTGAATAATTTTCTGTATATTTACGCAAAAATGAATATCGTGGCAATTGCAAAAATTTACAGGATGGGCACGCATGAATTCACTATTTCAGAGTAAAAGGACTAGACCGGGACGGTCTGGCTACCTTGAAAATTCCTCGATTCGTATAGATAACTGAACTATACATTTATGAACTCTGGCGACGTTGACGATTCAATCGAAAAAAGAAAGTAGCCAGGCCGTCCCGGCCTGGGTTACTGTTGATGTTAGAGGAAGCGATTGCGTTCTAATGTGCAGGTAATCAACGGTTTTGCAAAGATCCTATTCACAAAGAATTGTCAATGCTCCATGATAGATGGAAAAATTGACTGGGAGAGCTTTAAGTAATGGAATATACTCCGTTGTCAGTGAAAAGGAGCTTTAAGTAATGGAATCTACCTCATTGTCGATAAAGCAAGAACAAGCAAACATGCTGACGCATGCGTTTGGGTTGCTGTTGAGTTTTATTGGGCTATTTACTTTAGTCTTGGGAACATACGATCAAAATAACTTTTTACATTTTCTCTGCTGTATCATTTACGGTACCAGTTTGGTACTGCTCTATGCGGCTTCTACTTGCTACCACGGATTTCGTTCCGAGCATTGGAAACATGTTTTTAAAATTGTCGACCATTGCGCCATCTATATCTTAATCGCCGGTACATATACTCCGTTTACATTACTGGCTTTAGGCGGAATGTGGGGCTGGAGCATGTTCTGTACCGTTTGGGCATTAGCATTTATTGGCATCCAGTTTAAACTGTTTTTCGTTAATCAATTTAAAATTTTTTCGACTCTCATCTACCTGATGATGGGATGGCTTGTGGTGATTGCCATAGAGCCTTTGATGCAGGCACTGCCTTTTGAAGGATTGATGTGGCTAGTGGCTGGAGGCATTGCATACACCGTTGGTGTACTGTTTTATCTGCGCGATGACTACGGCTATAACCACGCCATTTGGCATCTTTTTGTTTTGGCAGGAAGTGTTAGTCATTTTATTGCCGTTTTTTTATATGTGATTCCTGAAGCTGAAGGAACGACTTTTCTTAGTCTCTCCTCCTCATAGAAATTGTAGCGTCGTTTGAACAATGATTAAGACAAATAAAAATATCGCACTCGCCCTGGTCCTCTTAGTGGGGTTTATTGATTGGATGGGGATTGGTTTAGTCTACCCCATGTTTTCCTCTATGTTGTTTCAATCGGATTGTCGTTTATTGCCTGCAGATACCTCGGATGCAGGTCGAGGTGCTTGTTTGGGCATTTTGCTCGCCATGATGCCGATCACCCAATTTTTTAGTTCGCCGATTCTAGGTATGCTGTCAGACCAAAAAGGACGCAAAAAGGTGTTAATTCCCAGTTTGCTAGTTGGGGTTTTGGGATACCTAATAGCCGTTTTGGCTGTGACAAAAGATAACTTGTTCCTATTGATTCTTTCGCGAATTGCGATCGGCATTTCTGCCGGAACTGCTGCTGTTGTGGGAGCCTCTGTTGCCGATTTGAGTACTCAGGAAGAGAAGACCAAGAATTTCGGCCTTTTTAACATGGCGTGTGGCTTAGGATTTACTGTCGGGCCGTTTTTGGGTGGTGTGTTATCTCATACCAATATTGGAAGTTTTCCTGGATATGCTGTCCCGTTTGTTGTGGCTGGAATCGTCACACTAGCCAACCTGTTACTAATCGCGTTGTATTTTAAAGAAACGTATCAGGTCAAAGAGGCTGTCGCTATTAACTGGATGCATGGAGTTCACAACATTCAGAAAGCATTCAAAACAGAAGGGCTTCGAGGATTATTCCTAAGCATCTTTTTGGCCTGTGCGGGGTGGTCATTTTATTGGGAATTTATTCCTGTTACATGGATTAATGAGTATGCGTTCGATGCTGCCACGATCGGCAATTTTTATGCCTATGGAGCCGCCATGTATGCTTTTGGGTGTGGAGTTCTGATCAGGCCCATTGCCAATTGGTTTTCAAGCCATTCAATCCTGTTTTACAGCTTACTTTCCGCAGGCGCTATGATCGGCATTTTCCTGTTGCACATGGATGCCAATTGGTTGTGGATATACATTCCGTTACAACAGTTTGCTATTGCGTTATTTTGGCCAACGGCGGCAGCTTTAGTATCAAATTCTGCGGGAAAGGATGCTCAGGGAGAAATGTTGGGTGTCCTTCATTCCATTGACGCTTTAGCATTTGCTGTCAGTCCTCTCATTGCAGGACCTCTGCTTGGAATCAGCTCGAAGATGCCTGTCATTATTGGCGGCGCGGCGATGTGGATGGCGGCAATTGCATTGGGGATCTCTTGCAGACACTACATTTTTGGCACTGAAAAACATAAGCCATCCGAATTGTAGGACCAATACCGTAAAATTTATAAGATTGAATTTTAAGAATAAATAGTGTAACATATTAAAAATAAGACACTTAAAAACAGGTAAACGATGAGTCCTCTTAAGAAAATTTTGCTCACAATCGCACTAACCGCAATGTGGAGTCCTTCCTATCTTTTTATCAAGTTAGCGATCGAAGACTTTCAACCTTTGACAGTAGCTGCATCTCGAGTTACTCTGGGAGGCTTGATTTTATTTGTCATCATGACGCTGCGCGGCAATCGCCTACCAAAAGACTTATGGTTCTGGATCCACTCGACAATGATGGCGATTTTTGCCTCCGTCATCCCGTTTACCCTGTTTTGTTTAGCAGAGCAATCAATCGAAAGTGCCCTCGCAGCCATTATTAACGGAGGCGCACCCATGTTCACAGCACTGCTCGCTCACGCTACCATCCCCTCAGATCGCATGAACACTCAAAAAGCCCTAGGCATAAGCCTCAGCACCATTGGTCTTCTCTTCCTATTTGCTCCAAATATCATGGGTGGCCTATCCGGCACAACCTTCGGAATGCTTGCAGCAATAGGTGGCACCATCAGCTACGGCATCAGCCACGTCTACGCCAAAAAGTATATCATGGGTCAAGCACACTTCGTCGCCCCCACAGCCCAGCTAATTAGCTCCGCAGTCATCTTACTCCCTCTCATGTTCCTCGTCGATCAACCCTACAACATGTCAACACCCTCCCTAACATCCATCCTCGGAATCGCCGGCCTCACATGCTTCGGCACCGTCCTAGCCCTCAGCATCTACTACAACCTCATCGAACACTGCGGCGCCACCGCAGTCTCAATGGTCGCCTGCTTCTTCCCCGTCGGAGGCATGCTCCTAGGCTTCATCTTCCTTAACGAACAAATGCCCCCACAAAACCTCGCCGCCGCCGCTGTCATCCTCCTCGGCATGATGCTCGTCAACGGTCTCATTAAACTCCGAGTAGTTGAAAAAGAAAAAATGGAACTCCAGGATTAAGGGGGCTCTGCCCCCTTAGACCCCCGCAAGAGGGCTTGCACCCTCTTGACACCCTTTTTAGTTATTAAAATAGTTTGAGACATTCTGAACATTCACTATAAAAGTAAGGTCCTTGAATGGAAACTTCGTTTCCAAGCAAGGGCCTTATATTTTTAAGAAATATTCAAATCCCCTAACTCCTTTCCTAATAAGAGAGTGTAGATGCAGTCCCTCTTACGTTTCCTAAAACTGCAATTCCCCTAAACCTGAATTTACTTTCCTTTCTACTATTCGTTTAATGACGACAGTTGAAACATTATATCCGGGGTGCCTTGGTACTGCGTTGTTAGAATTCGGGTTGACGAACCCATCTAAGATTGCTTGTATGTAACTTGCAACACATTTCCTAAGTAACATCGGCAAGCCGATGTTTATGAAAGCGGGTGCCAAGGCACCGCACTCCAAATAGAGCATAAGTGTTTAAATGTTACTATGTTAAAACTATCGCAAAAAAAAGGAAGTGTACGCTTAAGCCTGCAAGAGGATTGGATTTTTTTGATTACCTTTGTTTAAGAATGGCTGTGAAGAGTGAATATTGATTGAATATAGCTCTTTATCAAGGGG
>JACDHD010000086.1 GCA_013821265.1 Parachlamydiaceae bacterium | reverse complement strand
GTGCTCCTCTGTGCTCTCTGTGCCTCTGTGGTAAAAACCAACTATTAAACCAGTTACCTTAACACAAAAGCGATGATTACAGAAGTCGAAAAACCCCCAATGAACATATAATGGTCGCACGCATTTGCGTAAAGAAGAAGCAGAACGAGCAGAGTATGCAAATTAGCTACAGTAATCGATTAGAGCTATTGTTAGAACAGCTAAAGGCTGGATTATTCGAATCCTCCCTACCCTTTGCACGCCGTTTAATCATTGTCCCTAGTCCCGCCATGAAGTCGTGGCTCATGCTGCAGCTTGCAAAAGATCCCACTTGTGGAATCGCTATGGGAGTCGAAATCTCCTATCTAGATCAAACATTGCAATTATTTTCCGACTGCACAAAACCCACCCTAACACGATTAGAACTCGCTTTGGCAATTGAGTATGAAATCCGCAACATCTTTTCCCTCTGGAAATCGTTATCCTCTTCTCAACAACTGCTGTGGCTTTCCTTAAAAGAATACTTAAAAATCGATTCCCTTACGAATCTATCGCAGAAAACTGAACGACGCATCACCACTCTAAGCCACATGCTTGCCTCCTTTTTTACGCAGTATGGCCTCTATGGCAATCAGATGATGCAGGCGTGGAATGAGCAGTCTGGATGGCAACAGCAGCTCTGGTTGCGTCTTTTTGAAAAAGGACCGTGGAGCTATCCCTACCGTGATCTCACTGCTAGCATCACACAAACCTCTAAAGAAAAATTTTCTCATTACCAGATTCACGTCTTTGGCCTAAGCTACCTGCCAAAGCTATCACACACTCTTTTGAATGACCTCTCTAAGAAAATCCCTGTCCACCTTTACTTTCTTTCACCCTGCCAAGCGTTTTGGAGCGACATGGTATCGGAAAGAGGAAGCCAACGCCTTCAAGAGTACTGGAGAAAACGAGGAATTTCAACTGCCCAGCAAATGGCCTTAGACGAATACCTACGCGATCGTAATCCCCTACTGGCCAACTTTGGTCGCTTGGGTCGAGAAATGGCGCAACAAATCGAAGAGAGCTCGGTCGAAGTGCTCGAAGAATATGTTCTGCCAATTACCGTAACCAATCATCCTACCTACACGCCTTTTTTAACAGATGACACACTTGTCCAAGAGACTACTCATGAACTCACCCTTTTGGAAGCTGTTCAGGCAGATTTAGTGCTACTGCGCAATCCGGAACAGTCTGAACCTGTTTCAGTAAGAAACGATCGCTCCATTCAACTTCATGTCGCAAGCAATCGGATGCGCGAAATAGAAATCATCAGCAATGCGCTCCTAGATATTATCCAAAAGCATGCTCATACGGAAGCACCCATTTCCCCAAGCGACATCCTAGTTATGGCTCCCAACATTAATGATTACGTACCATCCATCGAAGCGGTATTTAGTGCTCCGGATAGCCCTATGACTGCTCAGCTCATGGACTTACCTCTGCCTAGTCAAAATCCATACGTTCAAGGCTTCTTGCATCTATTAGCTCTACCTGAAAGTCGCTGGAATGTCTCTGCAATCACAGCTCTTTTAGATCATCCTGCCTTCCAGGCGAGTCATCAATTTGCTGGAGAAGAAGTCGCTATCATTCACGAATGGATTAAAGCAACAGATGTGCGCTGGGGAACCGATCTTGCACATCGCAATGAGGTCCTCAGACGCAACCACTGCCTGCAAGAGATGGCTGAAATAAACCAACAAGGTACTTGGGAGCACTCATTTGGTCGCCTTTTAGCCGGACTAACCCTCCACACCACCTCTTCTGAGTTCTTGCCTTTAGAGAAGCTAGAAACGACGCAAGGAGCTCTTTTGGGGCGCTGGCTTGAAGCACTTCGTTCCCTACAAGCCGACCTTAAATGCCTATATGATGGCACATGCATGACACTAGCTAATTGGTCTGCTTACCTCACCTGTTTGTGCGATGCGCATCTTAAAAGCGATTCCGATACCGCCAGAGATCAACTAAATATGCATTTTGGCAACTTTGCAAAAGCAGAACAACAAATAGGAGCAAAGGAGATCCCCTTCACAACGATCTCTCACCATCTGCACGAAGCTCTAAATCAAGAAGGGTATAGCCACCGAGAACATTGTCTCCACGCCGTTCGCTTCTGTTCACTACTCCCAATGCGAGCAATTCCCGCTAAAGTGATTGTGATGATTGGAATGGAAGAAGGGGCGTTTCCGAAAGGAAATCAACCAGCGTCATTAAATTTATTGCATACATATAAAGATGCCGATTATGTGCCTTCTCAGACAGACTACGATCGCTTTTTATTTTTAGAGGCACTGCTATCCGCAAGACACTATCTTGTCCTAAGTTATCAAGGAAGCGCAAGCAGTAATGGAAACATTCAATCTCCCTCACTGCTTGTGACGGAGTTAATGCATTACCTAGATCGCGGATTTAAGATTGAAGATGCCCTTCCTTCCATTTGTTGTACACAGCATCACCCCTATTCGAGTTATGATAAGCACTATTTCCTGACCGATAGTCACTTAAAAAATTACTCTCACAAGCACTACCAAGCAGCACAAGCATACTATCACATTGAAAAAGAGCGTTATCGAGGCTTTATTCACTCGTTTGCAATCGATCCTTCAAAAACAATGCCTCCTCCAGAACGCATCGCGATCCAACAGTTGGAGTCATTTGCACGCAATCCTCTAAGAAGCTACTGCAACAAAAAACTAGGCATCTATCTCGATCCGATAGAAAAGCGCATCGCTAAGGATGAAGAGGATTTGTATCTAACCCCTCTTCAAAGTTTTCTTGTGAAAAAGGATGGCCTGCGCGCTTCGATTGACCAGCATCTGGAAATAGCTGAGAAGCTGGGTCAACTGCCTACAGGACCTTTTAAAAACAGTGCCATCCAGCGCATCAAAAGCGATCTAATTTCCCTAAAAGCCAACTTAGAGCATTTGGGAGCAGATGCACAAACAATTTTTTCCATCCACCTAAGCGAACACGTTGAAAAAGCGCAACAATTAGAAAATGGCGATTGGGAATTTCCGCCTCTGATGATCTCTTACGGTGATAAACAAATTGAGCTTGTAGGCACCATTCCTGAAGTAACCTCAAAAGGTCTTGTCGCACATGCATATGACAGTAAAAGCGATGTGACAAAACTGTGGCCTCAGTTTTTGCTGTTTACCTGTCTCATTCAAACGCATCAGTTGCCATTCGAACCGCAATTGCTCTTAGTCAAAGGAACTCAAGGAAAGGCCAAAGCGTCGTTTCTGCAAAACCCACAGGATGCTTTAATCGATTACCTTAACTACTACTTCCTTGCTAAAGAACACGCTTCACCTTTAATTCCGGAATGGATCCCTTCTCTTGTGAATGAAGAGCCTGAACAGATCAGTCAAACGATCAAAGAAAGCCTCACAAATCCCTTTCGACCTCTCTTTAACGAATATGCACATTGGATCATTTCCGACGACCTACATGCTTCAGATGCTCATGCCCTAGCAACACATTGGAAACCGGTCGCAACGCGCATTTTTGGTCCAGTCTATGCTAACTGGTGGGAGGGCAAAGATGAAACGGTTTGACGTCCTAGATCGCTCTCAAAACCTACAGCGCAACTACCTGTTAGAGGCATCTGCTGGAACGGGTAAAACCTTCGCAATCGAAAACATCGTTGTGCGCTTGCTCCTTGACCGAGAAGACCTTCCAATCGAACGCATTCTAGTCGTGACATTTACAAGAGCAGCCACGCGCGATCTAAAGATGCGTATCCGCCAAAACATTCAAAAAGCGCTTACACACCTAAAAACGCGTTCTCCCTCATCTCCTGACTACCTAAAGGCCTATTTTGACAAAGATGAACAGAGTATTTACTCAGCCATACGCCGATTAGAACATGCTTTATTTTGCTTTGACCAAGCACAGATTTTCACCATCCATGGATTTTGCTCACGCATGCTGCGCGACCATTTGTTTGAAGGTGGCATGGCTGCAAATGCCTGTGGAAGCGAAGAGACGTTAAACGATTCCCTCTTAAGACAAGTGATACGCGACTTTTTCCGCACAGAATTGAAACGCGACATCTATAGTGATACGCAACTACAACTTGTGTTGCAGGCGCATGACAATTCGTTGGAACGCCTTGAAAATAAGCTGATCGAAATTGTCAAAATGGGAGTCCCCATTGAGCCCCAAGCCGATTTCAACACCCTTTATCAAAAATTTCTAACCTGCATGGAATCATTAAAGCAGCAGCATGAAATATGTTCTGAAAGACTCATCGCTGATTTTTTAATTCAAGCTCCTCAATTTAAAAATATTGCTGATCGCACGGGTACTGTTAAATCTGAAATCATGGCAAAAGTGCAACGCCTAGGCCAGTTATTTGATCAGGACAAATGGAGTCCTGCCGATTTCAATCAATTGCTAGCTGACGGCCTTATCCTTACTCAAGCGCTAGATCCCTCACAGCGCAAAGTAAAATCCAAGGAAATTTCCCCTACAGAATTGCATTATCCGATGCTGCTGGATAGCTTACGAGCTGAATTGGATCCTATTGTGCGCGACGCAGGGCATCCATTGCTGATTTTAGCTCGTATGGCAGAGGGCTGTCGCTTACACCTACAGCGAGTTCTCATTGAAGAAGAGCGCTTAAGTTTTGATGATCTTCTTAAGACAATGGGAATGGCTTTAAAAAATCCGAAATTTACCCAAAAAGTTCAGCATGCCTACTCAGCTGCTATCATCGATGAATTTCAAGACACCGATCCGTTGCAATGGACAATCTTTAAAACACTATTTATTGATCGCAACGCTTTTTCAGGTCATCTTTACCTTGTTGGCGATCCTAAGCAATCGATCTACGCCTTCCGCCAAGCAGATATTTACACCTACCTAGCAGCTGCAGAAGCGATGGGAAGCGATTATCACGCCTCCTTAGACACAAACTTCCGGTCACAACCTTCTCTAGTCCATGCGTTGAACCACCTCTTTAGCGCACAGTCATGTCCAGGAATGATTCATCTACCGCAAATCGATAAAATATTAGAATACCCGTTAGTAAAAGCCTCCGATACAATTGCAGAATATCCCTTTCTAGATCCTTTGGGAAGCGTCCACTTCTGCTTATCAAAACCCATCGAAAAGAGTCGTGTGTTTCCACTGGAAGCCTGTGAAGAACAACACTTTTTCCCCTACTTCGCTGCTGAAATACAACGCCTACACTCAATTCAAGGCATGCGCTACCAACAATTTGCCATTTTAGTCAGCGATCGCTTTCAAGCCGAACGGTTGACTGATTATTTGAAGCAACAGCAAATCCCTGTCATCTCTCAACGTAGCAGCAGTTTGGCCGATTCCCCAACATTGCAACAGTTGCGCTCCATTATGCAAGCTACCCTGCATCCTAAACGCGAAAGTGCCGTTAAAACAGCATTGGGAAGCCGACTGCTAGGCTGGAACGATGATCTCATCAAAACCTTAGAAATCCCTGCTGTTATTGAAACGATTTTGTCGCAATTTTACCACTTACGTTCCCAGTGGCGCAGTCACGGATTTACAGCGTTCTTTCACTCATTACTCAACAGCTCGTGGACAGATGATGGCACTTCTGTCTTCCAATCTCTTTTGAAGCAAGAGAGGGGCGATCTCTTTTTGGAAGAGCTACAACAGCTTGCCAACATTTTGATGGAAGAAGAACAAAGTGTCTCGGCATCTCCAGAAGGATTAATCAGCCTGCTAGATAAACTTGCTCTAATGAATGTAGAGGAAGAGGAACGTCTCAAAAAACGATTCGACTCCGCTCGCGACGCTGTTAACATCTTGACTCTACATGCTAGTAAAGGCCTAGAATTTGACGTCGTCTTTGCCTTGGGCCTAATTAAACGTTCGAAAGCGACAGCTTCCCTGATTCCCCTCTCTCATCAAGGAAACATGCGTTTGCATCCTGTTGTAGAGGATACTGATCCTGCTTACCAGGCGCATTGCAGAGAACTTGATGCCGAAAAGATGCGCCAGCTATATGTGGCAATGACACGCGCTAAGTACCGACTATATGTTCCCGTGATTTTCTCTTCAGCAAAAATTCCAGAACCAGGTTGCGCTTCTCCGATGGAACTATTTTTAGCGCGTCTAGGACAGCATTTCTGGGATCCAAACACTCTCTACGAACGCATTGCAGCCCAAGATGACACACATTTTTGTGAATTTTTAAAAAAGACCTCTTGCCATATCACCTACACCTATTTGAAAAATGAACCACCTGCCTCAGTATCTATTGAAAAACCACCTGTTCCCTTACTGATACCTCCAGTAAACGTTGTGATTCCCGGCACGCCAACATTTATGCATTCGTTTACCACATTATCCCAAGGACATACTTCTATAGCGCCTTCAGGAGCTCCACATACCATCGATGACACCGTTAAAAATCCGCAAACATTACCTGCTGGTAGCGAAACCGGAAACGTCTTACATCAAATCCTAGAAAGCATCGACTTCGCCATTCCCAACGAACTGCTGCCCATCATTCGTCCTTATCTTAAAGGAACACATCTTGTCGATTGGGAAGAGGTCATATGCACCATCGTCTATAATGCCCTTAAAACACCCTTGAATCTCAATGGTCAATTAGTTGCCTTGGAAAAAATTTCCAAACAGCATCGTTACCAAGAAATGGAATTTCTTTACCCATACGATGGCTTTGATGAAATCGAAGAGATGAAAAGTACCCCAGGCTTTTTGAAAGGGGTGATCGATTTACTGTTCATGCATGATGGAAAGTACTACTTACTTGATTGGAAAAGTAACTGGCTTCCTTCGTATGAACAGGAACAGCTTGAAGCTTGCATGACAGGCCACAATTACTTCCTTCAAGCCAAAATTTACAAAGAAGCTTTGAGGCGTTATTTAAAGTTGGTAGACGATCGCCCATTCGAAGAGATATTTGGGGGTACTTTTTACCTTTTCCTTAGAGGGAATACGGTTTTTAATTTTCTCTAAGATAATGCTAGTAATAGGTGTTCGTTTTGTTTTTACCGCGAAAGAAGCCTGTTGCAGAAGTGTTCGTTTTGTTTTTTTACCACAGAGACACAGAGAGCACAGAGAAGGGCATTGCAGACGTTTCCGTTGTTGCGTTTTTGTCGCTTGAGGCTAATGGTGATTGGTTTTTCGATACCTTTTTAAAAAGCTGAGGCTTTTTAAAAACCAGCCAAGGCAAAATTGTCTAGAGACAATTTCGCACTTACTTTGCTTCGCAAAAGTATTAGACTAACATATTATACAGGGCTCTTGTGTCCAATTTTAGGTGCTTGACTAGCATGTGCTGATAGATGCTAACTCATTACAAATGCCCCTTGACTTAGCCTAAAGTTTAAATTTGCAAATGTTTAAAACAGTAACGATAACACCTTTGCGAAGCAAAGTAAGTGCGAAATTGGCGCAGACAATTTTGCCTTGGCTGGTTTTTAAAAAGCCTCAGCTTTTTAAAAAGGTATCGAAAAACCAATCACCATTAGGCTCAAAGCGACAAAAACGCAACAACGAAATCGTCTGCTATGCCCTTCTCTGTGCTCTCTGTCCCAAGTTCACCCCTTGTAGTTTTATAAGTGTCTAAAAACCAAAAATATACGCATTTTTCTGTTTTTTTTTCGACACTACATCTTCTGGAATTTATTGAAATTTAGTAAAAAGAAGT
>JACDHD010000025.1 GCA_013821265.1 Parachlamydiaceae bacterium | reverse complement strand
CCGACCCCTATGAAAGCGGTGGCAAGCCACCGCACTCCAAAAAGAGCAGATTGGGCATGCTAATCGATTACTTTACGCAAAACACTCACCAACGAAATCGAACGGTCCTGAAAAGATTTCGCATATGCTGTTCTCAGCTTGCGTAAGATAGCCTCTACCTGCTTCTGTGGAGGCAAATCGCGGCTTTCTGCGACAGCTGCCTCAAATAGCTCCTCAGATAGTCCTGAAAACGTATTTAATATTAACGTGTCACCTGGATGCCACTCAGCGCTGACTTCTGTAAAATCAGTTCCCTGAGATACACCTAAGGGAGGATTTGTTGTCGAGATCTTACTGGAGGCCTCAGCCCCCGCCGTTAAATGCCACAAATTTCCGTAACCGCAAGAGATGTAACGCAACTGGTTGTTGTTGGGGTCGATGATCAAGTAGTTTAGAGCAAATTCCTGATTCATGCTGTCGCGAAACAAGATGTCGTTCAAGATGGTGACAAGTTCGATCGGTTTTGTCGTCAAGCGACAAAGAGCCCTAACCATTCCGCGCAATACACCGGTATAAATAACCCCTTCGGCACTGTGTGAAGAGGCTTCACCCATAATGATTCCATAGGTATTTTCAGGGAGTTCTAGGAAATCATAGTACACTCCAGACAGGCTAATTCCTTGGTGGCCGGCTAATCCAATTTCCATTCCAGGCCATTGTGGAGCAAAACTAGTGAGCAGTGTGAGCTGTGCACGCTTCATATTTTCAGCCATTTCGCTGATTGGATCGCCAACCTTTTTGTCTTTTTGCAGTGTGACCGAATTTTTGTAGTTAGAGAAGTCTGCAATGACATCAACGATATCCTGATAGCGATCTATGGCATTTGGCAAGAGCATGCGATGGAGCAACTTTTGGACTCCGCGAGGCATCATCGATAAGTGAATTTGTCCATGACTCAATTTGCCCAAGATCAATTCGTAAGAGATAATGCCCAACGAATAGATGTCAGAAGGAAAAGAAACTGCGGCTGGGTTGTCGCGCTGTTCAGGACTCATGTAGACCGGAGTTCCAATCAACTGATGCTGTCCATGTGAGGTATCACCTTCAGTCAAAACCTGTGCAATTCCAAAGTCGATCACTTTAATTTCTCCCGACTCAGTGATCAGGATATTTTCCGGCTTTAGATCGCGATGAACCACACCATGCGAATGCAGATGGCATAAGGCATAGGCGATATCAATAATGATTTCTAAGGCGCGATTGAGTGAGATTGGATTTTGCAAAATATACTGGCGCAACGAGATGCCCTGAATGAACTCCATGGCAATATACAATCCACCTTCCCATTCCCCGTGTCCATAGAGTTGCACGATATTCGGGTGATTGGTCATGGCGATGATTTCCGCTTCATTGGTGAAGCTTTTAATCACCTCTGGATGACTGAGGTACCTGGCAGATAAAACCTTAATGGTGGTGGGTTCCTTGGTCTCAGGATGGGTTCCTAGGTAAAGGAGACTCATTCCACCCTTTTCTAAGAGATTTTCAATCTTGTAGGGACCAATAACTTGAGGAATTGAGGGTGCAGCGGAGGGTTTTTCTGAAGCAAAAACGCCTGGGGAAGTGGGCTGTTTATGAAACTCTTCAGTCACAATGTACTACCCAATTTCTAGGATTCGAATCCCTAAGGCTTCCCCAATTAAGAGAAGTTCGCCTTTTGCAATTCTTCTGCCATTGACAACCAAGTCAACGCCATTTTCGGGTCTTGTGCCGATGTCGAGCATGTTGCCGGGTTGTAGTTCCATCAGCTGCTGCACGGACATCTGGAGGCGCCCAATTTCAACGATGATAGAGAGAGGGATTTCTTCAGGAGAGAATAGCTTTTCTTCTTTTGGTGCAGTCGTTGCTTTAGGCTGCTCCTCAGCATGCTGCTCTTCGCCTTCGTGATGCTCTTCTCCATTTTCTCGAGATTCTCGACGTGTTGTGCGTTCTGGTAGGGGAGGCCACGCTTCTTGAGTTGGAGCATTTTCATCTAAGAAGGTGTTGTCATCAGTAAACTCGTCTTCCTCTTCATCTTCCTCTTCAAACTCACCCTCTTCTTCTTCAGCTTCGTCAGCTTCTTCCGTTTCAGAATCTTCTAAAGCTTCTCCATTCGTTTCTGTCTCTTCGTGAGTAGCGTCATCATCATCATCGAGGTCAAAATCCTCATCATCCTGTATGTCAAATTCCTCATTTTCATCATTTTGAGGGTTGTTGAGTGTTGGGTCGTCTGTGCTCATGCCTATGTCTACCTCGCGATACAATGGGGATTCTAAAATTTTAATAGTGCCACTTTTTACCTTTCCACGGAAGACAGGGGTGTCGTACACGGTTAGAAGGACGTGTCCCTCTCCATTTGGCTGCACGTTACACGCATCTAGCAGGAGCAGGTCACCTAACGCTACTTGTGACCATTCAGCCCTACTTATAGAGGTGCGGCCGGCTTCCAAATGGACGGTAAGGTCAATGTTTTTGGCTAACGGGGGTTCTGTCGTGCGCTTTGCATAGCGCTCTTTCCAGGCACGCTGCAACTCATCAGAAATGATGAGGCGACTCCAAATGGTCTTCTGCGCAATGGAAATTGAAAGATCTAAGCATACAGCCACATCTAAGGGCATTTCACACGTTTGCACCACATGGCCCGCGATTTCATGGTCGAAAGGAATGTGTTGTAGGACATCATTCACTTCAACTGCAAGAAAGTGTTTAAAGGCTTCGCGAATATCTTCTGGAATTTGGGATGTTGTGTCGCTGTGCTGAAGAAGAGTGGCCATCAAAAAGTCGAGATCGGCCTCTGCGATTAACCAATACAAGTTGCCTCCCGTGGGGGCAACTTCTAGTTGTAGTGCTGTGTAGGGATTTCCTAATCCAGATGGGAGGTCTTTAGCCGTACGCCACTCAAAAGCGGGTTCAGGTTTAATCGTAAGGCCACTGAGATTTAGGTGGGAAGCGAGCTGCGAAGAAAAATCCTCCCAAGGAAATGGGGGAGGAGATCCGATCAAAGGAATGCTATCTTTTTTCCCTATTTCAGATGAAATCTGTTTAAGCCAGGGGTAGGGATGAGTTGAGGTCACGATGCGTTATCCTAAATAGTTATGCTGTTTCTTCTTCGTCGTCTGATTGCCGTTTACCTTGTTTGCCAGGTTGTCCCTCTTGATCGCGTTCGCGATTGGGAGTTTCACTCTCTTGGCCAGGAAAGACGTGCTCAATCTGCGTAGAAGCAGTAATAATATGCACCGCTTGGATGTGAGCCTGCTCTTCTAATCCAGCTTTCAGCATATTGATATTTTGCTCTACAAGCTCTTTTGCATTGGGATGCAGATTTTCAAACGCAATGTTAAATTCATTTTTCGCGGAGCTAAAAGAGGAGATTATCACTTGAGCTCCCTCAAACATAGGAGGATGCTTTAACACAAGCACGGTGTCGGTTTTTCCACTTGCTTCTAGGGTGTATATTTTGTCGATAATTTGGTCAATTAATTCTTGAATATTTGCTGATGCCTTCACTTGAACATCAGGTCCTTTATCTGTGACAGCCATCACATTAGACCAGTTGCTTAGAGGGTTAACAGCTGCCATGTCGGCCTGTTCCTGACGAAACTGCGACGTGTTGCGATCTTTAACTGTTTTTTCATCTTTCGTTGATTTCGAAGATGCTAGATCGCCACTGGTATAAGCTTGAGCCACCCAACCAGGTTCCTGCTTTTCTGGCTTGCTCTTAGACATCTTTTGATACATGGCAAAAGGAGATTCCTTACTTGCGATTTCTCCTGGAGTTGGTCCAGTCTCTTTTTTAGGATTTGGGTTGCCTTGAGGTTGCGAACCGTCCTCATCCGATTTTTTTGCTCCAAACAGAGAGCTTACAGGGGGCAATTTGCTTGCAACTGCAGTGTCATCATCTTCATCAGGATCCCATTCTTCCGATTTAGATTGTGAATTACTATTTGCATTCACATTGCGTTTTGTTGTAGGGGCTGATTCTCTACCAAAAGATGCGCGTTGGCGATTGTTGTTATCTAAGACATGCTTGAAATCTTTGCGTCGGTTTGGAGGCATGCGAGGGACGTTGTCACTGTTGCTAGCAGCACTTTTGTCGCTTTTATTAGTGCCATCTGAGGGCGTGCGAATATTAGAAGTTCCATCTGATGATAATGACATATTTCACCTCTCACTCTTTCTCTGCGTTGTGATATTGTAGCCGAGTCGTTCCAAATATTGCTACAAATCGATGACTACAAAGATTCCATTTTTTTGCGACGAGCGCCATAGGTTAAATTACCTAGTTCGTCCATCTCTCTTTCATCCAAAATATCTTGCTCTTTGCGCCGCTCTTTCTTCCAGTCTATTTGGTGTGTTTCCACTTTATCAACTTCCTGTCTGCGCAAAAAGAGCTGCTGCTTAGCTTCCTCTAAGTCCTTCTCGGCAACCTCAACGCGAGCTTGCTGATCTTTAACCTTCTTCTCTTCCAACTTAAGCTTTTCATCCACTACCTTCAGATACGCCTTCATCTGCTGTACCTTAGGGCTTGTGGTCCCGTGATCCAATTCGTTGCGCAATTGCGTCAACTTGGCCATCTGATGCTGCTTGACCTTATCTCGCGCCTCTTCAGCTTTTTTTAACTTGTCCTGTTCTACTTCTAAAGCTTGGCGTTTCTCAGTAACTACCTTCTCAGCTACCTCTACGCGCTTTTTTTTTATTTCTAGAATCTGCTTTAAGGGGTATTCTTGTTTTGCCATATGCTAAACGCCCCTATTTAAACAATGTTCTCAGCAACTGCAGCGATTCATTGTAGTTACATTTCTCATGTGTCTCTTGCTTCAGGAATTTTGTCACCTTGTCGATATAATCAATCGCAAAATCCCCAGCCTTATCTGCTCCGCGCTTGTACTCACCAATCTTAATCAGCAATTCGTTCTTCTTGTAGTTTGCCAACACCTCGCGCACCTTACTTGCAAACTGAATATGCTCTTTAGGCACAATGGCAGGCATAACCCTACTTGCAGAGGAGAGAACGTCAATCGCTGGATAGTGGTGCTGACGCGCTAGCTCCGCCGACAAAATAATGTGACCATCCAAAATCGAACGCACTTCGTCAGCGACGGGCTCGTTCATGTCATCCCCAGCCACCAAAATGGTATAAAATGCCGTAATCGATCCTTTATCTGAGTTCCCAGTACGTTCTAGTAGCTTCGGCAGTGTCGAAAAAACAGAGGGCGTATATCCCGCACGCGCAGGTGGTTCCCCAGCTGCTAATCCAATCTCACGCAAGGCTCGCGCAAAACGTGTCACCGAGTCCATCATGAAAATAACAGATTTACCCTGATCCCTAAAGTACTCCGCAATCGCTGTTCCCACATACGCTGCGTTCAAACGTAGCTGTGATGGCTGATCTGATGTCGAAACAATCAATACCGAACGTGCCAACCCTTCTGGACCCAAGTCCTGTTCAATAAAGTCACGCACCTCACGACCCCGCTCACCAATCAGACTGATGACGTTTACGTCCGCTACGGCATTGCGGGCGATCATGCCCAGTAGAGTAGATTTTCCTCCCCCAGCTGCGGCGAAGATGCCAACACGCTGTCCAATTCCCGTTGTCAGTAGTCCGTCGATCGCTCGAATGCCCACTGAGATGGGCTTGTCCACACGTTGTCTCTTTAGAGGATCTGGTGGAGATGCGACAACAGAGCGAATTTCGTGCAGATCTAAAGGTCCTTTAGTTGCTGTATCAAGGGGTTCGCCCAAACCATTCAAGACGCGCCCCAGGATACCTGGACCGACCTTGATGTTCAGAGGCATGTGCGTAGGAATGACTTCTGAAGAGGGGCCGATTCCCGTCATCTCTCCAAGAGGAGAGAGAAGAACCTCTTCACGGGTGAAACCAACCACTTCGGTTAGTAGAGGAGGTCCCGCTCTCTTGACTAGACAGATTTCCCCTACTTTTACGCCTGGAACAATAGCCTTGATCAACATGCCAACAACTTCGGTAATGCGACCGTTTACAGTTGTTAGCTCGAGTTCGTCAAGACCACCAAGTAGGTAATCGTAATCTGTGTCTTCACCATTCATGCGCAAACCTTGACGTACAATACGTCTTAAAAGGACTTAAGTATCGAGCAAAACTTTAACCTAAACTTGGATGTTCATTATCGTTTTAATCGATTCTAGGGCTTTGTTTAGCAAGCTCGAAAATAACTCCAGCTCTTGCTGGATTTGTCCAACTTTTACCTGAATGGCGAGCATATTGACAGGAGTAAGCTCCTTGTTCGTATTCGACATTGTTGTTAAGTCGTGACCGAGTTTCTCAAGTTTCCATTGTCCATCGGTCAAAAAGCCTAAAAAGCGCTCAATAGGATTTGCACTGGCTGAAGGTTGAACTGCATTCGCCCCCACAGCAGCTGGATCATATTCAACACCAGCTTTCGAAAGAGCAATTTTTAAACTTTCATCAATGTGCGAAAGCTTGTTATGCAGGAGTTGTTGCGCGGTGTGCTTGATGTTGACATTAGGTCCTTCGAGCGTTTTTTTAATCTTATCGATTTGCGTAATCGCTTCTTGTGTCTGCGACACAAGGCTCGTCATGGTGGCTTGCTGGCGTGCGGAATTTGGCTGGTTGAGATCGCGAACATTGTCCATTAACGACATCTTCGTCGGATCATTTGCTGGTGCAACCGGACGCGCCGTGGCAGCTTTATCTTGATGCATCAGGGAGTTAAAATGATCGTTATTTGGAGCAACTCTTTCCGGTGCAGCTACTTCTGGCTTATCCACCACAGGAGCATCGTCACGCCCACCACCTACTTGCTCTATTTTTTCAATTTTATCTTGTGGCATAACGTCCCATCCTTTCTAAAACTATTATGGGATATAAGGCTTGAATAAGGGATTAGTGCTCTCGATGCCTGTGAATGTTTACTCATAAAAGAGAAATCCTCCACAAAACTATCGAGAGCAGAAAACCCTCATTCAAGCCCCGACTCTGTTCATGATGTGAGCCCAGATTCCAAAAAAACGATCGACTAGTGTTAAAACACCAGTGAAATGCAATCGAAATCTAGGCTCAAAACATGAACAGAGTTCGGTAAAAAAACTTATTTCTTCTCTTTCGTCTCATTTTCCGGTTCACCCTTAGCAAAGAAAGGCGATTTTTCTTTACTCAGGTCCTTCTCCGCCCACTCTAGCGAAATTTCACCGAGATTCTTGACGGTTGGGTCTGTAGTCTTTTCCATTGCTTCACGTATTAACTGCTCGCCCTTCTTGCGCTTAGGTTTGTTCAGTAAGAAACAGATACCCAAGAAGGTCTGAGCTAAATAATTTTCTGGTTCCTTAGCCACCACGCTTTCAAATACACGTGTTGCCTCTTTCACCTCTAACTTATTGAGAGCGATGTAGCCTAATCCAATTTGCGGTGCTGTGCTAGCCGGATTGATCACCTGTGCGGCATGGAAAATGCGCGTTGCACTGATCTCATCCAATTGCTTGACAGCAACGAAACCCGCTTCAATTAAAAAGGCAAAATCTTCGCGGAATTCTGCCAATCTTTCTGTCGCTACTTGCTCATCCATGATCGTCCTATCTCTTTGTTTAACCCCTTCTAAAAAGGGAGGAATGAATACTAAATTCGTCTTAGCACGGACAATCCAGCCTATGCAACCTTAAACTGACCAGTGACATTCAATGAATGCACTAGTACAGAAAGCCTCACAACATCCAGGTTTTTTATGACCTGAGATTTGCTGCACAGGCTGGAATGACCATGCTAAGCAAACTGTTCCACTCCTCTCAGTACAAAAGGTGTAGTGCAAATGCACCACACCCATACCTTAAGGTTATTTAATGTTACGAGCCATTGATGTAATTGCCGTGTTAGCAGCACTCACAACAGCTGTGGACATTTCTGACAGCTGTGACAAGTGGTTCATTAACATCTGCATCTCGAACATGTCACCGATACTAATACCGCTGCGTCGAGATTTAATTTCTAACAATTTGGCTTTAGCGCTACGTGTTGCGTCATTTACCACGTGGAACAACGAATCTACGTTGAATCCTATCTGCACGTTTGCTGCGCTGGCACTACCGGTCGAGCCAAAATGTGTTGGGTCATTAGCCATATATCCTCCTAAACATCACGATTACGTTAAGCTTTATACATTTAAGCTTATTTAATGTTACGGGCCATTGATGTAATCGCTGTGTTAGCAGCACTCACAACAGCTGTAGACATTTCTGACAGCTGTGACAAGTGGTTCATCAACATCTGCATCTCAAACATGTCACCGATACTAATACCGCTGCGTCGAGATTTAATTTCTAATAATTTTGCTTTGGCACTACGGGTAGCATCATTTACCACGTGGAACAACGCATCTACGTTGAATCCCACCTGCATGTTTGCGGTGGAGTCGTCTGTACCAAATATTTTTGGATTATCGTTAGCCATATATCCTCCTCTTAACTAGGATCGGATATAAGTTTGAGGTGGGGATACCGTACTGGAAATTTCATTTCCTGAGACCCAACAGAGGTCTCTTTCCGATTCCTTTCACACTTAAATCAACTATTATTCCTATTTTGTTTAATTACCTATTTAGCTGTTAGGCACCTTGCCATCACTTTCAATAATGAAGTGTATCCGTGAAGCAAGACACCGATCTTATCAAAATCTTCCTTATTATCTCCAGATTTTAATATCGTCTTGATCTTCTGTATGCGCTCTTCAACCTTTTGCTTTGTTTCGCGATGCTTTTTCTGATCTTTCAATGTCGTTTCTAGATCAAAAACGAAGGTCTCTGGTTTCTTTTTCTTCTGATTTTCTAATCCAAACATTAAAAACCTCGTAAGAGATGCATGTACAGTATTCTTTCCATATAAACTATATTATAGCATATTTAGTATTAATATTTCAATATACTACAAAATAATTGTTAACTTTTCTCTATCTATTGACATCAATTCGGTATTTTTCTCCCTCTTTCTCAAGAAGGACTGCGTTATTTTGAATACTCGTAATTGTCATTCCATCCAAGCTATCGCCCTCTGATAAAATACGTCCATTAATCACTACCGAGAGGCGGCCATTATCAGCTCGGGAAAGACCACTAACTAAATACCGATCGCTGATATTAATGACCAAAGCACTAGCAGTTTGAACGGTCACTTGATTGCGCAAGCTGCGGATTCCAGGAATTTCCTGAATTTTTGTCACTAAATTGGCAAAAGCTTCCTGTTTTGGCCCAGGAACATCGCCTTTAAGGATGACTTCCCCATTGCTCATCTGAGGCGTCACATGGGTTAACCCCTGCTCGCGTAGTGCGTTGGTGATGTTTGTAATCACATCCTCTTCCACCACAATTCTATTGTCGATCTGATCCAAAGTGGAAAAGTTGCGTGTTAAATAGTCCCAAACCTGTTGCGCCTGATCTCTTGTCTGGAGGTATCCAGAGAGGATAAATCGGCCTGGAGTAGGAGCGTGAACGGTGACACCTTTCCAGCTAGGGTTTTTCGAGAGAATTTGGTTAGCCTCACTCCACACATATTCGTCAATGATAACGCCGTTTCCGTCGACATCTTTAATGAATCTTAAGCCTTGTAGACTACTCATCAGCTGACTTTTGTCCGATCCAGTCATCACGTGACCCACTAGCAGCAGGCGACCAGTACTCTTGTTGAAAGAGAATTTGACTTCAGGGAAAGCAGCCAGTGTTTCACCCAACACCTTATCTGTGTCGACCACTTGTTCTAGACTAATCGGTTCTGACATCAATAACGATTGAATAGCTAGTCCAATGAGAGAAAAAATGCCAATCAGTACTGCAGTGATGATGAGAGCACCCATCGTGTTGGACTTTTGAGGTGCAGGTGCGACGGGTTTTTGTTCTACAGGTGCTTCTGGAGCAGCTTGTGATACTTTAGCAGGCTCTTCAGTTAGTTTTCCCTCTTTTTGCTGGAGCACTTTTACGATTGAAGGGAGAAGAGGGGACATAATGGTTTGCATTTCGCCTTCGCGATCGTAAACCACAAATGAAGTTGTTCCGATTGTCACAAGTGTGTTGAAGGGGAGAGGTTGTGAGTTTGTGATCAGTTCGCCATCGACACGTGTTCCATTGCGGCTTTTGAGATCTTCGATGGTGATGCGATCATCGTGAGAGATGTTGATGCGGGCGTGTTGACGTGAGACACTGTTGTCGTAGAAGATGATGTCGCAGCTGTTTGGGTCAGTTCCGATGATGTAGTTGCTGCCCGTTTGCATCGAGAATTCAGCCCCATTATTGGGGCCTCCGACCACTTTGAGGAGCCAACGGCCTGTTTCCATCATGTCGAAGTTGACTTGAGCGATGTCGGTGCCTTCTGGCGCATGATCTTCGTAGATAGAGTGTTCGGGTTCTTCACCTTCAGGTTCTTGGTTGGTTGGAGCTGGAGCAGGGAAATTGGGTTTGTCGGTATCGGGAATATTTGTTTCGATTCGTTCTTCGAAGAGGTGAGCTTCAGCCTCTGCGTAGTAGCGGAAGAGGGTATCGCCGATTTTGACCAGGTCGCCGTGTTGGAGGAGGCGTGGTTCGGAGATTACCTCGTCATTGACAGTGAGGGGGTTAGTGGAGCTCAGGTTTTCGATAACGATCCCTTGAGACACTTTGCGGCAGAGACCATGTTTTCTGGAGACAGCAGGATCTTCTACGAGGAGCTGGCATGAGTCCGGATCGCGGCCGATGACCCATGTGTCTCCATCTGAGAAAGATAGAGAGAGCTCTTTGAGTAGACCTTCTTCTGCAACAAGTTTTTCAGTCATTTTTTACGCAGTTATGTTTTAAGTTAGGTCACTAGGATAGATTAATTCACAAATAAAGGGAAGGCTATAGTGTGAACTATCTAGGCCGTTGCACTTGATTCTTCGCGCCAAAAATCAACAACATTTATAAAATCTTCGATAATTTCTTTAAATTCTTTATATTCCACGTGGTAGTCGATGATGCGAGATAGAGTGAGCGTGTTGCCATCTTCGCTGATGCCGAGGACAGCGTCGTGAGTTCCTTGACCGAACAGGTTAGCGAGTAGTGCTTGAGAGAAGAGTGCTTCGCGATTGTTTTTGGGGCAAGGCCCTAGAAAACAAAACAGTGTAAAACCTTCGGGAAGGGCTTGAATTGTGATGATGAGACCTTCGTCGAGGGGGATCATGTAGTTTCCGCTGCTGTCGAGGGGGAGGGAATCGCCAAGTTCTTGGTCTTTAGCGAATTCGTGTATGAGTTTATTTAGCATAGATGTCTCCATTTTGGCAGACATAGCACAAGCTGAGTTTTTCTGAAAGATGTTAGTCTGCATTGGCTTCCTCTTCGCTTTTGGATTGCAGTGGCTTGCCACCTATTTGCTTTTGGAGTGCGGTGGGCTTGCCACCGCTTTCATAAACATCGGCTTGCCGATGTCACATAGGAGATCTGTTACATCGAACGTCTAACCAAGAGACATCGCGAACACTTTAACCAAAGGACATCGCGTACACTTTTTGAACCAGGCCGTCCTCGGCCTGAAAGTAACCAGGGCGTCCCGCCCTGCAAAAAGAAGGTAGCCAGACCGTCCCGGTCTGGTAAAAAAATAAGAACAATCAGACCAAGAGGGCTTAGCTACTTGGATAATCCGGCTTATTGCAGGGCGGGACGCCCTGGTTACATTCAGGCCGATGACGGCCTGTTTTTGGAACTCCTCATGAACACCGATAGCGTTTATCCCCCAGCTTTTCCACTTTTCCGATCAATTTGATCTCTTTCCAGACGAGTAGTATCGACATTTGCCTGGGTGCTTTTTTGTTTGATCGTATCAGCTTTTTGGTCAAGGGCTTCGGCATGTTCTTTGCTTTGAGTTTTTTTCTGTTTCGCTTTGCCGCTCGCTATTTCTTCTTGGATGAGACCTTGGTGAGCTCGTTTTTGCATATTTGCGACAAGCTTTGCGTCCCTTTGAACTGCTTCACTGGAAACAGGCTTTTTCGGAGCATTGTCTTGTGGTTTTTGGGTTCTTGATTCATCGACCCGTTCTTCCTTTTCAGGTTTCACGGTAGGTTTGAGATCAATTTTTTTCATATTTTCGCCCAAAAGGCATTTAAGGGCACAATCGTAGACTTTAAAAGCGTTAGCAAATCTTTTAATCCTATCAGCAGGGACTGCACGTGCAACGGTGATTCTCTGAGGACTGTCGGCAACCGCGCGGTTTACAAAGCCTTCCTTTTTTGCTCTTTGAAGGATTGCTTGTGCTTGAGGAGTTAAGTTATCGGAGGGAATAATTCTAAAGTTTAGTCGATTAGAATAATCCAAGACGGCATGAGCAGGACGATCACCAGTGGCCTCGCGGACTGCAGGTTTACCCGTTTCTTCATCTTCTTCAAAGAAAACTGGAATCGCTAGAGAATCTTTCGAAAGGCCTATCTCACTTTTTGCGTCATTTAGTACGTGCCCTGCTTGTTCCACTTCTTCAGTAGCGTGGGATGCTGTCCGTGGTGCGTGATGCGACGTTGCCTCTTCCTTTGCCGTTAATTGTTTAGAAGTTTTATTTTGAACAGCATCTTGCTTGGCTTGTGCAGCGAAATTTGAAAATATGTCTGAAAAATCATTAATATCATCTTCATTAGTATCGGCGGCAGGTTGGCTTTGATAATTATGAGTTGCTGTAGTAGGGGCAACATGACCTGAAGGAATAGAAGAACCCATGGAAACCTCCCATGATTTATTTATTATCCTCAATTTTAATTATATCATTTTAACTAATTATAAAAACATTTTTATTAAATATCTTGTGATTCTGAAGCTTTTTTTTGATTGTTACTTTCATGGTTGACAGGAATAAGGCAAAAAGGATAAAATTTTTGGTAAACCTTTATTTGAGGAGAGATGTATGACAATTGGTGACGTAGTCTTGCCTAATGGCTTTTGGAATATAACAACTCAAACCGCAAGTGCACTTCCAGTTCGCACTGCCTACAATGGAAGCGTTGCCTTATTTAAGGTAGCTGAAGCGGAAAGACCTGATAAATCGAGCCCAACAGGGAAAAGTATTAAACCAATAATTATTCCAAATAAAACGTCGACTTTAACCCAATACATCCTTCAACCATGTACAGAAATTACAATTTCGGATTCAGAACATTTTTTAGATTTGGTACGTCGTCGATTAATAGTTGGAATAACTCTTGATAAAAGCAAACTTCAAAGATTTAAAGATCTTCAAGGGGCTGGTACGCCTGGTCAATTAATGTTGGTAACAGGACAAAACAAATACATCAGTCTCGGGCAAGACAAGTCTGTAGCCCTTAATATTACAGCTTGCGAAAAATCAATAGAACCAACTGCAGAAGCTCTTAAGAAATTTAATGATTTTGCTGTTCTTTTCGGAAAACCAGCCTCTTCGGAAACCGAACGCAAAATCGCTGCCGAAAAAGCTGAGCAAAAAGTTGGCAAAGAAAACGTTTCTACAGCAGCCTAGAATGTAACTCATTCCAATAAGTGAAATTTAAGAGGGGATCCAAAAGATCTCCTCTTTTGTTTTGAGCACCATTCTATTTACATCAATATCAAACCAAAAAACCGCTAACAACACAACCAATCCAAAATCCAATATCGTTCTTCCTTTCACCAAAAAACACCACTACCAACTAGCAAAATTCTAGAAAAACCCACATGTCACAACCCATTATATGTCGCCACCGCCGTGGCCCCATCTTCAGGGTGTTGATGGACCCCACATAGCCGCTCAAGCCTGTGGCGTGGGGCTACCCACTAACATTGCTACCGCAATGTAGAGAGACATAGACTTTGTACACCTACAACATTAAAGAAAGCAAATTCTAGGGATAAGAGGAAATCAGTTTGTGCAATACTGCGAAGCAGTAACTAAGCCACGACAGTGGCAACAGTAGTTAGCCACGGGTGATCGAGCGAAGCGAGTGAACCCGTGGAAGAAGCCACGCACACCCTATATTCTGAGCCACAACGTGGCGACAGAATTATCATTCTGTCTCTCTAGAGGTTGAGATAAACTGCGTACAAAATTGCATATTTCAGTTGTATGTTCGAATCGAGGGATCTTCAATGTAGCCAGACCGTCCCGGTCTGGTTTTTATATTGAGTTACAAAATAAATGTTAGCGACTTTTAGCATACCGAGGAGGCCTGGCTACCTTATTCGATCGAATCGTCTATTTTTAACAAACCTTGATTCTATCGGGACCGCCTTTGTCCAATCGTGAGTAGGTTGATGAGCCCCACATACTGCTCAGGGCCTGTGCCTTTCGATATATGTGGGGCTACCCACTTACCTTGCTGCCGCAATCTAGTGTTCACTGGTTTAACCAGAATACCAGACCAACAAGGACTGGTAACAGCGATTTTTCAACTACCGTGAACATGTTCACCCCCAGCCTTATCATCACACCGCATTCTTTGCTGTAAAATGTTCTAATCTTGACAAATTTACATAAAAACCTATCTTTTTTGCTTGAAATATCCTTTGCCTCGTTATAGCAAAGACTATTATCTTTAATCAAAATAATGGAGTTAACAATGAAAAAGAATCTATTAGCATTTTGCACATTTTTTTTTGCTTACCCTACAAGCAACTGAAAGAAATTATGATTCATCAAATGAAATAAATGGATTATCTGAAAAATCAGAAGCTGCATGCATTCTTAGCCGAGATACTTACTGGACATGGAAATGTCGGAAATGTGGAGCTACGAATGTGCAGGAAGCAGGGCGTTGTTCAAATTGCGGAGCTGGGCGATAATTTTCTTTTCCTGATTTGACTTACCCAAGTTTTAGGAAGAAGAAAAAGGTTCCTTGCTATAAAGTTCTCGGATAAAAAACAAAACTGAAATAAGGCATGAAGGATTTTGAAATTCTTTTTGGCTTTTCAGCCACTAAGATGAGAGTATGAGTAATAGATTTGGTGTAACAATAGGGGCTCTTCTTGTTGCCGGAACGTCCATTGGTGGGGGAATGTTGGCCCTTCCAATATTGACAAGTGTTACAGGGTTTGTCCCATCACTTTTCATTTATCTTCTGTGTTGGCTGTTTATGGCTAGTACAGGATTACTTTTTCTTGAAATCACACAATGGATGCATAAAGAAGCAAATATTATATCGATGGCTAATTTTACCTTAGGACGTGCCGGTAAAATTGCAGCTTGGGTCCTCTATCTGTTTTTATTTTATTCTCTTAACATTGCCTATATTATTGAATCTGGAGATATGGTCGTTGAATTTGCGAATGGTCAAATAACCGATTGGATGGGACCAGTTATTTTTTTAGTATTGTTTGCGCAATGTATCGTTATTTCCACAGCTGTAGCTGCAAAAGTAAATCTTATACTGATGGTAGGATTGATTCTATCTTATCTTTGTTTTGTTTTTTTAGGTATTCCATTTATCAATCCCGCATTGTTGAATTCTGCAGATTGGTTACAAGCTCCAAAAGCATTACCGATAGCTTTTACAGCTTTTGCTTATCAAGGGATTATTCCTACATTAGCGAGTTATCTTCATTATGATATAGCTAAGGGGCGTAAAGCTATTTTAATTGGTAGTTTCATTCCTCTAATCGCCTATGTCATTTGGCAGACTCTTATCATGGGCATTGTTCCTATTGAAGGTGCCAATGGGCTAAAAGCAGCTTTAGGAGAAGATCTAAATGCTATTCAGGCAATGAAATATTTTATAAATAGTCCATCTATATATGCTATTGGTCAGTCATTTGCTTTTTTTGCTTTGGTTACCTCATTTTTAGGAGTAACTTTAGGGCTAAGAGATTTTCTTGCTGATGGTTTGAATATTCAGCAGGGCAAATATGGGAAAGTATACCTTACTGCTCTAATATTTATTCCTCCGTTATTGGTGGCAATGATGTACCCTCATATTTTTCTAATCATGCTAGAGTATGCTGGAGGTATTGGTTGTGCTTTGTTGCTTGGTCTCCTACCTATTATAATGGTTTGGCGTGGACGATATCACTTTTACCTGAAAGAGCCACAACAATTGCTTGGGGGGAAATTTATTTTAGCTATCCTTGCGATCTTCGTTATTTGTGAGGTAGCTTTTGAACTTTTTAGAATCAAAGTGAAGCTATTTGGCTAACGTATGGGGTCAGGTCTGGAATGTTCCCATTTTTTTGAATTAGATAATTGCACACCGAACCCGTCCATGACCCGTGAAGACCCCGTGCACTGCGAAGCAGTAACTAAGCCACGAAGTGGCAACAGTGTTTAGCCACGGGTGATCGAGCGAAGCGAGTGAACCCGTGGAAGCCACCCACCCTATATTCTGAGCCACAACGTGGCGACAGAATTTTCATCCTGTCTCTACGTTGAAGTTGAGATAAACTGCGTACAAAATTGCATATTTCAGTTGTATTTCCGAATCAAGGGATCTTCAATGTAACCAGACCGTCCCGGTCTGGTTTTTATATTGAGTTACAAAATAAATGTTAGCGACTTTTATACCAGACCGAGACAGCCTGGCTACCTTTTGTTCGATCGAATCGTCTCTTTTCACAACCCCCTGATTCTGCCGCCAAGTTGTGGATCTTGAATCTAAGAAGTATTTCCATGGGTTCACTCGTTTCGCTCGATCTCCCGTGGCTAGCCACTGAGCCACTGTCGCCACTGTCGTGGCTTATTAACCGCTTCGCGGTTCGCATTAACTATGTTTGCAACTGTGTTTAGGGGGTTTGTAAGGACTGGTTTCAGAAAAGACTTGGAGGCATATGCTAAAGAAGCATTTAACTCTTCTTGTAGGCCTAAAAGGCCGTTCTTTGATAGCGAAGGCCAAGCGTCAGCGCAGGCCTGGAACCCATTCACATCCTAACCAGGAGTCCTGTAAGGACGCCATCTTCTGACCCCGGACACGAGTTTCAATGTGAAAATAATAGGGACTAAATTTATTCAAAAGGAATTTTTAACAAATTATAAATTATGTCTTTTTCACTTTATGTTTTAAGGTGACTTTTTTATAATCACCGCAAAAAAAGGATTTGTATGGAACTCGTAAACATGGGTTTACTTTTAATAATCAATATCGTCTTTGCTTTCCCTATTTCGTCCACAATCTACGAAATGGTTAGAGTTTTTAGAAATGATGAGAATTTTCAAAAAAAGGGGGCAATAAGGTGGCTAGTTTTTTTCGGCTTAGTAAGCTTAACAATGTGGTTTTATCTAGTATACTCATCACTTTTCCGTTGGCGGTTCTAACGCTCAATTATTTATGTTCAAATCAATACAGGCTGACTCTGACATAGGCTAAAGAAGCATTTAACTCTTCTCGGAGGCCTGAAAGGCCGTTGTTTGATAGCGAAGGCCAAGCGTCAGCGCAGGTATGGTACCAATTCACACCATATCCAGGAGTCCTATCAGGACGACATATTCTTCAATAATAATCCTATTAACAGTTAACAAACTCTAAAAACAATTTCCTGTTCTGCGTCAGGCTACAAGATACTTTGTGTTTCCCACAAGCGCTTGTATACTTTGTTTTGCTGGATAAGGCTCTCATGAGTACCATCAGCGATGATTTTTCCTTTTTCCATGAGGATTATTCTATCCATTTGTCGAAGTGTTGACAGGCGATGGGCAATTGCTATGAATGTTCGGTCTTTGATTAACTCTGAAAGGCCTTGTTGAATCAATGACCCCGAGTCCGAATCTAAAGAGGCAGTAGCTTCGTCAAAAAGAATAATTTTTGATTTGCGGATCAGAGCTCGTGCGATGCCTATTCTCGCTTTTTCTCCTCCGGATAATTTCTGTCCCCTCACACCAACAATAGTATCCAAGCCGTTGGGAAGTTTTTTTACAAACTCAGAAATTTGAGCTTTTTCCAAAATCTTCCAAATTTCTTCGTCACTTATTTCCTCACATCCATACGCTACGTTTTCACGTATGGAGCGATGAAATAGCGGTATTGATTGAGACACTTCAGAGATATTTTGAGTGAGAGCTCGATTATGAATGCTCTTTAAATCAATTCCACCTATAGAAACTTGCCCCGAATCGGGTCGATAATAACCCCTTAACAGCTTTAGAAGAGTCGTTTTGCCAGCGCCAGAGAAACCCACAACTCCAATTTTCTCGTTTTCCTTTATTTTTAGATTAATTTCACTGAGATTGGATGAAGAACCATCATTTCCATAACTAAAAGCGACATTGTTAAATTCAATGTCCCAATGCTGAGGGTGTTCATGGCCATAAGATTTTATGTCTTTTATTTGTGAAGGATTTTTTGACTTTTTTAATGCAACATTCAGGCGTTCACTGATTTCGGTTCCAGCCAACACACCTTTTCCAAAATCACCTATTTGATTTGTTAATATCAAAGTAAATGAAAAAATACTTGCAATAGATCCAGGCGTTAGACTTGTCATTGTGTCCGAGAAGATAAGAAAAAGAGTGATAGAGACAGGTAACGAAATAAGAAGGAGTCTTTGAATAAATTCGGTAATATCAATTTTATTTTGCGCTTTACTATACGCCAGTCTCTCCTTTTCGGTTACCTGATCAAACTTATTAATTTCAAAATCTTCTGTGCCAAAAGCAGGGATAAGTTCGTGATTTTCAACAATTTCTACAGTTGCTGCGCTAACTGCTGAAGAGCTTAGCAAAGAGTTTGAAACATGAGTTATTGAATTCTTGGCTGAATAATAGGAGAACGGGATGAAAATAATGATCCATCCGATGAATAAGAGAACTAATGCTAAAGAGCTGTAGCTAACGATCACAATTGATAAAATCAAGGTTATGAGAGTGCGAATAAAAAATGGGAGATTCACTGAAAAAGTAACGAGAATTAAAGGAGATTTCTTGCATAAGGTGTTCCACCTCACCCGCATTTCGATCAATATAAGCACTACTTGGGAGACTAACAATATGTCTGAAAACAATTTCTTTTGAGAGTTTCCTTACATCTTGATTGATGCTTGATGTATAGAATTTACCGATCGAATTTAAAATGAGGGAAATTAACCAGACAGCAGGGAATATTAGAAGCCAATCAAACGTGTTTTCGTTATGCAGAAATACTTTATCAATTAACACCCCTAAAACCAGAGGGAGTAAGATGTATAGAGCTTGTCCAAAAGAACAAAAAAATAATGAAGCTAATAACTTAGTTCGTTTGATACCCTTTGCTATTCTTTTAAAGAATAAGGAAGCTGTTTGAGGAAGAGAGGGCTCAATCATTTTATAGTTTTTTGTTGAATTCAGGTAATTGTTCTTTATTTTCTGCACTGCTAGTTAGCATTCTTCGTAAAAGGATTCTCCATGTTTGAAAAGGTTCATACCCAGACTTGTCCTTAGCAAAATCAACCATCTCTCGTAAATCGGATTGCTTGATATTTCCCCCATGCATGTTCTTAATAGCAGCGCCGATTGCAGCCCCACCATAAGTTTTCTTCTCATGAATTTATTCTGTTAGCTTTTGTAAAGTCAGATCTAAAAAATCTTTGTCTTTATACAGGTTCTTGATCCAATTTTTTTCTTTTTGATATTTTTCAATCACTTCATCATTCTCACTAAATGATAAAAAAGAAGGGATATCAAAATTATCAATAGTATACCTTACATGGCCGCTTGTAGCCGGATTACTGAATTTGGATTGAAGGTTTTCACAAAAAAGGTCGTAGAGAGCTGGATGATCAAAGTTTTTCCAGTAATAGATATTGGCATTCATGGCTCCAAACCCATATAGCAAGCCAAAAAGATCACTACGCTCTTTTACTTTTTCCCAGAATTTTGAGTCAGATTGTTGTATTTCTAATGTCACTTCCAATGGATGAAAATCAAATCCAACAGCCTTCTGAAAAGCCGAATAATGTTCTTGAATCATATTTGCAGTCTTAAGAACATCGACAAATAAAACAAATTCAGCATGTTCCCCTTTTCCAAACATCTCTGTTTTGAAAAGAAGATAACGATTCATTGGAAATTTTATCTCTTCCCACTTGTCCCAGGTTTCGGGAAGGCTATAATCTGCAACAATGGTCATTCCTTTTTTTTCTTTTTCTGAAAGAGAGTCGATATATTGTTGAATCTCATCTTCCGAATATTTCGCTATTACAATCAAAGTCAATGGTTTGGATCCCCAGAGCGTATAAATTCCATGTTCATTTAACATAACATCATAAAAAAACTGAGTTAACAATTGCCTTTCTTCTGAAGAAAGTTCATAAGGATTTTCTTCTGTTTTTTTTGACGTACATGAAAAATAAAACAAAACGCTTGACAATAGGAGCAAAAAAACACTAGATTTTCTAAAAATAAAAGGGGGATTTCCATGCATACAAAATACTTTTTACACTTATTGTTGGTTTTAACATCTTTTTCTTGCTGCGCTGCACCAGTTTCTTATGACGAACTTTCCTTAGAACAAATTTTTGCAAACCAGGATAGTTTTGTGAAGAAGGTTAACGATAATAAGGTTTATCTTCAAGAAGAACGCATATACTGGGATGAAGACAACATCTTTTTATTATTAAATGAGAAAGGAGATCTTGCTGCTCTACCAAGTCTTGAATCAGACTGTAATGGTTTTTTCATATCCCTCAATTTTAATAGACTCGATCCTTATTTAAACACTTGTTCAGGCTGTGGTCGCAAGTATTTGGTTGTTTGTCAAAATCCAGAGTGTACTTTAAAGCAAAGACGCCAGCAAGAACGACAAGAGGAAACAAAACGTTGGCGAGAAGAGCGAGAGAAAGATCAAAGACGTTGGCGAGAAGAAAGGAAACAAAAAAAGTAGGTTTCTGACAATTCAAAATTATAGATCAACATCATTGTAATTTTATTTCTTAGTGAATTTGAGAGGATGTCTAAAAGTCCTCTCATTTAAACAATACACTGTCTTCAGTCAACCAATACTAGTATAATGACTTCAATAAAAGATGTAAGTCTTCTATTTTGATCTTTTTTTTGTAATGCCTCTCCAAGTAAGCTAAAGGCATAAATACCCCCTACAGGTTGTTATGGACTACTTTAAAAAAGTCAATCTGTTTTTCATTTTGCTGATATTTACTTTCTCACATGCGTGTCAGCAACCTATTATCAAGAAAAGCGAAAACAACCTAAATGCTTATGAAATTTCTCATGAAGAGAGGCAATGGCTAACGCAGTTTTTCTATGACGTCATGTTAGATGAACATGGGATTTATACACTCTGGGGATCCAAACCATTGACTCTGATTGTGATAGAGAAGTACTCGAACGAAGAGATTAAAAAATATAACGATTCTTTTTCAGAAGAAGAAAAAAAAGAAACGATTATTGTTGAAGATTACAGTCTTCCCGAAACCTGGGACAAGTGGGAATCGATAAAAAGCCGATTTCCAATGAATCGTTATCTTCTTTTCAAAACAGAGATGTTTGAAAAGGAAGAAAATACTGAATTTGTTTTGTTTGTTGATTTGCTTAAGACTGCAAACCTTATTCAAGAACACTATTCAGCTTTTCAAAAGGTTGTGAGATATGATTTTCATCCATTAGAAGTAACACTTGAAATTCAACAAGCAAACTCAAAATTCTGGCAAAAAGTGAAAGGTAATAGTGATCTTTTTGGACTGTTGTATGGTTTTGGAGCCACAAATGCCAATAGCTTTCATTGGAAGTATTTCGATCATCCAGCAGGTTGTGAGGAATTTTGCGAAAAGATTAATGGCACGTCTAGCAACCCATTAATTTATGGTCACGTAAAATATACGATAGATTACTTTGATCTTCCTTCTTTCGCATCATTCAGTGAGTTTGATGACGTCATAGAGAAATATAAAAAAGAAAGAAGCTGGATTCAACAACAATACAAAGGCAAAGATTTTTTGGATCTAACCTTACAAAGGTTAATGGAATAATGCCTTGCAAAGGTCTTTATTTTTTCTTTTTTCTTGGATTCAAGGGACAGTCTGCAGTGTTGCAAAAGGCGTTATATGGTTTTTTGCATGCAGGACAACGTCTACGAGTAGGCACAAACTTATTAAAATTAAGAGATATAAAAGAACCACAAGAATCAGATTCGAGATTCGGCAAGTATGCAACATCTCCTTCTTCATTTAGCAGTAGAAATATATTGTCTTCGGCCCACTGTATGCGATCTTCCTCAATATAAATTTTATTGTCGCTAATTGCTTTAACAAAACTTCCGCTATTGGTAAAAATCTGCTCTAAAGAAAGTTCATCGTAAACAATTTGTGTAGCACAACAATAAGAAGAAAGTAACAATAAACAAGGTAAAAAGTATTTTAGATGCATGGCGGGATCTCCTTTGTTTTAAGAAATTAATGAGTTTTTACACCATTGTCAAGTTATTTTGTGTGTTTGTAATGATCAATGCATGGGGTCAGGGCCTGCAATTCTGCAATTCCACGCCTGACCCCGTGCATGACCCTGTGCACCGTGCACCCAGTGCACGTGAGACGTCTTTTCTTGCTTAGGATATGTTAAAATGCATTACTATCAACCCAGAAATAGAAAAACCCTTTGAGGTATGAATGAAAACCATCTGCATAAAAACTAAGCTCAAAAAGGATCTTATAGAACAAGTTCGTCTTTGGTTTAAGTCTCTTAATGAGCGACTTCCAGAGGTTTTAGAGTCTTTGACAAATGAAGGGGTCTATGTAGAATCCGCTTTTCTAGATAGGCAAGGAGATGATTTGTATTTAATCTACTATCTTAAAGCCAAGGATATTGCTCATGCATATGCGGTGTTTGACGCATCTGATTTACCTATCGATCATTACTATAAAGAATGCTGGAAGAATTATTGTGAGGGTCGTGAGGTACTTGAGGAATTGCTAGATATTGATCGAATCGAAAAGTAAGAAGAGGTGCTTCATGTCTGACCTCTTGCATTCGGAAAGATTAAATTTAATAAATAATAAAATGTAAAAAAGTTAGTTAATAACAAGAGTGGCAAAAAATAATAAGACCCTGTTAAAATCTTATAAATAGTGATGGAAAATTTTATAAGAAGGAAGAGATGTTGGAACATAATCGTTGGAATTTCATTGCTGATAGGCTTTGGTGTGGTCAGACGCAAGTACCAGCATCTCTTCTTTTAAATTTAACTGGAGACGTATCTAAGGCAAAGAAACTTTCTTATTACCGCATAAAATCTGCCTTGGCATTATTCACAGAGCTATTAGGTTGTTTTTTTATTACATGGGGATTCTCTACAAGCGAGTTAATGGGTGTCTTGTGGCTTGGACTAATGTTAAAAATTAGCGGGTCTTTAGCAAGTGCATATTGGCAGAATAAATCAGGTATTATATGGAATGTTGCCTTACAGACTCATTTGAAAGACCTGACAACATATGCCCAAGAGGTTAATGCCTACTTGGCTGATCAGGGGTGTTCTGAAAGCGAAATCCAAGCGCTACATTTTCTGTCGTCGGACGTTTACCAAGCAGAGCTAAATAGTTATCAACGCGCACGTTTGCAAAATATAGGCACTCCAGTAGCTTGTGGATTAGCCTTGTTGCTTATAGGTCAACCCATTTCGGCTGTTATAGTGCTATTGTTGGGGCTTTGTTCCTTTCCTATCGGAGAATATTTCTTCAAGGAACACGTTTTCCGAAATGAGTCACAACTGCGTTTAGGGAATTCAGCAAAACAAACAGAGTATCTACAACATATCCATAACCAACATTTAGCTTTTTCTTTGCGTATCAATGCCTTATCGCAGCTACCGCTAGTGCTATTTGGTGTTAGATTTTTATTTAGTGGTCCAGCGCAACTACTCTCTACTTTCTTTGGTTATACACAAGGCCTTGTTGGGCTTACTGGAACTTTTGCCTTTCAAAAAGCAAGAATGGTGTCTCAAAAAACGACAAAAACGGCCAGACATTTGATAGATGTACTGTCCAGTTCCGCTTTTTTACTTACACCTTCTCGATGGCATGAGCATTGCAGTAAGCCAGAAAAGAATCTTGTACCTTCTAACATGCTTGTGAATGGCGTAGAGCTTTGCAATTTTACTGTTCCAATAAAAAATGGGGATGAGCACTGTCCAATTTTGTTAAACGGATTTATTTCAAGCGGAGGAATGGGAGTGCTCCAGGCGCCTTCTGGAAAAGGAAAATCCACATTTTTAATGGGGTTAACGCATTTAATTAATCACGACGGCGATGTTTTTTTTATAAAAAACGCGAAAAGAGAAAACATTCATTTTTTTTCAAAAGAGGAGCTTTCGAAAAAAATATTCTTTTTCCGATCTGATTTGATTGATCGCAGCACAAGAATAACGGATATGTTTAAGGAAGTTCTGATCATTGAATTGATAAGTGATTACCAAGAAATGAATCGCAAGTTTGGAACAGAATTAACGGAACTGGCATGGAATGCAGCCGACAATCTGATTGAAAGTGAAATTGTTAATCTTCAAAAAGGTCGAAAATCAGCATTTCCTTATCAAATGGTATCTGACCTACAGCAGATGCGTCAGAATCGGCAAAAGATTGTTGCTAGCTACTTAGCAAAAGGGCAAGGGAACCTTGCATCGCCGAACATTTATCCTGAACGACTTTATATTACCTTATCTGCAGGAGAAAAACAGAGAATAAACTGTCTTTTAGCATTGGTAAAAGCTCGAATAAAAAAAGAGTGTGAACTAGTGATTCTTGACGAGCCCCTAACACACCTAGACAAGCAAAATGTTCAATTCCAAATGAATGTGTTAAAACAAATCCAAGGACTTCAAAACCCACCAGCTTTGCTGATCATTAGCCATCATTTTGTAGATGAGTTGTCAGAGCAATTTCATCATATCCAGAAATTTTCATTTTAGAACGCGGCGGGTCAGACCTGGAATTCTGCAATTCTTCGCTTCGTCTTGCCTTAGCGATTAGAGAATTGCAGAATTCCAGGCCTGACCCCATACATGACCCTATACATTAACTTTATTCACTTTGATTTGGTTCAAGAAAGTTGATATTCGAAGGCAATTCGGTTAATTCAAATCCTGGATAGTTCCAAGCTTGACCTGCTTTTTCCCAAATAATATATGTATCTCCATCAAATGCAGTAATTATTATATGAGTAGTGTTTTTACAAATGCTCTGTAGAGTTTGTGGATCAAGTGCATTAATTTCTTCAGCTCTTATACCCTGTGTTAACACGTATATGGTGTGCCAAACTTGAAAGCTTGCGATTAAAGCCTTACCCACAAAATCTAATGAAGTTAAATGGTCAATTAAATAGTAGACTTCTTCATCAATAAAAATTGTTTTAAAGCTATCAAAATTAATACTGTTGTCATAAGAACGACTCAAGACATCTTCTAAAATAGCCAGGTTAGCGTCATTAGCGTCTAGATATTCTTTTACAAATATTTTAATTTCTTCATCCGTACTCGTTACTTTTTGACTTAAAAATTTTTGTCCGTTCTTCTCATAAGGAATGAAAGGAGCTTCTTGAGGAATTATCCTTCCCTCTTTTAATAAGTACAACTCTTCTAATAAAGCATTATTAGGAAGAACGATATAAAAATCTCCCTTAGTAAGGTCAATATTTTTCAAAACAGTTTTTGAAAGAGTGTGACCACATTCAACATGTTCTTTAAAGTAGGGAAAAACTTTATTAAAATCTAATTGATATTTTTTTATTTTTTTCATTTCCATTCCGTTGTTCCATCAATGCAGGGGTCAGGCCTGCAATTCTGGAATTCCTCGATTCGTTTTGTCTTAGCGATTAGAGAATCGCAGAATTCCAGGTCTGACCCCGTTCACTATTCTGACTCTTCGGTAGACACACTGTCCTTAGGGACATCAGTCAATTCAAAACCGGGGTACTCCAAAGACTGACCAGCTTTTTCCCAAATAATATACGATTCCCCATCATATGCACTAATAATTACGTGTGTTGCTGCTTTGCTGATAAGCATGAAGTCTTCTTCTTTAAACACGTCCGGAGTATTTAATCCCCCTGCCAATACATATAAAGTATGCCAAACATGCTTAGATCTGGCTAATGCAAGTCCTAAAGAAGAAGCGGGCGTTTGATGATTTATTAAATAAAAAACTTCCATATCTCTAGTGATGAGTCTTACATCTTCAATATTTACATTCGGGCTTGTCGGTTCTCTTACTACATCTTCTAACATTGCTAAATTTAAAGAATTAGCATGTAAGTAATAAGTTATGAACCCTTCAAGTTCTTTTTTCGTTGTGCTTTTTTCTTGATATAAACATTTTTTTCCATAAAATTCCTTTTGCTCCAAAGGCTTACTTTGCGGAATAATTCCCCCCTCTTCGAAAAGAGTTATTTTTTGAATGGATGCATTAGTTGGTAAAATTGTGTAAAAATTTCCTTTTGAGAAATCAAGATGTTGTAAAATTTCTTTAGATAAAAAATTTCCGCAATTAATGTGAGCAATAAAATAAGGGTATGTAGATTTAAAATTAATTTTGTATTGTTTAACTTTATCCATAGCTATTTCCATTCCAGGGTTCCATTTAGATAGATTCTAGCTTCTCTTCCATCCGACGCTTCATAGTCCCAATGGGGCCCTATAGGCTCTGGATGGTTTAGGTCCGGATGAAAACTTTCTCCAGTTTTCGAATCCACCCAAGCTCCTAAACCGGTTTTTGGTTCTTCTCTACCTTTCCACTTTAAACCGTTATTAGGCTCTGGTGGTGTTTCTGGATTATCTCCAACCGTGTAAGGCGATTTTTCTGTTTTCCCTTTCTTTTTATCTTTTGTTCTCTTGTCTACCGCTTCCATGTACATCAAGCCGTAGTTAGAAATGGCTTGTCGGTCTGAAGGCGCTGCTATCTTATACGCGATTAGTCCTGCAGCACTCCCAAGGGCCACGCAAGTAAGGGTCGTTACAGAAGGCAATGCAATAGTAACCCCAGCTGCACCAAAAGTACCTGCAAGAAGAGGAAGTAAAACGACAACAAAACGTCCATCGGGATCCATGTTAGCATTTGGATTATTATAGACGTACTGATAAAGATTTACCCCATCCACAAAACCTGCAGGATCTAAATTCAACCAACGTGCTAGCTCGGGATCGTAATAACGCTTTCCAAAACTTATCAAACGGAGCTCTGGATCCAAACGCTTTCCAGAATAGCGCCACGGATTGAATGGCGTTTTTTCCAACGTTTTTATCGCTTGTCCAAAAGCAGAAAAATCGTACTCAGCACCAACTTTCTTATCTTTAGAGTTCAACAGTAATCTGACATTTCCTAACGGATCGTTAACTGGAATATAAACGTTTCCATCTAGTTCAAGGGCTACTGGAAGGGCAAAATTTTCATAAGTCTTCAATCCGAACACTTTAAGTTGCTTAAGTGTTTTGTCTGCTTTGAACGCTCCGATTTCATGCTGCCCATCGTACAGGTAATTTTCGGAATCTGCTTCTTTCCAATTTCCCTTTTCCTTTTTAGAAACAAGTTTTATAAGACATCTTCCCACAGGGTCGTAGACAAATTGAACACGCTCATCGGCTTTTTCCACACAAGTCAAACGATTCAATGCATCATAAGTAAATTTTGTATCTAGCTGAGGGGTGTGCTTGTGCACTAAATTCCCATCTAAATCATACTCACAAGTTATATCACCTTGTCGTAATAGTTCATTTAGATCGTTAACAACACAAGTGTCATTGTCCACTTCTAAGCGGTTATAAAGGGAATCATAGGCACACTTTTGACTAAAGTCTTTTGTCTCTTCTTGAGTCAGCTGGTTTAAGTCATCGTAGGCATAGCGTGAATGCTGTTTTTGATATTCCTTATCTATCAAATTTCCTTTAAGGTCATAGGTGTATTTTTCCGAAAAATAGGGGCTTGAAATATCTGTGTGTCGTCCTAACAAATCATAATGATGAACAAGCGCACCATCAAGCAAGCTTTCTCGTGTTATATTACCACTAAGATCATAGCTCTCATACTTGTGTGAGTGCATTTTCTGATTTTTATTAGAAAGGCGTGTCACAGTTTTAAGAAATAAGGGATCATAATCATATTGAACTTTTCCATATGATCCTATTTGTAGTGTGAGAACGCGATCAAAGTCGTCGTACTGCTTTTTGATTTCCATACCATTGGAAAATGTCTCTCTTGTGACATTACCAAAAAAATCAAGTTCTCTCTGAAAATTTACGTTCTGAATGGTGTCGGAAGCTTTTACGAGTTTTCCTAGCTTATTGTATGTAAATGTGTGATTCAATTTGCCATCAGAAGAGGTTACCGATTTTAAGCATCCTTGTTCATCATAGGCATAAGATAAAGTTAAACCACTAGGCATCGTTTTAGAGGAGATTATGCCTCCAGGAGTGTACAAAAAGCTTGTTGTGCGTTCACAATCAGTTTTCCAGGCACGAGTGCACGTAGCTATTTCGTGATTAGAAGTGTAGGAATAATGTAAACGATGCTCTTTTGTTTTTTTGCCATTTGCATAAACATTATCCCTTTGTTCAATCACATTTCCATAAGGATCGTAAAGCAATTCATATTCTGAAAGAATCACTCCTTTGGCATTTATCTGTTGATAATTCTCGATTCTTTCCCAGGAATCATAGGTTTCCTTTGTACAAATTCCTGTGGGATCAATCACAGTTTTTTGGAGAACACGTTGACCCATGTCGTTTATGTGGTTTTCGTTATAATCTGTCTTTACAACACGTCCAAGAGCATCTCGAGCGTGAATGAGCCTGTTAAAGCTGTCATATGTAAAATGTTCGATCGCCGGTTTACCATCGATATAACGTGTAACAGAAGAGCGATTACCATCTTCGTCGTATTGATAAGACTCTTTAAATAAGAGTTGTCCATACTGATCACATTTTGATTTTGCTAAAACATTTCCCAACTTATCGCGTGTGAGTTCTGTTACAAGGCTGTTTTTGTCATTTTGTTGTGTGATTGTAGTTAAAATTCCTAATGGATCATAGGCAAATTCGGTGACCTTATCTTCGACTTCTTCCCTGATTTTTCTGCCAGCGCCATCATATTTAAAAAGAGTAACAAATCCTTCTTTGTCAACCTGTTTGACAAGATGGTCACCACTATATTCAAATGATTCAGTCGCAAGTAATTTCTGATTTTTTGAGAAATAATTTTTTTGCAATACACGGTCTAAAACATCGTAAGAATAAGTGACACTACGTCCTTCTCGATTGGTGTTCTTTGCTAGTTTACCTCTCTTCGTATAGCTAAAAGTTTCGGAGCTTCCGTTCGGGTAGCTAATTTCTATAGGGTCGTTATAGATGTTGTAACGGTATGTTGTTATATTTTTATTTTCATCCGTTTTTGTAAGCTCTCGTCCAAATGCATCTACAGAGGCTTGAGTCACTATATTGGACTGACCATGAATTTGCGGCTTTTCTGTTTTAATAATTTTATTTGAAATGAGATCATACGTATATTTTGTCACCTGCCCAAAGGGATCGATGCGTTTTTCCAAACGATCTAGGGCGTCGTACTCAAATCTTGTAAGATGACTGACACCATCATCTCCAACCTTATTTTCTTCGATGCAACGACCTTTTAAGTCGTACTGTTTAATTGTGGATAATCTTTGTGAAAAGTTGCGTGAAACAACGAGTCGGCCTTTTACATCATATTCATAACTGGCCATTTGGCCTAAGGCGTTAGTTTCGGAAATGAGATCGCCGCGTTCATTGTATTCCTTATTGGTCGTATGGGACAGTTGATGATCGGAACCATACACTTTTTCCTGGCACACGTTTCCATAACGGTCATAAGCAAATTCAGTTCTGCGTAAAAGCTGTTCTGTGCCATTATCTAAAAATAACTCTTCTTTGCTTTCAGGCATATGTAGAAAGGGTGCAGTCCGTCTCAAATTATACTTTGTAATTAATCGTTGGTGAATGCCTTCTAGATTGTTCTTATCTGCTGATGCCCCATCATCCACACTCTTTTGAATCAAATTTAGAGCAGAATCATATTCAAAAAATTCTCGTCGAAGAATTTGACTTCCATCTTTGGTTAACTTGCTTGCGATCAAATTGCTGTTTGGGATGTAAGAAAAGAGAATTGTTTCTCCATCTTCTTTTTCCTCACTCAGAACAAGGTTGCGATTGTCTTGAGAAAATGTGCGTTTGATGGTGTATGAGTCTTGTCCAAGGCCTGTAAGATTACCTGTGAGGGTTTCGGAAATGGGATTTCCAAAAGTATCATATGTATAGGACTTGCTGAGAAGGAGATTTTTTTCGCCATCTAATATTTCAATTGAAGTGAGTCGATTGTCTTTATCCCAAGCAAATTTTTTCTGCTTACACAGCTTTCCCGAACGATCGAAGCGCTGTACGTATTTTGTAAGGAACTTTTTGGTGTATTGATAAACAGTCGATGTTCCATCAGGATTAATAACTTTAGTGCTTTGTCGTTTGTTGCCCTCAACTCTACGGACATATTCAAATGCGTAATTTGCACTGGTATGATTGCTTAGTGGAATGGATAAGGTTTTGACTCGGTCGACTGAGTTTGTTTGGCTGATGCTATAGGATCCATAGGTGCAGCGAAATGCATTTTCATGACTTTCATAGTCATTGATTAAAAAACGATCGTTATACTTAGCTTTTTCTGATGCGAAAAAAGGGCTGGAGGCTAAATAAAGAACAGGTGGATAGCTCAAGTTGTATTTGATATGAGGCTGCTTGAGCTTACCTGACTGCAGTTTTTGTTCGTATTTATAAAACGTCTGTTGTCCACAATTTGTAGTGAATGACCGTTCATTTTCTCCGTTTGTTATATCAATTGCGGCGTAGACAAGCTTTTCCGTAGGATCGCAGCTTTCCACACGGATAAGTTTTCTATCGTTATAGAGGTAACGAATGACTTTTCCGTTTGATCGCACTTCCTTTTCAAGCAGATAAAAAACTACATCACCGGCTACAGGATGGCTTAAACGATAATGATAGGCAATTCCATCTGGAGAATTAATCGTAACCTTGCTCAAACCCCCTTCAAGATTAATCGAAATATTGCGTAGATCATATTTTCCTGAAGGTTCGTCACCCGAACAGTTGCTAATCTCGAAGGAATCGCCAAGCAATTTTGTGATTGTCGAGGAACCTTTTGTAGTGACTCGAAAATCTATTGTAGAGCCATTAGGAAAAGAAACTCTAATATCAGAAAACTCCTTGGAGATTACTCTTTTCAAGCGATAATGAGGAAAATATACCCAACCGCGATATTGCTTATTCATGTGCTGTAGTAAAGCGTAGAGGTCATTTTCTTTAGTTGGATGAAACGAACTAGGCATTGATGGTGAAATGAAAATGCGGTTTAAAAAGAGAGGCTGTGCACCGTTGGCAATGAGGTCAGTTTTTTGAATGCAAGGATGGCCGTTCAGGGGACTAATAATGCCCCCAATAAGATGATCAGTGTGTTCGCTTAGCGCATGAATTTCATCCGGAGTGCTTAATATTAAGTCTTCCTCAGTTTCTGAGTTGGCTAGGAGGGGAGAAAAGTTGGTAGAAAGCAAACTGAGTAAAGTGATGAGCCAGTATTTGTTCATTTCTTCTCCATTAAAAATTAATTTATGTTTTCGTTATTCTAGAATGATGGAGCGTTTTAAATTTTTGGTAAAGCGTAAAAAAGTTCTTAAGATAAAGAAGATGTGTGGTTTAGATTCGATTTAGTGTTTCATAAATCCTATCGATCACACGGATGAATTGAGTCTAATTTGTTTTTTATAAGTTGACATATTTGGGGTATGTAATTTTAATTAATGCCAAAAAAAAGGAAGTGCTATGAAAGTTTTATGTTTATTTCTCTGTATGATGTCATTTTCACTAGAAGCGTTGCCTTACAAAATGACATATTCAACCCCATGCCGTCATGAAGGATATTCATTTAATGGGAAAAAAATTAATGATAGTGGCCAGATTCTTGCGTCGATCGATCTTTATCATTTCTATGGAAATGAGGAGGGAGGAGCTGTAATCATTGATCCCAAAACAGGAATCAGCGTTAAATTTTTAGATGAACAAAGACATGTTAAATTCCTTAATAATAACGGAGAAATTTTAGGATCTTTTTCGTTTTGTGGTGAGAATTATCCTTTTATTTATAAAAAAAACTTCTATGGTAGACCTTTTGTATGTTATTTAAATCTTTTCCGATCTTGTTATAACAAATTTGGGGTTTATGACGAATCCATGTTTTATATTCCTTATGCCTTGAAAAGTACTGACGATTTTGACGAAGAAGCTGACGCTACAGAAGATGAGCAAGAGCTTACTATAGATGATAGTTTAACAAGGTATGCATGGGATGCAAATTGCCCACTTCCTGCCGAGCCTATTGCCTTTAGCGATGACGGATGTGTCATAGGACATTATAAGATCGATGGAAAAGAAAAGGTGTTTTCTTGGTTCAAAGGTTTGACCTACGAAATTGAGACAAATATTATTAAAGATTTAGGTATTTGTGATATCTATCATATCAAAAGCTTAAGAGTAACAGATTTTTGTGGTAGGGGAGTGGTCGGTTATTTTTGTGGGTATAAGAAAAAAGGTGTTGGGAAGTTTAAAAAACTAAACTATATGCCCTTTGTTTGGATTTGGGATGGTAATGAAAATCGATCTACGATTCTTCCTATTATAGGAGCTTCAGAACAACGGCTTTCAAAAATGAAAAGTAATAAGAATGGGGTGATTGTTATTCCAAATAAAAGAGAAACTGATATTTGGACTTACAGTAAGCTAGAAAAAAAATACGAAAAGACAAGCATAGAAAATTTTTCGTTTGTGGCAATTAACGATAATAATGTTATGGTAGGGAAAGGTCTTGATCAACATTCCAATACAGAGTATCCGGCAGTGTGGCAAGATGGGATTGTAATAAACCTAGAGGAACATTTGGATATTTTGTTTTTGGATAAAAGGTATCCATTAGAGGTTATAGACATAAGCAACAAAGGAAAAATACTTTGTTCCTTTCGAAAAAAAATCGATTCTTTTGAAGATGAGGATGAAGATGACAGTTTTTATTTAGGAATTATAGAAGAAGAAATAATTGAAAAAATGGACGAAGAAGAAATTGACGATGACGCTATGTCTATTACCCTATAAAAGCTACACACACACTAACTGCGGTAGCAGTGACAGAATAAAAACACGTATCTGACGCTGCTACCGCAGCTTTTTATCTTATCAATATCGTTTCTCCACATTCCGCTGCACGCCTCCGGCATCTCACTGCATGCGGGGCTATTCACTTAACGCTGCCGCGGTGTAGCACAAATTGTAGGTTACATACTTTTTACGTATCATTTTCTTTGTTTATAAAAACAATTATTGAAAACAATCCAAAAGTCGCCTTATCCTACTAGCATTTTCACAGTGGTGTTTAGCCGTAGTGAACAGCCTCGAAAACCTAATACAAGGAACAAAAATGAGAAAATATCTTATTGCAGCGATGACAATCTTTGGGAGTTTAAGTGCAGCAGAAAATGGTAATGGTAAAGCAATGCACGTTGGAGAGTTTGTTTGGAATGAATTAGCAACATCGAACGTTCAAGGCGCAAAAGATTTTTATGGTAAGGTATTTGGTTGGGAATTTGTCGATAAACAAATAGATGATATGACTTATACCATGATTAAAAAAGATAATAAAGAATTTGGAGGCATCTGGTCCATTCCTGCAGCACAGCAAAACCAAATTCCACCACATTGGTTAGCATACATTTTAGTTGAAAATGTAGAGCAATCTTTGGAAAAGGCACGCCAAAATGGTGCTACAGTAGTTAAACCTGTTCAAAAAGCAGGTGAGATGGGTCTTTTTGCGATCATTAAGGATCCTTTCGGAGCTCACATTGCATTGTGGCAAACTCTAAAGAAATAATGAATATTAGGATCAGGCTACAAGCCTGATCCTTAGCATTTTAGTATTTTACTAAAGTTAGCTCAATGTCTTGAAGATGCTGCGCCTGATGCTTTTCCACTCCTTTTTCATATGGCAGGTTGGAAGGCAACAAAAACTCTTCACTCATGGCAG
>JACDHD010000024.1 GCA_013821265.1 Parachlamydiaceae bacterium | reverse complement strand
CGACAAGTAAAAATTTAACACGGCTGACAATATAGTCTAGACCTATCAATTTTTTATTTTTCTGCGTTTTTGCCTATTTTTTCACAGCCTCGGACGGCCTGGCTACCTTCTTTTTTTTCGATCCAATCGTGAACGTGGTCAGAGTTCAAAAATGCATATTTCTGTTGTCTATTCGAATCGAGGAATTTTCAAGGTAGCCAGACCGTCCCGGTCTGGTCATTATACTATGAAATGGTTAATTCCTGCTTGGAAGTCTCGTACATTCAGAACTGGCGCCTGGTTACTTTTTGCTGTTAGAGACCTTGACCGCTTGGGGGCTCCAAATAGGAAAAGTTTTATCGCTTAGTTGAGGGATCTGAAAAGCTAGGAAAAGAGACCTTTAATTTTATCTAAAAAGCCTTGCTGTTTTGGCTGATTGCTTAAACTTGCTGAATTGCTAAATTCCTGCAAAAGTTGCTTTTGCTGATCGGTAAGCTTCGTTGGTGTTTCCACGAAAATGCGCACAAGCAGATCGCCTTTGCCTTGTCCATGCACGTTTGGAAACCCTTCGCCTCTTACGCGGAACACTTTGCCGTTTTGTGTTCCTTCAGGAATTGTGATCCTTGATCCGTTTGAAAAGAGAGATGGAACTTCTTTCTTAGATCCTAATGCAGCTTCTGTAAATGTAATAGGTAGATCCAGCAAAATGTCGTTGCCTTCGCGTTCAAACACTTCATGCGGTTCCACAGTCACGAACACATACAGGTCACCAGCCGGGCCTCCGCCCATTCCAGCATCGCCATATCCGCTCATTTTGAGGCGCATGCCGCTGTCAATTCCTGCAGGAATGTGGACTTTTACGTGTTGTTTTTCTTTTACCACACCTTGTCCACGACACGCTGTGCAAGGATCACTGATCACTTGTCCTTCGCCATGGCAATCTGGGCATGCCATCGACATGCTGAAGAATCCGCGCTGTTCGTAAACTTGGCCTGCACCTTTGCATCGAGTACATTTTTTGACGCCCTGAGAAGAAGCTGCTCCACGACCTTGACAGGTTGAGCAAGTGACATAGTTGGTAATCGCAAGTTCTTTATCGACGCCTTTAGCGGCTTCTTCGAAGGAAATCGTTAGGTTGACACGCTTGCTAGCGCCTTGACGATGCGTTTTTGCATTACCACCGCCACCACCGCCTCCAAAATAGCTCTCAAAGGCATCTCCGCCACCCATACCACCGCCACCAAAGGCGCCCATAAATGTGCGTAGAGCTTCTTCCATTGAGGAAAAGCCACCACTATGTTGAGGGCCTGCGGCTCCGCCAGCAAAGGCATCTTTTCCGTAACGATCATAGGTTTGACGTTTCTTTTCGTCACCGAGAACTTCGTAGGCTTCAGAGATATCCTTAAAGCGCTTTTCAGCGTCAGGATCTCCAGGATTTTTGTCAGGATGGTACTTCAGCGCTTTCTTGCGGTATGCTTTTTTAATTTCATCCGCCGTCGCCGTACGTGGCACTTTTAAAAGATCGTAATAATCATCTGCCATGGTTGTTCCATCAAGACAAAGTAAGTTTTTTTGATTTTAGTGTCTGATAATAATAAAAAAAAGTCCGCAAGATAGCTTGCGGATTACATCAACACAGGTATTAGCGTTGTCTTTTGTATTTCAGAGCAGCTTTCGCTTTTGCGCGTTTTCTAACTGAAGGTTTTGAGTAGAAACGATGTGCTTTTACAGCTTTCATCACGCCTTCTTTATCTAAACGCTTCTTCAAAGCACGTAGAGCTTTGTCGATAGAATCCCCTGTGCGAACTTTAACTAGAGTCATTGCACTCATCCTAGTGTTGTTAAAAATTACGGTGTTTACGGCTAATCCCGTCCAATATACGTGCCATCTTACTACATTGCTGAGTTATCACGCAAGGCTAAATCCGTGCCCGTGCCCCACTTTCTTTCCGTGCCCGTGCCCGATTCCCAAAATAGTAGATTGTTAAAAAGTAACGGTTAAGACATCACATTTGTGTGTTGTTTTTTTAGCAAGTCGGGCATGGGCACGCTCACGGGCACGGGCACGGAAGCGAAATCTGAATTTCTTCCTTTTTTTTCATCACAAATTGAGGAAAGAACGATTAGCCTCTTCAATCGCTAGCAGCTCAAAGCAGACACTCAGCTGAATCAAATACACTCCGGGATCGTCAAAACGGTAATCGATAATCAGTGGTTGATTCTCTTCACAGAAAAACATCCCTCCTCCAACCACCTTGGTAGCCTCCCAACCAATATCAGGTTCTTCGTTGCTTTCAAAAAAAGCCAACATATGAGTAGAGGCCGTGCTGCGTAGATGACAATTAAATCGCAAACTCTTGATGCGAATTAAGGAAGCCACATGAGGCGATAATTCCAATCGCACATTCCGCATAGGATGAATAAAGGAGCGCAATTTCGTTAACGCATAAAAGCGACGATTTGCGTTGCTGCGTAAGGAAAGGGCTCTTGTTGCCTTCTTGTGAAAACCAGAACCCGTATCCAAAAAAACCTTAAAGGGTACGGTGTCGTGTGACAAAAAGCTCTCTTTTTCTAATAAATTGCGTCTCACAAACTGCGCAGCAAGCGCATAATTCTCATCTTTCTTAGCGATATAGGCCGCAGGCCAAGCAATTGCTGAATCTCTAAATGCCATCTCTGGCGGTATGTCTGCAATGAACTTGTTGTAATATTTATCCTTAGCTAATACGTGTGCATGCGCTCCAACGCGATGGTCATGAGACCAATGTCCAAATTTAACAGCCTCTTTGTGCGTGGGATGACCCGTTGAGCGCAATAAAATTTGTCGCAGTTGCTCAATTAACTGTTGTGAAATCGAATTCCACTTAATAGCTTCTCTTGCGACAGTTTGCCCAATTAAATGACACATAGCCTTCATTCCACGACGCACTAACACAACCTGCCTTTGCTGTTCCTTGCCAATGATTGACTCCCCATGAACGACTTTACCCTCCTTGTCAAAGTCAACTAGAGGCAGTAAATCAGCGGTAGCGCTTTGTTCCAGTACATGAAATCCACGTTGAATGATCTTTGCTATGTCTTCAGGTTGTCCTGCATTAAAAAGATAACCTTCGCGTACAAAACCTTGAAGCATTGGATAAGACGCACGATCATCTGTACCTATATATAAGCCATGCACCTTAATGGAATATCCTTCTAAGTAAAGAATCATCTGAATAGATCCTTGAATCGTCCCACCCCACCCTACATCTACAACAGTCATCTGCTTAAGTTGCGATAAATCAACCAGTGATGACAAGTGTTTGATAAAACGCTTTCTTTTTTGCGCAGACTGCCATATGATCTCATCACGCAGTTCCGGCGTACCACTCAAATAGTGTGCCACCTCTTCGCAAAAATGAAGTTGATCCATTTTCACATGCTGATATTCTTTGAAGTGATCTATTTTAGTAATGTCCAATCCCAAAGTATGACAAAATTCAGCTAGTGTTTGAGGAGTTGCTGGCGTAAAAAATGCAAGCATCATTATCTCATGAACATGTGCTTGTCTGATGCAAGCAGGAATCATAAACTGACGCGATACCCATAGCTCTTGCGCTTCTATCTGCCACTCTGGATAATACGGAGCATACTCACGGATGAGATGCGCGTAAAGTTGTCCTTCTCGCATCAAACAAAAGACGCGTGATTCTTTCAAGTGCTGACAGCGTTGATAAATCCATTGGACAAATCCTACTAACACAGGAGCCAATATAGAGGCTCCATAACGCCAGTAGAACGCCTCTTCTTCTTTTAATTCCAAACAATCAATGTGATGAGCGATCTTACAGCGCAGTGAGGTCAATCCAAAGTCACCCTCATTTGGATCTAGGCACTTCAGGCGCTCCCTTAAGTTGTGCTCAGACCATTCAAAACTCAATGTCTTCACTAAATCGGGAGTCATTTTGGAATAATAGATCGTTTGTATTCCCAATTCCTGAGCACTCGTATAGTCGCTGTGGTAGTTGTCTCCAATGTGCAGTAACGACTCTGGCAAAATCCCAAACTCTTCTAACACAATCTTAAATAAACCTGTTTGCTTGCCACAACCATACTCACAGGACACAAATAATTTATGAATAAATGAAAAGAGGGGATTACCTGAAAAGGGGTCGATGCAATTTAGAATTTTACTCAAATGCACATGTTCTAAATAGGTATCAGAGATCAACATCACTGAAACTTGATGCTGATGCGCAAAATGAATAAGACGCACGATATTGAGATCTAACTCTGTCATGCGTATTTCCCAATCCACCTCAAGGGCAACTAGATCATCCACATCCGATTCATTAATAATCCCCTTTTTGCCTTGAACCATTTCATCGATCGAAACTTTGTTAAATAGTCCGCTGCACGTCCAATAAACTTCCTTAAGCGTTACTTCAGGAAGAATGGACATCTTCTCTTGATTAACTTTGTACATCTCAGTCTTCTTCAGACGCGCTACTTGCTCTGCCTGTTGACGCAGTGCTGCAAAGCAATCTGCAGAAATAGCTTCTATGAGCCACCCTTCTCTTTTTAACTGTTGGCCTAACAAAAGAAAAAGATCGACAGGACGCGGAACCTTGCGCCACAGTAGGGTGTCGAACACATCAATCGATAATGTTGTAACAGTGCCTGCTTCAATTTGTTGATAAGCGGCAATGAGGCGTGCATCTGTGTTATATATTTGTTCTTTTGTCTTCATTATGTAGCCACTGTGTGTACATGTTCACGCACCAGGTCGTCTTCGACCTGAAAGTAACCAGGGCGTCCCGCCCTGCAAAACCAGGTCGTCTTCGGCCTGGCAGACAAAAGACCAGACCGCCGCGGTCTGGTCCCATATTATGGTGAACATGTACCACTGTGTTCATTCCATTAAGCGTTAATCAAGAAAATTGTTAATGCTCACAGATGTAGTAAGGAACGATTTGCCTGCTCAATTGGCAATAGTTCAAAACAGAAGCTACACTGAATCATATACACTCCAGGATCATCAAACCGATAGTCAATGATCAGCGACTGATTCTCCTCACAGAAAAACATCCCTCCGCCTACAACCTTAGTCGCTTCCCAACCAATATCAGGCTCTTCATCTCCTTCAAAAAATGCGAGCATCTCTGGAGCAGATGTACTACGCAGATGACAATTAAAACGCAGACTCTTGATGCGAATTAAGGAAGCCCCATGAGGAAACAACTCCAAGCGTACATTCCGCATGGGGTGAATAAAAGAGCACAATTTTGTAAACGCATAAAAACGACGATTCGCATTGCTGTGCAACGAAATTGCGCGAGTCGCTTTCTTATGAAAGCCTGAACCCGTATCCAAAAAAACCTTCAAGGGGATGGTGTCGTGCGACAAAAAGCTCTCTTTCTTTAACAAACCACTTCTTACCAACTGTGCAGCGATCGCGTAGTTCTCGTCTTTTTTCGCCGCATAGGCCGCAGGCCATGCGATCGCTAAATCCTTAAATACCTCATCTGGAAACATGTCTCCGATGAATTTATCGTAATACTTATCTTTACCTAGCACGTGTGCATGGTGGGTCCCACTGCGGTGATCGTGAGACCAATGTCCAAATTTTACTGCTTCTCTATGAGTGGGGTGCCCCGTTAACCGTACTAAGATTTGTCGCAGCTGCTCAATAAGGGCTTCTGAAAACGGATTCCACTTAATCGCTCCGCGCGCCACTGTCTGTCCCATCAAATGACACATCGCCTCAATCCCACGACGTACCAGTACAACCTGCGCTTGCTGCTGCTTACCGATGATCGACTCGCCGTGAACCACTTTTCCCTCATCATCAATGTCAATTAAAGGCAATAGATCCGCAGTGGCACTTTGTTCCAGCACATAAAATCCACGCTGAATTACCAAAGCTACGTCCACAGGCTGGCCAGCATTGAATAAATAGCCCTCGCGAATAAATCCTTGTAGTAAAGCATAGGATGCGCGATGGTCGGTACCTATGTACAAGCCATGTACTTGAATGGGATATCCTTCTAAATGAAGAATCATCTGAATCGATCCTTGAATTGTCCCAATCCATCCCACATCCACAACAGTCATATGCTTAAGTTGCGATAAATCAACTAGTGACGATAGATACTTGAGGAACCGCTTTCTTTTTTGCGCAGACTGCCACACAATCTCATCGCGTAGTTCGAGGGTTCCACTCAAGTAGCGAGCAACCTCTTCACAAAAATGAGGATCTTCCAATTTGACATGCTGATATTCAATGAAATGACTAATTTTATTGATGTCTAATCCTAACTCATGACAAAACTCACCCAACGTGTGAGGAGCTGCAGGTGAAGAGTACGTGAGCACCAATAATTCATGAAAATGTGCCTGTCTAATGCACGCATGAATAATAAATTGGCGTGAAACCCATAGCTCTTGAGCCTCTATCTGCCACTCTGGATAATATGTCGCATATTCTCGAATGAGATGTGCATAAAGTTGCCCTTCACGCATCAAGCAAAAGACACGTGATTCTTTCAAGTGCTGACAACGCTGATAAATCCATTGGACAAATCCTACCACTACAGGAGCCAATATAGAGGCTCCATAACGCCAGTAGAACGCCTCTTCTTCTGTTAATTCCAAACAGTCAATGTGGTGAGCGATCTTACAGCGTAGTGAGGTCAGTCCAAAGTCACCCTGATCTGGATCTAGGCACTTCATACGTTCCCTTAAGTTTTGCTCAGGCCATTCAAAACTCAATGTCTTCAACAAATCGGGAGTCATTTTTGAATAATAGATCGTTTGTATTCCCAATTCCTGAGCACTCACATAATCGCAGTAGTAGTTATCTCCGATGTGCATCAACGATTCCGGCAAAATCCCAAACTCCTCTAACACAACCTTAAATAATCCAGTTTGTTTGCCACAACCATGCTCACAAGATACAAATAATTTGTAAATAAATGAAAACAGAGGTTTACCAGAAAGGGAATCGATGCCATTTAGAATGTTGCTTAACTGTACATGCTCCAAATATGTATCAGAGATCAATAACACCGGAACTTGATGCTCATGCGCAAAATGAATAAGACGCACGATATTGAGATCTAATTCGGTCATGCGTGTTTCCCAATCAACCTCAAGGGCAACTAGATCATCCACATCCGATTCATTAATAATCCCTTTTTTTCCTTGAACCATTTCATCAATGGAAACTCTGTTAAATAATCCGCTGCACGTCCAATAAATTTCCTTTAGAGTAACTTCAGGAAGGATTGACATCTTCTTTTCTTTAACTTTGTACATCTCTGTCTTCTTCAGACGCGCAACTTGTTCTGCCTGTTGACGTAGTGCTGCAAAACAATCTGCAGAAATACTTTCTATAAGCCATCCCTCATTTTTTAATTGTTCGCCCAACAAAAGAAAAAGATCAACAGGGCGTGGAACCTTGCGCCACAATAAGGTGTCGAACACATCAATCGATAATGTCTTCACCGTGCCTGCTTCAATTTGCTGATAAGCGGAAATAAGGCGTGCATCTGTATTACGTGTAAGTGTCATCATAATGCAGCCAATGCTTTTTGATGTTTTTCAATAATCTGCAACCAGATCGCTTTCAGCTCCTCTTCTTCTCGTCGTTGCGAATAGTTTTTGTAAATAAATTCAGATGCCTTTTGAGCCTGGTCTTGATAAAATTTCTCATTTTTATTGTAGTCCAAGACTATTTTTTCCACCGTTTGAGCAAACAGCAACACTTCTCCATCGTTAATTGGATAAGCATACGGGGGTATTAAAAATTCCTTTCCTCCCTGTCCATGATATCCGATGACAATGCATCCACAAGCCATCGCTTCAAAAGGAGGTAACCCAAAGCCCTCTTCTTCAGAAAAGCTTAAAAAGAGAGCACTATCTTGCAAAATGCGCGCCACCTCTTGCTCACTCACATTATCAATGGGAACAAATGTCCATCCAGAAAGATTATTTCGCTCCTTTAAAATGTTGACGAGTTGCGTATTTTGATTTTTATGCTTGCGTGGCATGTAGGCAATTTGTTTTTTCTTTTCCTTACTATATTGAAAAAGCGAAAAATCAATAGTAATATGCACATGATAGAGAGCCAGACCTGGAAATGCATACTCAAGAAATTCAACCAAATCTTCCGATACAACAATGGTACCCAGTAAATTGCTATTGTAATAAGGAGTTTTATCTTCATTTTCTCTCAAAGCCGTAAACGGAACGGTGGGTAATTTCACAGGCTGAAATGTTAAGTAGGCATTTTGATTAAAAATCACGATGTATTGCCCTAAAGCGATTGTATGGGGCGCTATTTGATATGCCATCAGTTCAGGCAATACCAAAATGTCATAAGCTGAAAAAGGAGGTAAATAAGATTCATCCCCTTCATCGTTTAAAACAAGCAAGGGATCATTCGCAGCTTCTATGTATGCAACAGGTGTTTTATTCTCAAACCAATCACAGCGAAAACCCATTTCGCTATGAACCACATATGACGGAATTCCCGCAGCATTGAGAATATCGACATGCTGATAAATTTTTTTCAGCCCCCCAATGGGCCTGCTATAGCTAGGACAAAAGTAGTAAATGCGACCTTCATTTTGCAGCATATATTCATTTTATTAAGCGTTAATGTTGCGTGGATCTGTTTTTTCAATAATAAAGCTTACATTCTTCTGATTGAATCCCTTATATCCTTCGCGTCTCTGCAAATTCTCCATGTGGCTTCCCAATGCCCCTGCAGCAAGAAATTTTTCTGCCTGAACATGTGTAATGGCGCCCTCTTCAACTAGCTGCTGCACGCGTTTGGAATCCACTTTCCACATCTCTCCCTTCGTAAAAGCTTGCTTAAGGAATGGAAAATTGCTAAAGGGCTCCATCATGCCCACTCCAGAATTCTTTAAATCGCGCGTCAGCTCTTCAAACATAAATTGCGCTTCCAAATGGTGCATCCCTGACTTCAAAATCGAATCCCCGTGCAGTCCACACCACAATCCTACGGTATGCATCTCATGCAGCTCTTCCAGTGGCTGATGACGAAAATCAATTTCTATTTCGTTTGGAAGCAAATCGACATCTAAAAATAGCACCAGTCTGCAATTTGGATGCTCCATCACTTGAGCTCCCCAACCTGCCTCCTTACCTGCATAGAAACGCTCACGACAGCGGAATCCTAACATTTCAAAGAGGCGCACAAGATGCGCAAATTGACGACGCGACGAGCGAAACGTATGGTGATCATGATTCGCCCAACCCATTCCTAACCGATCTTGCCGATTTTTTTGCAATTGAGCTGCAAGGTTGCGCGACTGCCAATACTTGCGTTCGCACTCCAACACAATCCACGCGGCTAAATCTTCACCCACAAGTTCAGTAACACGTTGCGCTGTTCCCAATGTATGTGCCATCGCTTCATCGTCATTAAACATGTCGCGAGCACGCGTCTGCCATAACTCAGAGGCTTCCATGTAATGATTCACATAATTTTGTTCAGTATGCGAGGGTTCCATGGTGGCAGTGCCTCTACGTTCCACGACGAACAATGAAACTCCACTCTCTGTTGAAATGCAGCAACGACGGTAGAAACTTAAGAAATCGCCCTCAATATGACCCGTCAGATTATTTGCCATTAAGAAATCTGCGATGCTGTCAACGGTCAACGCTAAGCTCACACCCGCTTGTTCATTTTCATGCATCACAACGCGCGGAAACTGTGCTCCAGGATGTCGCAGAATGCGATATGTGGCGGTCACCGATTCCGTCTTAAAACCATCTTCTTCTAACTCTTTTTCTAGTTGCTGCGCATACCCAACAGAAACATGATCCAACCAGTCAAACAAACGGGTACTTGTCTCTAACAACAGTTTCTGCCTGAACTCTTCGATAAATGGATTTTGCCGACAGCTTTCTTCAACAATATGTGACAAGAGCGCTTCCGATTTAGGATGGCACTGCCATTGAAACATCGCATTGATAGTGGTCATAGTCCCTCATTTTTCTTTGTCTCTCAATCTGCAGATATAAGTTCGAATAGTTAAAAACACAAGAATTTAAATGAATTATTTAGTAGAATTAGCAATCAACGAAGTACATGTTCACATAGTACGGGACCAGACCGCGACGGTCTGCTTTTTTTTGTTTTGCAGGGCGGGACGCCCTGGTTACCTTCAGGCCGAGGACGGCCTGGTGAGCACGTGAACATGTACTAAACGATTAGGGTTTCTCATGTTCAAACGCGTTACATTTATCGTGAACTATAATCTGTACGACTCCAAGCGACATTTTACAAAAAAACTAGCCGAAGCTATGCAGCGCAAAGGCATTGAAACATCAATCATCGACGTGCAAGAACAGGAAATTGATGCCTCCATGGGTAAAGAAATTCAGCAGCAACGTCCCGATTTCACCTGCTCCTTTAACCACCTAAAACCACTACCTAATCACAAATTTTTATGGGATATCCTGCAAATCCCCCACTTTTCCCCTTTGGTAGACCCTGCTCTTTACTCCGTAGAGCTCACCAACAGCCCCTATTCCATCATTTCCAGCGTCGATCGATCAGACGTATCCGCTCTTCACTCTAAATGTCCATCCGCTTTCTTTTGGCCCCACGCCATTGAACGCGATTTAGAAGCAGGCTCTGGTGAACGTCCCTATGACGCTGTCTTCTTAGGAAGTTGCTATGACTACGAAGGATTGCGCACTCACTGGCGTTCTCAATATCCAAAGGAGATCAACAGAGCCCTTGATGACGCTATCGAAATGATTCTGTCTAATCTATCCCTATCCCTCGCGCAAGCACTAGTGACAGCCTGCAATAGCGCTCAAATACAACTCACTCCCGACATCGACTTCATGGAGCTTTTTTACTATCTCGACTATTATACACGCGGAAAAGATCGCGTAGAACTGATTCGCTCGATTAAAGACACTCCCGTTCACATCTTCGGAGAGTTAGTAGATGATCACCCTTCAAGCAAAAACGGCTGGAAGCACTACCTCGGATCACAATCCAATGTCACCCTACATCCATCTGTGCCTTTCGCTGAATCCCTCAAAATCCTGCAACAAAGCAAAATATGCCTCAATAGCATGCCATTCTTCAAAAATGGCTCCCACGAGCGCGTTTTAGCCAGTTTAGCTGCAGGTGCAGTGCCGATCACCAGCAACAGTCGCTTCTGGCAAGATCACTTCAAGGAAGGCGAAGAGTTCGTTTCCTATAGCCCAGGACGCTACCAAAACGTTAATGCTTGGGTCAAAGAATTAGTTCAAAACGAGAAAAAGCGCTCCCAAATGGCAGCCCAAGGACGCGAAAAGGTGATGAAGCATCACACCTGGGACACCCGCGTCGATCAGCTTGAAGGGGCTCTGCACCTTAACCCCGCAAAAGGGTTTGCACCCTCTTGACTCCCTTTTTGATGGGGTTTGCGCAGCCGTGACGTGTTCTATGTTATGCTTTTCTATCTATTTAAAAAGCGCAGCTTTTTAAATACCAGCATCCGCATGGGGCTGTCGCCCCACGACGGAAAACTTTTTTTCATCTTACTCGTTACGTCGTAACTAGATTCGAGTTTACACATTAACTTAACTCGGCCGCTTTCATAGGGGTCGGCTTGACGACCCCATCCACAGTTCATTGTGACGTCGGCAAGCCGATGTTTGTGAAAGCGGGGCAAGCCACCGCACTCCAAAAAAGCACATAAAGAATTTTAAGCTTTTCTTGCTGAAAGGCTGTTCTTCGAAAACTTCACTATAATGGGAGTCCAGAGGGTTCATACCCTTTGGCAGGGGTTAACTCCTGATTGCGATTTATAACGGGGCATATTCGAGATTATTTTCTCTCTAGGAACTCGCACCAACGGCGCGAAAATAAGGAGCCAATATTACCTCCTTATTTTTGCGAGTTCCTAAAGGAAAAGAACTCGAATCTGCCCCATTAGAAATCACAATCAGGAGTTCTAGGGGACAGAGTCCCCTTAGTCCCCTTAGGTATTGCAAAGTTTTCTCTTGCAAGGTAAACTTGTACAACCGTAAAAACCTGAGTTTTGGGTTTCAAAGGCTCAAGATAAGAGGATATTCTGGATGAGGCTTGATTTTTTTGGCGAGTTAATAGTCCAAAGCCTATTGACGAGCCAAAAAAACTCAAAGAATCGCCAGAAGATCCCTTAGATTGAGCTATTTAAACTCAAAATTCAGGTTGGAAGTAAACCAATTTAAAAAAATGAGGTTGTTTTGCTGAAAGATTTTGATTTAGAACTAGAAAATGCTGTAATGGATTCCCTAGATGAAACGATAAAAAGTCAAACAATCCCCCCAAACCAAATCCACATTTTCCCCTTAATCCGCCGCCCATTCTTTCCAGGCATGGCCGCCCCAATTATGGTGGAACCAGGCCCCTTCTATGATGTGCTTAAAGCCGTTGCCAAATCAGATGATAAATACCTCGGCCTCGTCTTAGCGAAATCAGAACAACTCGATGTCTACAAAGCTACCTTAGGTGATCTCCATCCGGTTGGTGTTCTCGGACGCATCTTGCGCGTCATTCCGATGGAACAGGGCGGAGCTCAAGTAATCCTTAACATGGAAAAACGGCTGACTATCGTGGGCCCTGCCGACGAAACCAAGTTTAAACACCTTGCTGCAGAAGTGACCTACTACGAAGACAAAAACAAGCTCACAGCTGAACTCAAAGCCTATGCCGTTAGCATCATCTCTACCATCAAAGAACTTCTGAAACTCAATCCCCTCTTTAAAGAAGAATTGCAAATTTTCTTGGGTCATTCCGACTTCACAGATCCCGGTCGCCTTGCGGATTTTGCTGTCGCTCTCACAACCGCTTCACGCGAAGAATTGCAGGAAATCTTAAAAACTTTCAAGCTGACAACCCGCATAGAAAAATCGCTTAAGCTTCTTAAAAAAGAACTCGATGTCAGCGTCCTGCAAAATAACATTAATAAAAAAATCGATGCCACAATTGCCAAAACACAAAAAGATTTCTTTCTGCGCGAACAGCTCCGCACGATCAAGAAAGAACTGGGAATCGAGCGCGAAGACAAATCCCTAGATCGCGAGAAATTTGAAACGCGTCTCAAACAGCGCACAGTCCCTGAAGATGTGATGAAAGTGATCACTGAAGAGATGGACAAACTCTCCGTTCTAGAAACACAATCTGCAGAATATGGCGTGTGCCGCAACTACCTCGACTGGCTTACAAACATCCCTTGGGGCATCTACGACACAGAATCACACAATCTTGAACAAGCCAAAGCAGTTCTCGAAGAAGACCACTACGGCCTAGAAGAGATCAAACAGCGCGTCCTAGAATTCATGGCTGTCGGCAAACTATCTGGCAGCGTCAAAGGAAGCATTCTCTGCCTCGTGGGACCTCCAGGAGTCGGAAAAACAAGCGTAGGCAAAAGCATTGCACGCGCGTTAAATCGCAAATTCTATCGCTTTTCCGTCGGTGGCATGCGCGACGAAGCTGAAATCAAAGGACATCGCCGTACCTACATCGGAGCTATGCCTGGAAAATTGATTCAAGCCCTCAAATTTTGCCAAGTAATGAACCCTGTGATCATGTTGGATGAAGTGGATAAAATGGGCGTAAGCTTCCACGGAGATCCCGCTTCAGCATTACTGGAAGTGCTAGATCCAGAACAAAATTCCTCTTTCCTAGATCACTACTTAGATGTGCGCTGCAATCTATCTGACATCTTATTCATTGTCACCGCAAACGTTCTAGATACGATTCCTGAGCCCTTGAAAGACCGCATGGACATCATGCGTCTCTCCGGCTATGTGATGGAAGAAAAAGTAGAAATCGCAAAACGGTATTTAATTCCACGCCATCGCACCGAAATGGGCCTAAAACCAAGCGACGTCGACTTCAGCAAACCAGGTCTTCGCGCCATCATCAACGAATATGCTCGCGAGGCCGGAGTCCGCACTCTGGAAAATCAGGTGAAGAAAATCTTGCGTAAGGTCGCTGTAAAGATGGTGTCAGCACAAGAAACGTCCACAAAAAAATCCAAAGCAACACCTAAACATGTTCCTATCGTTGTCAAACCCGAAAGTTTAAATGAATATCTAGGAAAACCAGTGTTTTTCACTGACCGTTTCTACGAGCGCACTCCAGCCGGAGTCTGCATGGGACTAGCTTGGACCTCTCACGGCGGCGCAACACTCTACATCGAAGCTATCAAAGTAGAAGCAGAGAAAACCGCGATGAAGCTGACAGGACAAGCAGGAAGTGTAATGAAAGAATCTTCCGAAATCGCCTGGAGCTACCTGCATGGAGCCGTTAAGCAGTACGCTCCAAACCAAACGTTCTTTAAGAACTCACATGTCCATATCCACATTCCCGAAGGCGCCACCCCTAAAGATGGTCCTTCCGCCGGGATCACAATGGTTACAGCGCTGCTTTCCTTATTATTAAATAAACCGATCAAAGATAACCTCGGAATGACGGGTGAATTAACACTAACCGGTTGTGTATTGCCAGTTGGTGGCATCAAAGAAAAGTTCATTGCGGCTAGACGTGCTGGTCTTAAATCCGTGATTATGCCAAAAGCAAATGCACGCGACTATGAAGAATTACCTGACTACATTAGAGAAGGCATTGAAGTGCATTTCGTTCAACACTACGAGGATGTCTTCCCGATCGCCTTTTCACATAAAACCGCTTCTAAAAAATTGGGTAAGAAGAGCAAAAAATAAGATGAAAACTTGGGCGACGCATTATAAAAGCAAAGTGATCGAGCCTTCTCAACTTGAAGCTAAAGTTGCAACCTTACGCCAAGAAGGCAAATCGATTGCTACCCTAAATGGCTCTTTTGATTTAATGCACGCCGGCCATTTGCATATCCTCTTTGAAGCCTCACAAGTGTGTGACGTCCTGATTGTCGCTCTAAATACCGATCGATCAATTCAGGAATACAAAGATTCCTCGCGGCCCATTATTCCTTTAGAGTATCGTCTACAGATGATGGCATCTCTCGGATTTGTCGACTATGTCACGTGGTTTGATGAAACAGATCCGCGTCGTATATTATCTGTCATTAAACCCGATGTACATGTCAATGGCGCAGAATATGGTCAGCAATGCATCGAAGCCGAAGTGGTCCGTAGTCAGGGAGGTAAAATCCATATTGTCGCACTCGTCAAAGGACTCTCTACATCGCAAATTCTGCGCAAAATCTCCGAACTTCCAACTAAAACAAAATAGGTTTCTATGCGTCTGATATGCACGTTGAGTGACCAAGAACAAGCCTACGCTCTTTCCGCCCTACTACAGGAAAAAGGCATTGTCAATGAACTTGATGTCACCACACATACAGACTGGGGCAGCCCAGACTACGGGACCATCGCCTGCCGCATCTGGGTGCGTGAAGAAGATCAAGTTGCCGAAGCGATGCAAGTCATGGAAGCATTTCAGCAAAATCCTACATCCATCCCTCTACAGAAAGCTCCCACTACAGCAGAAACGGTTCAACCCCCTACAGAAGAAGAAGCTGCTGCAGAAGCACGACAGCCGATTGGACCGATGACTCTCTACCTCGTGACCATCTGCGCAATCCTTCTCACCATTTCGTCAATGACTTCGCCAACAATTACCATCAAATCTGTTCCAGAAGGCGTCCCAACGACTCCGCTTTTAGCTGCTCCTATTGAAAAAGACTTGATGTTCGACTATCCAAAAGCGTTCGAAATCATCGATCAAATTATAGAAACTTATGGACAAACCTCTCTAGAAACCCCCGATACTTTACCAGAAGCAGGAAAAGAACTTCTCAACCAATTTCACCTAACCCCCTACTGGAAAGGCATTTACGACAACATCACAGCTTGGTACCGCAACGTGCCTTCCACGAATAATCTAAATGCTCCCATGTTCGAAAAAATTCGTCAGGGAGAAATTTGGAGACTTTTTTCTCCAGCTCTCATGCACGGCAATATCTTCCATCTTTTCTTCAACATGGCCTGGCTCGTGATCTTAGGACGCCAAATGGAGCAACGCCTAGGTAAACTACGCTACTTGCTTTTCATTTTAATTGGAGCCGCCATCCCCAACATCGCTCAATACTTAATGAGTGGTTCCGAATTTTTAGGCTTCTCAGGTGTTGTCTGCGCCATGGTGGTGTTTGTGTGGACACGCCAGCGACACACTGCTTGGGAAGGCTATCTCTTAGATAAAAGCACAATGATCTTTATTTCCGCTTTTGTGATTCTCATGTGCCTCATCCAACTCGGTTCCTTCTTTTTAGAGGCTTATACTAACGCAGACATGCCTATCGGCATTGCGAACACCGCTCACCTCACTGGAGCCATTATCGGCTGGATTTTGGGTCGCATGTCCTTTTTCTCTTGGCGCAACCGGTGGGCATAAAGGACGTTTTATGAGTGTTCGCGATCTCACCATTCTAGGCTCCTCAAGTCAGCAACCGACCCGATACCGCAACCACGGCGCTTATCTTGTTAGATGGAATGATGAAGGATTGCTGTTTGATCCAGGTGAAGGCACACAACGCCAATTCATTTTTGCCAATATTGCTCCTCCAGTGGTCTCCCGTATTTTCATTTCTCACTTTCATGGCGATCACTGCCTAGGACTAGGCTCCATGCTGATGCGTTTAAATTTAGATAAAGTGACTCATCCTATTCATTGTTACTACCCTGCAAGTGGAAAAAAATACTTCGATCGTCTTCGCTATGGCAGCAGTTACCACGAAACAATCAATGTCATCGAACATCCAGTCAGCGAAGCAGGGCTCGTTCAAGACGATGGGAAATTCCGCATTGAAGCTGTCTTTCTAGAACATGGCATCGACAACATTGGCTGGAGAATTACAGAACCTTCAACGCGCAAATTTGATCAAGCAAAGCTTCATGCACACGGCATTCGAGGTCCTCTTGTTCGTGAACTAATAGACAACGGAAAAATCCTCATTCAAAATACATGGGTTAATCTTGAAGATGTCAGTTGGATTCGTCCCGGTGATAGCCTAGCTGTCGTCATAGACACCCGTTACTGCCAACAAGCGATCGATATTGCCAAAGATGCACGTCTCCTATTGTGCGAAAGCACCTACCAACAAGAGCATGAAGAGCTCGCGCACAACCACTTTCATTTGACATCTGCACAAGCCGCAACAATTGCGAAGCAGGCCGGAGTACGCCAACTCATTCTCACTCATTTTTCCGCACGCTATCTAAATCTCAACGAAATGGAAACCGAAGCACAGGCAATTTTCCCCAACACACATATTGCCGAAGACTTTAAGGTTTTTCCTTTTCCAAAAAATGAATGAACTTTATAGTTTGGCCAAAGATCTAACCCCCTCGGCCAATCCTATTTATGTTTATTTCTGCTGCCTATAGCTTTTTGGAACATCTGCGTGTCGTCAAAAATGCCTCTGAACATACAATCCGCAACTACAGCATCGACCTGAATGCCTTTAAATCCTATCTAGAGAAGCACTTACTAAAAAATCAAGATCCCGACACTCTGCCAGAAAAGATTTGCTACCAAACCAGCTATCAAGATCGCTACACGTATAACGACGCGATTTTAATCTTGCAAGATATCACCAAATATCACATTCGCGGCTTTCTTGCTCACCTCAATTCTAACCACAGCAATAAACGAACAATCGTTCGCCGCCTCTCCTCCCTTCGCACCTTTTTTAAATACGCTTTATCGAAAAATCTCATCTCAACCAACCCCACAGAAGATCTGGAAACCCCTAAAGTAGAAAAGAAAATTCCCTCCCCACTGACCTACGATCAAGTCAAACAATTGATCGAACAGCCCGATATCACTACACTTCTTGGATTTCGCGATCGCACAATCATGGAGCTCTTTTATAGCTCTGGCATGCGTGTCAGCGAACTTGTAGCCCTGAATCGACAAGATATTGACGCGGAAAATCTCCTCATCCGCCTTAAAGGAAAGGGTAAAAAAGAACGCATTGTTCCCATCACAAAAAACGCCTTAGAGTGGATTCTCGCCTACCTACAGCATGCTGAACGAAATCTTAACATAGAGGGGCACTTCGCTGAAGTTGATGAAGAGGCTGTTTTTCTCAACAAGCTTGGCACGCGAATTAGCCTGCGTTCTGTCGATCGCAATTTCAGAAAATACCTGCGCTCTAGTGGTCTTGCAAGCACTATTACTCCTCACACGATTAGACACACGATCGCCACCCACTGGCTAGAAAATGGAATGGACCTCAAAACCATTCAAATCCTTTTGGGTCACAGTTCTCTATCCACCACAACGATCTACACGCAAGTGTCGACATCACTCAAAAAGAAAGTCTACGACGAAAGCCACCCTAGGGCTTGAAGCGATTGCCCTCCTTTTTTCCGTGCCCGTGCCCGTGAGCGTGCCCGTGCCCGACTCGCTAAAGAGCAAAATACACAGTGTTGTTCTTTAATCCTTATTTTTCCTTATCCCTCATTCTAATATTTAGCAATCGGGCACGGGCACGCTCACGGGCACGGGCACGGAAAGCGACAAGCGGTTCTTGCGCTATTTACCCCCGATTTGGTATCCTGTTTCCCATGATTACACTAAACCGCATCTCAAAGAACTTTGGTAGCCGTCTTCTCTTCGAAGATGTGACCATGACCTTTAATCCCGGCAACCGCTACGGTCTCACAGGACCAAACGGCTGCGGAAAATCCACCCTCTTAAAAATTATTATGGGCCTAGAAGAACCCACTTCAGGTTCTGTCTCACTACCCGACCGCGTCGGTATCCTACGCCAAAACATCGAAGATTTCCGCGAATTCACCGTTATCGATGTAGTGATCATGGGCAATAGACGCCTCTGGGCCGCTATGCAAGAACGCGATACTCTCTATTCTGTCGAAATGACCGATGACGTCGGCATGCGCCTAGGAGACCTCGAAGGCATCATCGCCGAAGAAAATGGCTACGCAGCCGAATCAGACGCTGAAGTCCTTCTCCACGGCATGGGCATTCCACCCGAATACTTCACTCAGAAAATGCACGCCATCCCAACCGACATGCAATTTCGCGTCCTCCTCGTACAAGCACTCTTTGGTGAACCACAAGCACTGCTCTTGGATGAACCTACCAACCACCTCGATATGGAATCGATCGGCTGGCTAGAACGCTTCCTACATGAATACAAAGGCGTTCTTATCGTAATTAGCCATGACCGCCACTTCCTCAACGCCATCACCACGCATATCGCAGATATCGACTACGAAACCATCATCCTCTATCCAGGCAACTACGACAACATGGTTTTGGCCAAAACCGCTGTCCGCGACCGCGCCGAATCAGAAGCTAAATCCAAAGAAAAGAAAATTAGTCAACTGCGTGAATTCGTTTCCCGCTTCGGAGCCGGCACACGCGCTAGCCAAGTGCAATCTCGCGTCCGCGAAATGGAACGTCTTCAACCGCAAGAAATGAAGAAATCAAATATCCAACGCCCCTACATCCGCTTCATACCCACAGAAAAAGAACCCGGAAAAATTGTCCTAAAAGCTAACCACGTCAGCAAGTCCTTCGACGACAAAAAAATTATCAAAAACTTCTCCACTGAAATCGTTCGGGGAGACAAAATCGGTATCATCGGTACCAACGGCTGCGGCAAAACAACCCTAGTCAAAATGCTTGTCAATGCTCTCCAACCCGACAACGGCTCCGTAGAGCCAGGTCACCAAGTCCAAATTGGCTACTTCCCCCAAAATCATGCCGAAATCATCGACCGCAAAAGTACCCAAAATGTCTTCGATTGGCTCAAACAACGCAAAACCGGTATCTACGATCAAGAAATTCGCAGCGCTCTCGGCAAACTCCTATTCGGCGGCGACGACGCCTTCAAACCTGTTGCGACCCTATCCGGTGGAGAATCGGCACGCCTAATCCTCGCCGGCATGCTCCTCAGTAATCACAATGTTCTCATCCTCGACGAACCCAACGGGCACCTCGACCTCGAAGCTGTCTCAGCCCTAAGCTGGGGCCTCAGCGAATATAAAGGCACCGTCATCGTCGTCAGCCACGACCGCGACCTCATCGGCACCGTCGCCAACAAACTCTTCTACTTCGAAAATAACCAAATCCACCTCTTCGACGGCCCCCTCGAAGAATATTTAGCCTCCAAACAGGCTTCTTAATTTTTTTTAAAGAGGGCCCTGCCCCTGGACCCCTTATTGCGATTTCTAATAGGGCAGATTCGAGTTCTTTTCCTCTAGGAGCTCGCAAAAATATTGACAATATATTTGTTCATCCATTTTCTACTTCTCATGATCTAACGAAACATATAAAGGATTTGGCCCTCTTTATCTCGTGAGAGTTTTCAGTCTTTTGACTTTTTTCTAGAAGATTTGGAAAACTAAATATTCTAGATAAATGTTTTATCATTGGGCAACGCAGTTGCACCAATGATAAAATGTTTGCTGCGGATATTTCAGTGCTGCAGAATCTCACTATAAAGGGAGTCAAGAGGGTGCAAGCCCTCTTGCGGGGGTAAAGGGGGCAGAGCCCCCTTTCTTTATTTGTTTCGTTTTGATATGTGTGATTTAAAGAAGAAAAGAGGAAGAAATATGGCTGTTAAGAATGTTGTTGTTACGGGTGGTGCGGGGCAGATTGCGTATAGTTTGCTGTTTCGGATTGCTAATGGCGATATGTTAGGAAAGGATCAACCTATTGCCCTGCATATTTTGGAACTTCCGGAAGCGATGCAAGCCCTTGAAGGTGTCCGCATGGAACTACTGGATTGCGCCTTTCCTTTGTTGAAGGAGATACGCATTGGCAGTGATCCGAATGAAATGTTTAAAGATTGCCATTATGCGTTGCTTGTGGGGGCGAAGCCACGTGGACCTGGAATGGAGCGTGGGGATCTGCTAAATGAGAACGCAAAGATCTTTATTGCGCAGGGGCAAGCGTTGAATGCTGTGGCGAATGCAGATGTTAAGGTATTGGTTGTTGGGAATCCATGTAATACCAACTGCTTGATTACGATGAAGAATGCTCCGCGGATCCCTAAGAAAAACTTTCATGCGATGATGCGATTGGATCAAAATCGTGCGATAGCGCTGCTTGCGCAGAAGGCGCAGGTAGAGGTATCGCAAGTGACGCATGTAGCTGTATGGGGAAATCATTCTGTCACACAAGTTCCAGACTTTGTGCATGCGCAGATTAGTGGAAAACCAGTATTAGAGAAAATTACCGATCGCAAGTGGCTTGAGAATGACTTTATGACTACAGTGCAGAAGCGCGGTGCAGCCATCCTGGCAGCGAGAGGTAAATCTTCAGCTGCTTCAGCAGCTGCGGCAGCCATTGATGCCATTAGAAGTTTGGTGACACCTACACCTGCCGGACAGTGGTTTTCTACCGGGGTTTTCAGTGCAGGCAATCCATATGACATTGATGAAGAGCTCTTTTTTTCCTTTCCATGTCGCTCTAAGGGCGATGGCAACTATGAAATAGTCTCTGGATTATCCTGGGACGAATTCTTGACGAAAAAAATTCGCGCTTCGGAGCAAGAGTTAATAGAAGAACGCACCTTAATCCAGCATTTGTTCAAGCCACAAGGAGTGCTCTCATGAGCGACGTCTTATTCGAAATCACAAAAGATAATCTAGAAACAGGTTTGCGTGGATATCCTGTGGGCTATTGTCCAACATCAACTGTCGATCCAGTAAATGGACTGTTCTATTCTGGACAACCCGTCGAAGAGCTGGCTTTTCGTCAACCTGAAGAAGTAATTTTTTTGCTCTATCATGGCCGTGAACCCAATAAGCAAGAGTTAGATGAGTTTAAGAAAGATCTAGCAAATCGCTCCCACCTATCAGAAGATGTTGTTAGACATATCTACCAATTACCTCGACAAGGGCATCCCATGGATCTCCTTTGCTCTGCACTCTTTATTTGTGGGATGTTTGAAAATACCAATGACTACCGTGAAGATTGCCTCAATCTAATCGCTCAAATACCCGAAATAACCGCCACAGTCATTAATCATCATGGGGGTTGGGGCGCCACAAAACCCTCTAAGCCCGAATTGGGTTACATGGAAAATTTTGCTCAGATGCTCAATATTCCTAATATAACCCCTCAGCTAACACTAATTTTAAAACTCTTTAACATCCTACACTATGATCATGGCGGGGGTAACCTCTCCACATTCGTTGGTAAAGCTGTGGCATCCGGCCTAGAACATATGTATGGCTCAATTTCAGCATCGATGGCCGCCCTAGCTGGTCCAAGACATGGAAAGGCCAATCAAGATTGCTTAACCTTTGTCAAAGAGGTTTTGGAACAATTAGGTGAAAAAGCGACTGCTGAACAAGTGGAAGAGCTCATACGCAAGCGTCTCGCAAACAATGAACTTATCTTTGGCTTTGGACACGCAGTTTTGCGCGTCGAAGATCCCCGTGCCACTGTTTTATACCGCACAGCTGAAGAAAATTATCCGAACCATCCTCTAGTAAAAATTGCCACGCTTTTACGCACGGTGGGACCCAAGGTTTTAAAAGAAAATCCAAAAATTTCTAGTCCTTATCCTAATGTGGATGCGATTTCCGGAGTCCTCCTCACGGCAGCAGGGCTTCCCTATCCAGAATATTATACAGTGCTGTTTGGATTGTCTCGAGTCGTTGGCATCGCAATTCAAATCGTTTATGAGCGATGTGAAGCGCGTGATGGAAAAGGGACACCGATTGTACGACCAAAGTACATCTTCAAACCAAGAACGTAGAAAATTTGTGTTTTTTTTCCGTGCCCGTGCCCGTGAGCGAGAAAAGGACAAAGGACGAAAACGACGAAAAACGACGAAAAGGACAGTTAAGTGAACGATAAATTGATGAACAGAATTCTGTAATAGTAAATTCAATACCAACAGCCAAGAAAACTAAATGAATTCCCTTGTCCTTTTCGTCGTTTTCGTCCCTTTCGTCCTTTGTCCTTTCTCGCTCACGGGCACGGGCACGGAAAGAATGTGCTTGCATAACTGGTAACCTCGCCGGAAATTCAGCCTTATGCTACATTGAATCCATTTAGAATACTGAAGGTTTTTTATGGATTTACGTGACATACAATTTATCTTTAATCGCGCTTGGTCGCTAACATTCAATCGCAAAAAACTTCTCTCTGTTTTTGTCATCTTGATGTTATGTGGAATCCTCGTCGTATTCTTTAAAGGATTAGCCCTCCACACAGGCCAGTGGGTGGCAATGAGCCTCACCTTTCTTCCTATTTTTCTCTGCGCCGGAGTCCTCCTGTCCACCGGTGTGATCCTCATCCGCATTTATCACGATGAAGTCAAAAAACGCCCCCACTCCTATCGCTCGATCGTTTTTAAGTCCTGGGATCTCATCATGGGGACAGCCTATTTGTCCATTCCTTTGATTTTAGCCTATTTATTGCTCTGGATGATGCTCGGAGTCTTTTTTTTACTTAATGAATTACCTGGCGTTGGAGGCTTTTTTGGTGTGATTCTTGCCTTTGCACCCTTCTTGCTAAACTTAGGAGCCCTTTTTCTCTGCGTAATAAGCCTTTCAACCCTTTTCTTTATCGCTCCTGTAGTAGCCCTGCATGGGATAAACCGCATTCAGTTGTCACAGCTGCTCACACAACGTTTTCAACAAGATATGTTCCTTAACTTATTTTTAGCCACAATTGCAGCTTGTCCATTACTGCTGATTACTGGCTTACTTACGATTGCAGCTATGATGACAGGAGCCATTTGCTACACCTGTCCAACGCCCGTATATGTGATCTTGCAGTGGTTTTTTGTAATGATCCCCTTTACAGCGGTGCTTACACCTGGAGTCGTCTTTTTCTTTAACTTCGCAGCAGAAGCTCACGTCCTCATTCGCCGTCAACGCTAAGGGGACTCTGTCCCCTTAGAACCCCTGCCAAAGGGTATGAACCCTCTGGACTCCCTTTACGGTGAGGTTTTTGAAGAACAGCCTTTCAGACACCTCAAAGAAAGTAGCCAGACCGTCCCGGTCTGGTAAAAGTCGCTAACATTATTTTGTAATCGATATATAAACCAGGCCGGGACGGCCTGGCTACCACCTAAAGAGGAAAGCCCTCACGCCGCAGGCGGAGCCAGATGAGCTACACGAAGTGGATTACGCTTTTCTGTATGCCTTGAATCACCCCAAGGACCTTGGTTTTTGTTAGTCCATTTGTACTGAACATAGGTCACTAAATGCCTGGTATGATATCCGAATTTTGCCGGATGCCTTTCTAACTGAATCCAACTATGTAACTTACCATTTATACGCACTTGACCAAACAGAGCTTCCTTTACAAAATTTCCACGAATGGCATACTGTTGACCTTCCGACCTATGCGACGACCAACGTTTCTTTCTTTCTTTAAATTTTGCCCATTTGCGATATGTCTCGCCACCATCCTCAATTCGTAAATAACCACCTTTTAAAATCTCACCAATCTTACTCAATTTTGCTAAATCTTTAATAAGATCCTTTTGATTTCCTTTAGCTTCTGCCAGATGACGTATTGCTTGGTAATATTTTTTTTTCTGTTTTTCAAAAAACATGCTTTTTAAAATTCCTAGCATTTTTGCACTAGCTTCTCCGTATTCCGAGTCCACACGAATATTCAACTCATATTGATCTATCGTTAACTTACCCTTATCCAGTAAGTAATGCATGAGCCTCTGAAACGCTTTCACGACTTTTCGTGCAATAAAAGCAATCGTAGTTAGAAGCGTGATGTGAAACACAACACGCACAACAACGTGCTGATGCCATTTTTTCTTTACTATACGTATTGTAGGGAAATGAAATACCAGCGAAGGAAGTTTGATCTGGGGAGCTTCTATATGGCGATAGCCAGCTGCATCCGTAAATGGCATTGGTTGCATACTAGGCGAAGTATTAAAAGTGACGCTTCCCATAATTCATCAACTTTTTGTGTATTTTAAATAACTATTATACAGATAAAATGATTTTATATCAATTATTTTATTAAATTAGCCAATTCTTCTGCCGATTTTGCATGATATAGTAATCCTTTTGATCCCATCCCGGTTATAATCCAACTGCGCGCATCCCACTGCCTGACAATTGGTTGATGATTCGGAGTCGACGCGCGGATACCAGCTCGACAACTAATCAATCGCGCATTAGATAATTCAGGAATACTTGCCGCAATTTTAGGTAATAATAATGCCAATGCCGTCTGAGGATCCGCTGCTTCAGATGGATACGTGCGCTCATAGGTGGCACCAACCAAGCAAGAATTTAAATGTGCGTTAAAGATCACATACGCCTGTGAATTAATCGGAAAAGCACTCTTCCTCAGATGAGAAGGCCACTCCAATTCAATCACCTGCCCTTTCACAGGGTTAATGGGCAACTGAGCTAACTCAGGCAACGTCTTACAGGCCGCTCCCATAGCTACCACAATGCGATCATATTCTCCTAGGTCCTGTAGGCTAGAAACTTTCTGTTGATTAAAAACTGCCCCCAACCTCTCACACGCAAGCCACAGCCCTTGCATGTAACGAGGCGTGTCCACCGTTATCGCAGAAGGAATCCAAAGCGCTTCGCTTGGCAAAATGCAAGGAGCCATTGCCGCACACTCATCTTTCGTTTTCCACTGCACATCGGAATAAGTCTGCGTGGTCTTCCAGAAATCTTCCCTCTGACCTGCACTAACAATCGGACGCAATAATCCATTGTGATCTGCTATAGATTCCCCTAACGCCTCTTCAGCTACCTTCAACAAACGACAGGTGGCATGCCACCCTTCCCAGCCTTGCCAATTTAACTTTCCATGGGCTCCAGCATATGGATGCAGCAATCCCGCTGACACTCCCGATGCGCCTCCTCCAATCCCCAACGAATCTAAAACAGTAACCTGATGAGTGCGCTGCAGCAAAAACCATGTTGCCGCAAGTCCTGACAATCCAGCCCCTAAAACTACAATCTTCATTTTTAAAAATCCTTTGACCAATTACTATAGCAGAAAACAATGAGTAATAGAAATGGATTATATCCTCTCTGTGCTCTCTGTGGGCTCTGTGGTAGTAATATGTTGCAAGCAATTGAATGGGTTTCCTGTATTAAACAGATTTAGATTACCACAGCGAGCACAGAGAGGGGTGAATTCCTTTCAGCTTCCTCCCTTTTATAAGGAATTTGACTTATGCATTTATTTTTTCACAGCCTCTGCGAGGGAACATGAACCATTCAGCCAAGAATCAGATCCGCAATTTAATCCTTGTCATCTTTTCAGCCATCTGTGGAGCCTTTATCCTATCAGGCGTGCTTTTGTATCAGTATGGCCCTTCTGGACGCTATATGGTACGCAACGCTCTACTTTCTCCTGATCTGCTTACAACTCTCTCCTACAACGACACCAATATCAAAACAGGTGGCCTGTCGCGATTTGTTTATGATGGCATGGTCTTATCCTTGCCCGATTCCAAATCGAAGCAAACCCGTGAAATCCAAATAGACCCCGCCCACTACCAGCTTCTCTACCAACAAATTTCCTCTGACACCAGCCTAGGAACAGTTCCCGACTCGATATCGACTCTTTTTAGCAAAGAGACACCTGCGACATTAACCATTAAAGTGCGCACAGAAAGTCATGCCGAATGGCAAGATGAATCCAAAGCGTTCCAGAAACTTCAATTTGCTACAGAAGGGAATTTTTATCGCATCGAGTTACATGAAGAAAAATCCCCCGATCAGTGGATCTATTTTAACCATCCAGATATCTACCAAAAGGCCTTGAAGGTCTTTATTCCATGACTGCATCGGGCTCACTTCTATTCTTAGGCACTGGTGCCTCTATGGGAATTCCTGTTATCGGCTGCACCTGTTCTGTGTGCACATCGGAATCCCCTTGCAATCAGCGATTCCGACCCTCTGGACTCCTCACAATCAATCAGAAAAAGATCCTCATCGACTGCGGACCCGACTTTCGGAATCAAGCTCTCAAACATTCCATCAACCATTTAGATGGTATTATCCTCACACATGCTCACCATGACCACGTTGCAGGCATAGATGAACTACGCGTTTTCTACATGCGCCAAAAACAACCAATTCCTTGTTTGCTTTCTCACGAAACAACTACCGATCTACGAACCCGATTCCACTACATTTTTAAAGATCTCAACCCTGCTAACACGGTGACATCACGCCTTGATTTACAGATACTGGAAGGACATCGCGGCACTACGCAATTCCTGGGATTTCCAATAAAGTACTTTTCTTATGAACAAGCTGGAATGCATGTAAATGGATTCCGCATCGGCAATTTTGCCTACGTCTCCGACATTCGCAAATACCCCAATACAATTTTTGAAGATCTCCAAGGAGTTGACATTTTAGTCCTAAGCGCGTTGCGCTTTGAGCCAACACCCTTCCATTTAGGCATCGATGAAGCGATCGCATTTGCCAACAAGGTTGGATGCCAGCACACTTGGCTAACCCATATTGCCCACGAACTAGACCACGAAAAAACCAATGAATACTTGCCCCCCAATGTGCGAATGGCATACGATGGTTTGGAAATAAGTTTTTTGCCTGATTTTTTGCTTGATAAGGATAGCTCCAATGACCCAAAACGACAAACGCGATGAAAATAATCTCATCGTCCATGAAGAAATTCAACTGCAACGCGCGTTACTAATTTCCGCCTACAAAGGCACAGCTCAGCAAAAAGCCATTTACGAGGAGCATCTGCAAGAGCTCGCTTTACTGGCAGATACCTTTGGAGTCCAAGTTGCCGAACGAGTCATCTGCCCCATTCGTAAATACGAAGCCGCCACGTTTATCACAGAAGGCAAATTGCAAGAAATGGTGCAAAAATCCAAAGATTTAGCTGTAGACATGGTGATCTTTGACGATGAAATTTCTCCCAGCCAACAGCGCAACCTAGAAGCTGTTTTCGGCATGCCGGTATTAGATCGCACAGAAGTTATTCTCGGTGTTTTTGACCAACGGGCTCAAACCAAAGAAGCTCGACTCCAAATTGAATTGGCACAATTGCGCTACGAAGCCCCGCGCCTAAAACGGCTCTGGACACACTTGTCAAGGCAATCTGGCGGCGGAGGCGGTGGTCGAGGCGGTGGCTACCAAAAGGGAGAAGGCGAAAAGCAAATTGAAATTGACCGCCGCATTATCAAACGCGACATCGACCAACTGCAACAAGAGTTGCGAGCGGTCGCGTCAAATCGCGAAATCCAACGCTCAGCACGTCAACGATCAGATATTCCGGTTTTTAGCATCATAGGCTACACCAATGCAGGAAAATCGACTCTGCTTAATGCCCTCACCGACGCAAAAGTATTTGTTGAAGACAAGCTTTTTGCCACGCTAGATACTACCACACGCAAATTTACACTAAACAACAACCAAGAAATTTTGCTGGTCGATACAGTAGGATTTATCAGGAAACTCCCCCACCTACTGGTTGCAGCGTTTAAGAGTACATTAGAAGAAGCTGTTCAAGCCGATATTTTGTTGCATCTCATCGATGTCAGCCATCCAATGGCTGTCGAACAGGCACAAACCACGTTTGAAGTGCTTCAGGAGCTTGGAGCCAAGGATAAGCCGATCATTACCGTTCTGAATAAAGTGGACAAAGGCGATTTTGCCGATCGCGTGCACCGCTTCCATCTGGAATATCCCAAAACAGTAGAGATCTCTGCTCTGAACCGCACAGGTTTTGCGGAATTGGAAGAGATAATGATCCAAGAACTCAGCAAGCAGCGCAGCCTCGTCACCCTGCGCATCCCGCAAAGCGAATACGCCGTTGTCAGCGAAATCATCCGTCTCAGCAACGTTATCGACCAAGATTATGATGAAAATGATGTCGTTCTAAAAGTTGATCTTCCCAAAGCGCTGGCTGGAAAATTTCAAAAGTACGTGATCACTCCATGACCTCCCCCTATTCGATTCAGGCATTACCTGCAGAAGAGCGTCCACGCGAGCGCCTCCTCAAGCACGGTCCTGAAGCGATGACTAATGCCGAACTAATTGCCATCTTGCTTGGCAGTGGCATGAAGGGAATTCCTGTTTTGCAGTTAGCTCAGCACATTGTGGCTCATTTTGGAGAACTTCACAGATTAGCCGAAGCCACAGTTCCCGAACTGTGCAAAATCAAAGGACTCGGACCGGCAAAAGCCCTTCAGCTCAAAGCTGCAATGGGCTTGGCCTTACGCGCCTCTCGCAAAGCGATCCCTGCCAAATACCGCATCGAGCATCCGATCCACGCCTACCATCTCATCCGCGAAGAGCTAGAATTTCAAACACGCGAACTTTTTGTTGTGATTTTACTCGATGCTAAAAATTATGTGTTGAGCCACCACACAGTCTCTGTGGGGTCTACGACAGAAACATTTGTTCACGCCAAAGATGTTTTTTATCCGGCAATTCGACACCATGCAGCCTGTATGATTTTAGCTCACAACCACCCTAGCGGCGACCCAACGCCTTCAACAGAAGATTGGGGACTAACGGAATCGTTAGTAAACGCGAGTCGTCTCATAGGCATTCCTATTTACGATCACATCATTGTTGGTCATGGAATGTATACTTCTTTGCGACAAAAAGAATCCGAGTCAAACCCTTCAAAGCCCATTTTTATTTAACAACTGGCTTTTGGAGTGCGGGACCAAGCTCCCGCACTCCAAAAGCGAATGTCATTTCCCTTCTTTCACATTGTTTATTTTATACCGAAAAGGACAAACAGTAGATTTCCATTTATTTTTTTGTTACGTTTCTTTAATATTTAGGAGAAATAATTATAGTGCCTAATGAATAACTTACATCATTTGCAAAAAGGATGTTTATGACAGGTTGGTTTAGTAGCCTTAGAGCTAAGACAGATCCCTCTTCCCCTCAGCCCTCTGCATCCTCTCATCAAAGAGCCGCTTCAACTCCAGATCCTATTGGTGCCGCTGCTGCTCGAGCTTTACCCGCAAGTGGTAGTGATGCACCTAGCAATCCAAGTCACTCTTTGGCTTCGATAAGTAATTATACTGCATTCTCTAAAGTAAAATGTGAAACAGAACGTGCTAACCTACAGAAATTAATACATCCAACTTTAAAAAATTGTTCCTTTGAAGATGTTATAAAAGTATTAGCTCCCTATCTTTTAGCCACAATTACAAATGATACCGAGAAAGGATTCAAAAAAGATGTTCTTTTAGGACTTGTACAGAATCCACCCACCATTAAACACATTGAAGATCGTTTAATACGCTTTTTTGGTCAACTTGCAGTAAAAGCGCAACAATATTCAAAAAAAGAAACCCTTTCCTTTCCAGATTTCGTTCATTTTATCTTCGTATTTTTTCAAGACTCTAAAGAACCAGCTCCCATGAAAGAATTGGTTTCCTTGAAAAAGGAATTGGCGAAACTTGAAGCAGAAATACAAAAAAAACCTTCGAATACCACTGCATTAAGAATTCAACGTCAAAAAATTATCGAGAACATTTTTTTGCTCTTTTTGTCAACTGGTGGCCTTACAAAACTTGAGGACCTCGGCATTATTGATAAGCCATTGATGCGAATCGGCTCTACTCTTTGGGAAGCGCTTACTGACCCAAAAAAACTTACTAAATTATGGGATAGATGTGCACCTTCCTCTCATTCGACTGGAACGGCCAACTACTTGGCACAAGATATCGTCAATTTTCTCAGATCGCGTCTGGTTACTCCCCTACCCAAGGAAGCCACATCCCCTATACTGACTCAATCCGAATCAAAAGAAATAAAGGAAAAGGCAGCACTCCCAGCAACATCAAGTACCCCCCAACAAACATCGTTAGCAACAACATTCGTTGCAAGCTTTCAAAAAACCACTGTCACTGCCTATCGAAAAGCTTTAGGTTCACCTCAAACTTCCTCCACAGCAATGCTATACATGGGTTACGAAGAACATTGGAAAAAAGCTGCTCCGATGTTGGTCTACATATTCGAAGAACTCGCTAAAAGCGACACACAACTGTGGACATTCCTGATTTCTCATATAACACCTATTCTTGAGCATGCCGGTAATTCCCTCACCACCTCTGATGAGGAGGAAGAGCCTCTTTTTGAGCAATCAACCGTTCCTCTTCCCCATATTGCTGCTCAACGCCTTGGGCTTGCCCTAGCTCAATTTATCCATGACAAAGGGCCTTCACTCCATAGAAGTTACGCAAGAATACTTAAAGCTTCATTACAGGAACAAGAAGTCTTCATCAAAGAGACATTTGGAGAATTTGCTGAAGATCTTCTTAATGACACAGATTTACTTGATTTTCTAGGAAATCGTTATCTCCTCAAAGAAACAGAAAAGAAAGAAGAAGACTCTAAAGCAAAAAAAGTACCATTTCCTGATTCTTTAATAAATTCGGTTGCAACACATCTCTATAATGCCTACGGCGCATTAGTTTCCTCTCAACCTAACTTTTCCCTATGGTTGAGAGATGTAGCAGTACTTACTCCAAAAAGAGGCTCTAACAATTCCTTAGCCTTAATTACTCAGGATGAAGCTGAAAGGAAAGAATCTGGCGAAACACCCTCACCCTCATTTACAATACAAGATGAAACTGCTGTAGCGATTTCTACTTATGCCGTTCGAACTGTCCTTAATTTAGCTGGTACGTATTTAAACCCTTCTCTTTTATTCGCCCCCGTTATCAAAAAACGGCACTTCAGCAAGGTCTCTGAGCACTTAGGACAATCAGATCAAAAAGAACAAGTAGAACAAAAGCTGACGGCAAGCACATCCACTTCTAAAACGAAACCCTTCTCACCCCTTCTAAAATTTGCATTGGATATGCAGATTCAAATTGGAATAGAGTTTCTCCTACAAGATCCTAATTGCAAGCCTGTTCGAGCATTTGTAGAAGGGCATTTACAAGAAATCTTTCTTTCTATTTTCAAACGCGACGACACGTGGTCACTTAAAACTTTGGTTGATGAAATTAGCTCAAAAATTCAAGGCTTTTACGCGCTAAACGAAGAGAAGTTGAAGGAAATTTCATCCCTTAAACCGGAAGATCAAGAAAAGGCAGTAATCGAGCTTTTTAAACCGCTTATTAAGAATCTTTGGTTCATCCTTAATTTGCGCAACAACAAAAAATTAACGGTTTTTAAGCTTGATCTTATTTTACAGGATCAAATCGCTATCCAATTATATGGACTATACAGACAACTTTCATGTCCACAATGCAACCAAGACCAAACAAAACAAAATCTTCTGGTTGCATTCCATCCGAAGAGGGATAATTTAGCTGACGATGTCCTCACAAGATATAAGGTTCAGCTCCAACGCCTTCGTGAGCAACAACCAAAAAGAGAAGCTGATCAAAAAGTACTTTCAAATCAGCTTGAAGGGATGCAGGGACTGATCCTGGCTCGCCAACAGGAACTTTATCGCGTTTCTGGAGCAAGCCAAATGGAAGAGGCTGTCCAAATGCTAGCTTCTCATGTATTGACTCCTTATGCAGTTGGATTCGCTCGAGTCTTCGTTGCAACAGATCCAACAAATCCTGCTGATCCTAGCAAAAAAAATGTTGTGGCAACTGTAAACAGCAAAATCAAATTAGGGTTAACCCCTACAGGCATAGCGTGGGTACACAAAGAAATTGTTCCTTTAGCTACCGATCCAAGGTTTCCTATTTGGAAGTTTGCCTCACACCTCACACAAACATTAATCCCTCAAATGCTTGTTACGCTTTTACAACAATTACCTATTGAGCATGGCAACGTCTCCCCTAAGCCTTCACATCAAATTGTGGAAAAGCTTTTTAATAAAATCTGTCACATCGCACACACAACATTGTCTCTGCAAACAATAGATGACCTCTATGATGGAAGCAAAGAAGTATTTCCTCCACCAATGCGCAAACGCGGATCTACTCCACAATTGCACCTTGAAGATTCTGACGCAAAAACTCGCGCGGCACAGGCAGATACAGGATCAGGCACGGGACTAAGTAGTCCTGTAGCTGCATCAGGAGCCAGATCAAGAGCTTTTGAAACAGGGCGCACAAGTCCTATGACTCCTGGACTTGGCTTAACACCTACTCACGAAGCAGATCCGGTTGAACCTGTAGACCCTCTAACTCCCTTGTTTCTACCCTTTGCGAAAGAACTTATCCAATTATTTGGCAAGGACGTTAATGACGCCACACATCTGCTAAATGCCATTCCCTTATCTAAATCTCTTAAAATCGATTTGTGGTCAAAAACAGCTCCTGAATCTATTGCCTCATGGATGGCAGCACGCTATCGCGAGCTCTATAGCCTTTCGAACGAAGGTTTATATCTTCAATTGAATAGTGTCTATCAGTCCCATTCTGCTTCAAGTCTAGCACAACTGGTGGGTGCAATGATCCGAGATCGCTTACCTGAAATACTATTTAATAATGCTGAAGGTAATGCTCAAGCGATTCTAGGAGGCTGTAAAGACCTGACCCTAACAGTCGCCAAAAAAACGGCTCAAACTGCACTAGATCTAAAAGAAATCGCTGCAGGACGTCAACTTGGCGCTCAACTAGATAATGACTGGAGACCTCCACAACTAGATCCAGCGCAGCAATTTGTCGATTTGCTTACCCAACATCAAGAACCGATTTCAGCAGCATTGAAAACCAATCTTCTTGCTATAGGCACTCAGGGAATCGCAAGAAAGGGAGTGCCTGATGCACGCTCTCAACCGATTCAGCGGTTCTACAAAATGATAGGAAGTATTGCGGAAACAATGGTGTCAAAGTTCCTGTTAGCCATCGGTTTGAGTGCACAAAAACTTGATGCTAACAAGTCCGAGTTTATGAAATCCGCTGTGCCAAATCTTGTTTTGCCCTTTGTTACGAATCATTTAGAAGCTGTGCGACATGCAACAAAGATTTGCAAACGCAGTCACCTACATCAAGTGACACCCGCACAATTGGATCAATTCAAAAAGGCTTACAACGAATTTGCAGGTGCTAAGCATGGTCTACTTCATCCAGCATTACACCCCATTGCATTTACTCCAGAACAAACAGCAGGAAAAACAGCACAACAAATTGCACAGCTAAAGGAAAAGCTTGTTGCTGAACAGAGACATCGTGAATTTTTTGTTCCTCTTGTTGAAAAATTGTTAACATTCGCCAACTTCAGCAATATTGACATCCCTGGTGGCGAAGCGGGTAAAACTCTTTTACTCACGCATCTCCCTAAAGTGGTGGAAACGATTTATGAAAAAATTGGTTCTGGAGATACGCTCAACACCCTTCTTATTTTAGGGTCCAAAAAACTAACCGAAGTTGCAGCATCGAATGCTGATTACCACAAGCTAGAACACTGGAAAAAGCGACTAGTAGATCAAGCAGACCTAACAGCAGAAAAAAAACGACGCGAAGCAGAAAAGAAAGAAAAAAATGCTGGCGCAGCTTCAGATGATCAATGGCAACATCTTGTCGATGTATTGTCTGACACATTGCCAGCGATCTTATCGGCACTGTTGAATATTCCAGATGCACTGAATGGTCGTTCTATAAGTGCTCAGGTGCCAGAACTTAAAGATAAAACAGCCACATTTATCTCTGATTGGAAATTGCTTAAAGTGTTTAAGGAATCCATTTTTGCTCCTTCAATTACAGGAATGCAAAGTGGAAAACTTAACGAAAATGGTACTTTTGAACCTAGTGAGAAACCACTTTCCTTTCTATCCCCTGCAGCCCCATTAGCAGGTGTAGATAAACAAGAGGCTCAACGTTCTGCTGCAAAAGCAAAAGCAGCAATAGACGACAGCAAGTCCGCCATCAATCGACACATTGATAACTATGTAGCAAGCCAGTTGAATAAGCTCCATGATCCTGTAGCAAACTGTTGCGATAAATTAGCACGCTTCATTTTTTGTTCTCCAGGAAGGTATGTCAGCGTGCTTCTTCAAGCCGTTCTTACATTAATTGTAAAAGTGATTCAATTGACCCTGTTCCCCATACAATTTATTGTTCGCTTGATGCAACAAGGCTTTATCGCTTGGCAGTTGTCACATGCCCATCAAAACCTTCACCATCCGATCAATGAAAACTTAGTTATGCACTTACTACTTATATGGTTGGAGAGTGCGAACATAGAATTAGCACGTTTAGCTGCAATCGAAGCTGCTACTCATCTTCCCGGATCCCCTAAAACCTCTCCAAAGCCTCTAAAGGCACGCCTTCCCTTTGCTCCTGGAGGCCCTGGCGTCAGCTAAAGCTCGGGGAACTTTGTCATTTTCCTGTTTGGGTCCAAAAGAGACATCGCGTACATTTTAACCCAAGGACATCGCGAACACTTTGGGTTAAAGTTTAAGTTACTAAGTTTAATGAAACAATCCTCCTCCCCCATG
>JACDHD010000023.1 GCA_013821265.1 Parachlamydiaceae bacterium | reverse complement strand
CGTAAAAATACTACAATTTTACGTAGCTCTTTAGCAAATCGGGCACGGGCACGCTCACGGGCACGGGCACCGGATAACCCGATCTTGAACATTCTACACGGAATAACCCGATCTTGAACATTCTATATGGGCAAGGAAAAGACCCGATCTTTGACCATTCTATTGTACATTAACAACTATTCCGGTATACTGAGGATCTCTAGTAACAATTAAAACCAAAGTGCCTTTTTATGCAGAATAAAAAAGAAGTAAATTGGGGCCCTGCAATTGTTCTTATTACCTACCATATTCTTCTCCTGTTTTCACTACCGGTCTATTTCTACTACAACACTCCTTCACTCAACTTAATCTCCATTTCAGTTGTATTACTCTACTTAACGGGACTCAGCATCACAGGTGGATACCACCGTCTATATTCTCACCGCAGTTACCGTGCTCACCCGATTGTTGAAGCTGTAATCCTCTTTTTCGGAGCTATGGCTGGTCAAGGAAGTGCCCTGCGCTGGGCGTTTGATCACCGCCTTCACCATGCTCATGTGGACACCGATAATGATCCATATTCCATTGAGAAAGGATTTCTATATGCTCACTTTTTGTGGATTTTAGAAAAGCCGCGCAAGATTGACTCCAAAGTTGTTCCTGATCTACTCAAAAATAAACTAGTCATGTTCCAGCATCGCTTTATTGAACTACTCATGGTCGCCACAAACGTAATGGCTGTTTTGATCGTCGGTGGAATTTTGAATGACTATTGGGGAGCTTTCTTCATCGCTCTGTGGCTACGTCTATTTTCTCTCCATCACTTTACATGGTTTATCAACTCACTTGCACACACATGGGGAGACAAACCTTTTAGCCAAGAACAATCTGCTGTCGACAACTACTTCTTATCAATTTTGACCTTTGGCGAAGGCTACCACAATTACCACCATACCTTTGCAAACGATTATCGCAATGGAGTGCGCTGGTTTCATTTTGATCCCACCAAGTGGCTCATCTGGACGTTACACAAGCTTGGATTGGCCTCTGATTTAAAAAAGATGAGTCCCTATGCAATCAAACGCAAGATGGTGCTAGAGCACAAAAATCTGTTGTTAACTCAAATTCAAAACTATTGGAATTCAAAGACTGATGAATTGGAGAGACAAGTTAACGAGATGTCTGAGCGCATTGTTTCAAAAATTTCTGACTTTTCACAGCTTAAAGAGCGCTATTATCAAATCAAACACAGCAATGCGGGCAAGGATACAATCAAGGCGATGCGACAAGAAATACGCCTCCTTAAATTAAGTCTGCGCGAAGATTGGCGTGAATGGATGAGACTATCTCAATCAATTTTAGATGGACAGCCTGAGCTAGTAAAAGCGTAAAAAATGAATTTTTTGGGTTTTTGAGGATTTTTTCTTGACCTAACAAATCGCAGTCCGTTATAAAGCAACATTCTATTAGGGTGGCATGGCCAAGTGGTAAGGCAGAAGCCTGCAAAGCTTCCATCCCCAGTTCGAATCTGGGTGCCACCTTAATTCTTTCATTCAGGTCCTGCTTTTCAAATCTGGGTGCCACAGTAATTCTTTCATGTAGGCTTTACTTTGCTATATCTCATTGCAACGCCAATTGGAAATCTTAGTGACATCACCTTTCGTGCCATAGATACTCTCAAAGCATGTCACTACATTCTTTGCGAGGATACACGCCACACTCGGCCCTTACTAACGCACTACGAAATCCAAAAGCCATTAAAAAGTTTTCACAAGTTCAATGAGTCTTTTAAAGAAAATACGATTATCGAAGATCTGATCGCTGGTCTACAAATTGCTTTGGTCTCAGATGCTGGCACGCCTGGAATTTCAGATCCCGGAGCTCAACTAGTGGCTCGCTGTGTAGCAGAAAACATTCAAGTGATCTCTATTCCTGGTCCATGTGCAGCTGTAGCGGCTCTTTCGTGCTCAGGACTTAACACCGATTTATTCCAGTTCTATGGCTTTCTTCCAAAAAAGACAAGTGAACTGACTAAAGTCTTAAACACCCTTCTCAATTATCCTGGAACAACTATTTGTTATGAATCCCCTCACCGCTTGCTTGATGTGTTAGAAGTTTTGCAAGAACTTGCTCCAACGCGCAAACTCGTTGTCGCACGGGAACTTACGAAAAAATTTGAAGAGATCCAACGCGGCACAGCAGAAAGTTTATTGAATCATTGGAAGCAAAATCCTTTGAAGGGCGAAATTGTGCTGATGCTTGAAGGATACACCGAAACGCAAGAATTGGATTGGTCTGAATTGACTCCAGGGGAGCACGTAATGGCAATTCAAGAAACATACAAACTATCGCGCATGGATGCCATTAAGATGGTGGCCAAATTGCGCAATGTTCCAAAGCGCAGCATCTACAACGAAACTGAAAAAGAATAAGAGGCAATTTCATAAGTTCCATCGTCCTTTTCCGTGCCCGTGAGCGTGCCCGTGCCCGATTTGCTAAAGAGCAAAACAAACAAGAGTTATTCTATATTCCTACCTTCCCCTTATCCCTCATTTTAATATTTTAGGAATCGGGCACGGGCACGGAAGAACATAAGGCAAAAACTATACGTCGCTTGTCGTTCAATTCTTGATTTGCTATTCTCAGTCAAAAAATTACCACGGTGATGACCACTATGAGCGAGCTCCCTAAGGCATACGAAGCCAAACTAACCGAAAGCAAATGGTACAAATTTTGGGAAAAAGAGGGTTTATTCAAAACTAACCCAAATTCCAAAAAATCGGCCTACAGCATCGTCATGCCGCCTCCAAATGTCACCGGAATCCTTCACATGGGACATGCGCTGGTAATGACATTGCAAGACATTTTGATTCGCTGGAAACGGATGTCAGGATACGAAACGCTATGGGTTCCTGGAACCGATCACGCCGGAATCGCCACCCAAACAGTTGTTGAGCGCCACCTAATGAAAACAACAGGCAAAAAGCGCAAAGATTTTGAACGCGACGCCTTTTTAGAACATGTGTGGACATGGAAAGAAAATAGTCACAGCCGCATTGTCGAACAGCTAAAATTTCTTGGATGCTCATGTGATTGGGACTTCGAACGCTTTACCATGGATGCTGGTAACAACCAAGCAGTACGTACAATGTTTAAAAAATTGTACGACGAAGGAATCATCTACCGTGGCGACTACCTAGTCAACTGGGATCCTGTTACACAGACCGCTCTGGCTGATGACGAAGTGGAATATGAAGAGCGCCTATCTTCCCTATGGCATTTTAAATACCCGCTAAAAGATGGCTCAGGGCATATCCACATTGCTACAACTCGACCAGAAACAATGCTGGGCGATACCGCCATTGCTGTTTCTCCCCGCGATGAACGGTACGCTCATCTAATTGGTAAAACGGTGTTGCTACCGTTGGTTAATCGCGAAATTCCCATCATCGCAGACCACCATGTAGACCCTACATTTGGAACAGGCGTTGTTAAAGTTACCCCCGCTCACGATCCAAATGACTATCAAATAGGAATCACGCACAATCTTCCACGTATCAATATCATGACTCCTGAAGGTACTGTCAACGAGAATGGTGGCCAGTTTGCTGGAATGACTTTTGAAGAGGCGCGTGTTGCTGTTGTCAAAGCGATGCAAGCGCTTGGACTGGTAGATAAAATTGAACCACATGTGAATCGCGTGGGTGTTTCTTATCGTTCTAAAGCAACCATCGAGCCCTATATGTCCAAGCAGTGGTTTGTGCGCATGTCTGAATTTGCTCCCAAAATGCGTCAGACCGTGCAATCGGGAGAAACACAACTGATTCCCCAAAATTGGGATAATACCTATTTTCATTGGATCGATAACCTGCGCGACTGGTGCATTAGTCGTCAGCTCTGGTGGGGTCATCGCATTCCAATTTGGTACAATAAAAATGATCCTACCAAAATGATATGCTTTGCCGAAGAAGGCATTCCTCCTGAAGTTCTTAAAAATCCAAACGATTGGCAGCAAGATGAAGATGTTCTCGACACGTGGTTCTCATCTGCACTATGGCCGTTTTCGACGCTAGGCTGGCCTGTACAAACGAAGGCCTTGGAACGCTTTTATCCTAATTCTGTGCTCGTTACGGGCCATGACATCCTGTTCTTTTGGGTCGCACGTATGATCATGATGGGCGAACAAGCAATGGGCACTGCTCCCTTTCCACAAGTATTCCTCCACGGTTTAATTTATGGAAAATCCTATTGGCGCGATGCTCCAGGTGGAGGCATTACATACGTAAGTGATCAAGAACGTCTCGATTTTGACATGGGCAAACAACTGCCCCCAGACGTGTACTTCCGCTGGGAAAAGATGTCTAAATCAAAAGGAAATATCATCGATCCTCTAGAAGTGATCGCCGAATATGGAACTGATGCGATGCGCATGGCCCTCTGCGCAAGCAGTCCGCAGTCACGTGAAATCGATCTAGATCGTCGCCGTTTCGAAGAATTCCGCAACTTCACCAATAAAATTTGGAACGGTGCCCGCTTTGTATTGATGAATTTAGATGGCGATGCGGCACAAGGTTTGTCTCCCCTTTCTGCATCAGATTTTAATAAAGGATTGGATGAATCTCTTCTCGCATTGGAAGATCGCTGGATCCTGTCAAAACTCAATCGCACTGTCAATGAAGTAAACGGAAAACTAGCAGGCTACCTATTTGATCAAGCAGCCATTGAAGCCTACGACTTCTTCTGGAAGGAATTTTGCTCCTACTACGTTGAAATTGTCAAACCAGTCCTATTTGGAAAACGCGGCTCAGCAGCTGAACGCACCAATAAACAAAAACTACTCGTCATCATTTTGTGCCAAGCAGTTCGCTTGATTCATCCGATGGCACCTTTCATTACCGAAGAGCTCTTCTCACTTCTACAAACACGCCTAAACGGTGTTCAGGAATCTTCAAACACAGATCCCTACACAAAAGAATGCATCTCCGCATTGTTATGCAAATCCTGCATAGTTGCCCCCTACCCTCAAGTGATCCGCGATGCAGACATGAACGCTTCCATCGAAGAAACATTTGATCTGGTCGAACGTGTTGTCTACACGATCCGCAATATTCGTGGAGAGATGAAATTGCCTCCAGGCACTTCCACAAAGGTATATATTATTGGATCCTCCAACGACCCCCATCTAAAAATGCTAGACACTCACAAAGCAATTGTAGAATCCCTAGTCCGCACAAACGGTGTCGAAGTTCTCTCCTCAGAACCAAAAACAACTTTTGCCTCCTCTGGTATGGTAGAATCCTTAAAAATTCTCATCCCCCTCCCAGAACAAATGATCGAACAAGAAAAAACACGCCTCTCTAAAGAACAAGATCGCCTCGTCACCAACGTCGACCGCATGCGAAAACAACTCAGCAACCCCGAATTCCTACAAAACGCCCCCGCCGCCCTAATCGAAAAGCATTCTCAACAGCTCTGCCAAGCCGAAGCTGAGCTAAGTTCCGTACGCGCTAAGTTGAGTGCCTTGAGCTGACAAGCTATGGGAAGGGCTCTGCCCTTCCATCCCGTAAGGGGCTCTGCCCCTTAACCCCGCAAAAGGGCCGTGGGCCCTCTTGACACCCTTTGATGTGGAGTTTGTGCAGCCGTGACGTGTTCTTTGTTTGTGCTTTCCTATCTATTTAAAAAGCATAGCTTTTTAAATACCAGCATCCGCATGGGCTTACGCCCAAGCGGAATAGTTTTTTCATCTTACTCGTTACGTCGTTACCAGATTCGAACTTACTCTTTAACATAAAGAAGTCTCAATTTTTCAAAATAGAACATGTACTATTTAAGGTAGCCAGGCCGTCAGGCCTGAAGGTAACCAGGGCGTCTGGCCCCCTTTGGTGAGCATGTACCAGATCGGGACGGTCTGGTTACAATAATTACAAAAACAGAAAATCTATTTACTTAAATTATTTGTTTCTTTATCATTTATATTTTATTTAACAACTTTAATGTGAGGATTTATGGGATCTTGTGAAAGAATTGCAAATTCATTTGATGAAATTGGAAACTCGTTCGCTTTTAGAGCAACACTGGGTAATGAAAGGGGAGCTATTGTAACAACTGCTTTATCGACCGCTTTGACAATTGTTGATGCAGCAGCAACCCTAGCGGCACCTGGAGTCAATATTACTGCATTTATCGTTTCTGCAGCTGTAGGGATCATTTTTTCTCTACTATCGCGTACGGTTGGTAAAGCAGATGAAAGCCAAGGATTCAATTCCGTTATGAGTGTCATTATGGGAACTCCAAGTCTCGCAACTCAGGTAGCTGGAGTTGTATTTAGTGGGGCTTTCGCTGGCTTTAGAACAGGTTTTATGATTGCACATTCAGGTTACATGGCCAAACAAATCCTAAGTTAAGTCATTTGGAGCTTTTAAGCTATCAAAGCTTAAAAGAATAAGGGGTCAGGCCTAGGGTGTTGATTTAAGGCTATTTCAGCCTTGTGTTTTGAGTGCAAATATTGTCCTTCTTTTAAAACCGCGAAGCGGTTGTAAAATCTAGGACAATATTTAAATTCAAAGTTACATCAAATTTTGCCTTTAATCAACACCCTAGGCCTGACCCCTTTCCCTTTCAGCAACGTATGAACCCGTTCCATTGCGAAAATTTGAGAGAGGATTAAGTTAATGTGTAAACTCGAATCCGGTAACGACGTAACGAGTAAGATGAAAAAACTATTCCGCTTGGGCGCAAGCCCATGCGGATGCTGGTATTTAAAAAGCTATGCTTTTTAAATAGAGAGAAAAGCACAACAACGAACACGTCACAACTGCACACACACAACATCAAAGGGTGTCAAGAGGGCCCACGGCCCTTTTGCGGGGTTAAGGGGCAGGGCCCCTTATTGGCTTTTGACTTTTTCTTGTATAGCTTCACGTAGTTCTGGGAGACCGGTTTTTTCGAGGGCGGAAATTTCGAGTAGAGTGGAATTGTCAAAGGGGTATTCTTTTTTGAATGCCACGATGTTTTCCTGAGCTTCTTCTGTGTCGATTTTATTTAAAACGACTAGGAAGGGGCGTTGTAGCATTTCGGGATTATAGGCTTCTAGTTCTTTTCTGAGGACATTGAAGTCATCTAGTGGAGTGCGTCCATCGATTCCTGAAGCATCTAGCAAGTAGATGAGGAGTTTTGTGCGTTCGATGTGGCGTAGGAATTCGAATCCTAATCCTTTATTGCGGTGTGCTCCTTCAATGATACCGGGGATGTCTGCAATGAAAATTCTCGTGTAGTCTTCGCATTGAATGAAGCCCAGGTTGGGTTGGAGAGTGGTAAATGGGTAAGCTGCTATTTTGACGCGTACATGTGTTAGCGTTGAAATCAAGGTTGATTTACCGGCATTTGGAAAACCGACAAGGCCGACATCGGCAATGAGTTTGAGCTCTAGTTCAATTTGAATGGACTCGCCTTCTAGCCCAGGAGTACTTTGATTCGGAGCTCGGTTGGTGGGGGTTTTAAAGCTATCGTTTCCACGTCCACCTTTACCACCGTTACAAACGACCCATTTTTCTCCATCTGTAGTAAAGTCATGGAGAATTTCGCCGGTTGCAGCATTTTTGACAAGCGTACCACAGGGGACGTATAACTTCAGATCGGTTCCATTGCGTCCTTGTTGCTGATTAGGACCACCTGGGCGTCCATTATCGGCTTTGAGAATGCGTCTATTGCGATAGTATTCCAAAGAAAAGGCATCGGTATCTGCTTGAAGGATGATAGATCCTCCTTTACCGCCATTGCCACCGCAAGGACCACCTTTCGGAATGTATTTTTCTCTACGCCAAGCGACGAGGCCATCTCCGCCTTTGCCAGCAATTAGATCTATAGTAACTCGGTCAATAAACATAGTATTTAAATGGGTAAGAAAATAAGGAAAATAGTGAGATAGGAACGCTGAAAGATGGGACAGTGATAGTCTTGAGACTACCACTGCTTATCAAACGCTTATACGCCTGCTTCTACAGAAACGAACGTGCGTGATGTCTTTTTAAATGAAATAACACCATCGACGAGAGCGAACAGTGTATCATCAGTACCACGTCCTACGTTTTTGCCTGGATGCCATTTTGTTCCACGTTGGCGCACTAAAATGCTACCAGCAGTAACTGCTTGGCCTGAGCCTACTTTAATTCCTAAACGCTGTGAGTGAGAGTCTCTTCCATTACGGGTAGACCCCTGTCCTTTCTTATGTGCCATGCTAATGTCTCCCTAAATGTTAACCAATCGCGGTGATTTCAACACGCATATATGGCTGTCTGTGACCAAACTTGCGATATTGGTGGTGACTTGGTTTGTATTTCACACTTGTAATTTTTGGTCCAGATGAATAGCCCACAATTTTTCCTTTCACGATGCACTTCGCAACTGTTGGCGCGCCAACACTTGCTTTCTTGCCGTTATGAAAAAAGAGAACATTATCAAACTGAATCTCGGCACCTTCTTCAGCGTCGAGCAATTCTACATCAATGATGTCGCCTTGCGCTACTCGGTACTGTTTGCCGCCCGATTTAATGATTGCGTACATGATAGCTCCATGAAGTTATTGAAACGTGAAGCGAATTATATTGGAGATTAACGATTGAAATCAATGGAAAAAACTCCATAATCAAAATTAACACCATTATGCACCGCGAACGAGGGTATAGCTATGGGTACAATTCTCATACAGGTTAGCTTGGATCCAGTAGCTATGGCACGCCTGCGCAAAGAATTTCCTGGTTACAAGTTGGTATACTACCAGTTCTTATCTCTTCCTAAAGCTAACTCCGACCCAGAAGAAGAGCGCTGGAAGGATGTAGAAATCCTCTTTGGTAACCACCTCAGTGTCGATCAACTTAAATTGGCCACGGAACTGCGCTGGATCCATAACCCCACTTCTAGCTTTAGCCGTTTTTGTCTTAAAGATGTTCTCAAACAAGGCAATATCATTCTCACAAAGGGAAGTGAGGACCATTTACTCCCCATTGGCGAATTTGCAATGGCTGGCGTTTTAGCGTTTTCGAAAAATCTATTCCATTGGCATGATTTAATGAAGACTCCCGCAGCAACGTGGGATAGCAAATGGCGCGACCATATGTGGAGCTTACCTGAAAAAGTCTTTCTGCAAATTGGACTTAGTAAAGCCGGGTCAGAGATTGCTCGCAGGGCACAAGGGATGGGAATGGTTGTTTGGGGAGTACAAGAACGTCATTCCTTTCATCCCTATTGTGAAAAAACGTTTACATTTGAAGAGCTCCACAACGTGCTGCCAAAGGTAGATGTTGTCTCAATTTGCTTACAAAATGGTGAGCAGCGTGTGGATCTTCTTTCTCATGACGAACTCAATCTGATGAAAAGCGATACAATCCTTTCTGTAATAGGCTCTCACACCACCGTCAATGAGGCAGCAATCGTCACAGTTGGAAATACAGGGAAATTTCGAGGGATCATTTTGGATACCTTAAGTCGTCCCTCTATCGCCTCTGAATCCCCTTTGTGGAGCGTTCCCAACATCCTTATTACACCAGAAGTGTCGGCACGCCCCCGAGCTTTAAGCAAACAGCTCTTTCAGCTCTTTTACTTCAATCTGCGTCAGTATGCATTTGGAAACTATAGCGATATGCGTAACCGCATCGACTTGATTGCTCGGGAATAACTGACAAAAAATTAACTTTTCAAATATTCAAAGTTTTTTGTATAACTTATCACATAACAACCATCTTTGCATTTTATAAACTAACAAATTTAGTAAGGAATTATCATGAGCGCAGTCAGAGGAACCTCTTTTTTTTGATACTCCAATAAGGACTGCAGGTTTTACAGGAGCAGCAAGCGTTGGTGCGGGTGCAGGAGTATTTCAAGCTGTTATAGGGGATCAGCCCACAGCTAATAGTAGAATGAAAGACTTTCACGATCTTTACACTCTAGTCTGTGCAGAAAAAACTCTAAGAAAAGAAGCGTCTTTAAATGCTGTCCGAGCAGTCTTCGAGCATCGTAAGACTCCCATAAAGTTACCCATTCAATTTGATGTTTCTGCACTTAATACTTTGCAAAACTATTGGAACCGCTACCGACAGACTGCCACCTTTCAGGATGCTTTACCAACACACATTGAACAAATAATAGAAACGGTCAATAAATGGGTAAGTCCTTAAAAGTTATGCATTGCCTGCCCTTTGTGACATGAGGAACTTCAGCGACACAAGGATTTCAATCTCTCTAATCATTTTTATTATTATATAAAACATGCAGGAAATTCAAGCTTTGTGAAAATTTTACACATGACTCCCAACGTAAAAAAACTTCAGAGCTATATGCAAACAGGAATAAAAAAAAAGCCGGATAAATTGCTTTATCCGGCAAAGTGGCCAGAACTGGAATCGAACCAGCGACACAAGGATTTTCAGTCCTCTGCTCTACCGACTGAGCTATCTGGCCAAAGAAGGAATGGACAACATAGTCAATCTGCTGATTTTTCTGCAATTAAAAAAGACGTGTCCTAAATTTGGAGTGCGGTGGCTTGCCGATGTTCTTCGCTTTTGGATGCGGTGGCTTGTCACCGCTTTGTAAGGGGTTCGGCTTGACGAACCCATCTCCGAACATTTGTATTCTACTTGCAACATATTTCCTAAGTAACATCGGCAAGCCGATGTTTATGAAAGCGGTGGCAAGCCACCGCACTCCAAAAGCGAGAGGAGTTCAAGGGGACAGCGTCCCCTTAGACTGCTGCAACAGAATCATGTCCTTGACTATGTTGACAGCCTCTTCCATCTGAGGATCATTCTCGCGAAAACTTGGCAAACCAATGGAGCTTTCCGCTTGCTGCATAATAGCTTGGTATTCTTTATTGTTGGCAATGCGCTTAGCACTATTTTTACGCAATGCTGGAAGCATCGGCTGCCAAATATTGCGTTTAGGTTGTAGTTTAGGCGTATAATAATGGAGATACCAAGGTTTCAGATTCGGCTCGACATCGGCCAGCGAATCTTTATATTCAGCTGGAATCTTATCTGCCGTAACAGCCCCCTCCAAATATTCCTCACCAATCGCTAGGTGATTGACGACACTAGGAACAATGATATCCGCTTTGACCCCTTGCAACTGAGGCGTATTTCCCGAAACCGTGTAGTACTTACCAACAGTCACTTTAAAATAAGAGGCACTTCCATTGTTGCCATTGGTCACGGTCTGACTTTGAATCGTTCCTTTCCCATAAGTGCGCTCATCGCCAACAACCAAAGCAATCCCATAGTCCTGAAGAGCTTGCGCTACAATTTCTGCAGCTGAAGCGGTCTCTTTAGAAACAAGGACCACAAGTGGTCCATCGTATGATACAGTACCGTCTACATCGCGGTAAAAACGCTCTTCTCCACTGGAATACTTGGAAATGACGATGACTCCACTGCTCACAAATAGTCCTGCTACTTTGACAGCTTGAGTCAAAAAGCCCCCTGTATCATCTCTAAGATCAATAATTAATCCGCGTAAGGTTCCTTCCTTTTTTAATCCAGCAATGGCTCGACGTAAATCTTGTTCGCTGGTCACATCATTTTCTCCCTGATAAAAAGAGTGAAGGCCAATTTTTCCAATAATTCCATTTCCGAATTTTTCGAAGGAACTCTCTACGCGGCCATCATTCACGGGGATAGTATCTCTTCTTAACTGTAGCTGTATAGGCTGCTCTTGACCAGGTCTTTGGAGAGTTAGGTTTACTAGGGATGCATCGGGACCTCGCAACATTTCCAGAATTTGGGAAAGAGGTTCATTCTCCACAATGCGTTGATCAATTTTTGTAATGCGATCGTTGATTTTAATCCCGCCACTTTTTGCAGCAGGGCTGGCATCAATCAGCTCAGCAACGATCACTTCCTTACCCTTCTTACTAATGCGAATGCCAATGCCCTGATAAGCCTTCTCAAGGCGGATTTTCATTTCGTAAGCTTCATTCGAATTTAGGACTTTTGTATGAGCATCTAAGCTATTAGCTAAAGATTTCAACACGTGCATTGAGAAGAGATTTTCACTTTCAGACGCATTTAAAGGCAGTCCTGAATCATCTATGGCTAGATATTGATTTTCGATTTGACGCGTTTTGGTTTCAAAATCCTGCAATGTTTTGACGAGATTGCTTCGGACTTGCTTTTCTCCGAAATGCTGACCTTCCTGTTGTAGATATTGTGCAATCCCCTGTTGAATGCGTTGCTGAAGCTCTTGAGAATTTTGTGGAAAATGTGACACTTCCTCAAATGAATTTTGAGGATGATTTGCCATTTCTAACAACATTTGAGGCTTTTTTTCTAAGGCTTCTCGGATAGTGCGTGAACGAACAATTGACTTCTGAATGACGGCATTAAGACGTTCAAAAGCGCTTAGGTCCTTGTTGCGATATTCCTGAAGTAAGGAATCGAATTGAAGTTGCGTTAATGTTAGAAAGGGGTTTACTTCATCGGCGAGTAAATAGATGCGATAGGGATCAAATTGGTCAATATAGACTTCAAATGCATTTTGTAAAATAGTCGCAGTCATCTCTTTTTTTTCGACATGCGCTTTGAAAATTTGCTGCATTACTTTATGAATATCAGCCTTTTTAAGAAGCTCCTCTTCAGCGCCAAGAGCTTGACATGCAACTCCTAAGAAAAAGCAAAGTCTCCAAATATTTTTTATCATTATTGTCCCTCTTTATTATTCTCGTATTATTAATATAATGCTTCTTTTGCTTATGCTTGATGGAGCAGAAACTCCTCTGCGCCTCTGCGTCTCTGCGTTTATTTTTCTAATATTACTCCAATATCATTAATTCATAGCCACTTACAAACCATATAACACGATTTATTCTAACGCAGAGACGCAGAGAATTAATCTGCATAAATATTTTTCTAAGTTGCTGACATCGGACCCAACTCAACCCACTTCATTCCCTTTCGCTCTTCATATTCTTTCCTTATTTGGGTTTCAATTTCTTTTTTTGCGGACTCTTTTTTTTATCTTTGATATATTGAAATCATGAACGAGCGTACGAGCGAAATCGAAAACAGTCACGAATTGAAATTTTCTCGAGAACAAGGCTTCTTTGATCGGAACCTTGGCATTCGCATCGCCATCAGCATTCTTTTTATTATCGCTCTTTTCCTTGTTCTCCACTTCAGAGAAACACGAGTTGAAGTTCTCGAACTCAATAGTATCGCTCCGAATTATGTGGTGGCTCAGATCGATTTTGACTTTCTCGACGAAGAGGCTACGGTCATCTTTAGACAAGAGGCCGTTCGCGATATTGGAAAAATTTATCGCGTCCAGGACAAAGAGATACGTCAACGCCACATGGAATTCGAAAACTTCCTCATCTATAATCAGGAGTGGCGCAAATCTGTTGAGAGTAGTGCCTTTGAAGAGATGTATAGCGGGGCTACCTCACTTGAAAAGTCGATGATTCAGCTGCGCTTTACTGATCCGCGCACCTTGCAGATCATGCGCGATGTGGGAATCCCCACAAGTGATTATGTGATTTATACTCCATCTGACACATCTACTGAGGTCACTCTCCCTCAACAAATTTGGCGCTATTTAAATGATAACGCATTGCCTAAGAATGCCTACCATACGGCAGCCAAAAACTTCATTATCAGTTACTTCCAAAATCGCACATGGACTATCGATGAAGACATTCCTGCTCAGCGGATGTTGCGCAAAAAGGTTCAGGCAGCTATCTCAGACCGCTACACCCACGTTGGGGCCGGAAGTCGTCTTGTGGATCAAGGAGAAAAGGTCACAACACGCCATATTGCCATGTTGCAAGCGATGAAAAAAGCTCTCAACGATAGTCGTAACTTATGGCATCCTTTAACTTTAGCGGGCAGTCTACTATTAGCACTCCTTTTCGCTGGCATCTGCCTCGTCTACCTATATAGCAACCACCCTCAAATCCTCACTTCAAATCGCAAACTCTCTCTTCTGATCAGCATTTTTATTCTCACATTAATGATCGCTAAGGGCACTGAATTCATCATCATTAACGCTCAGAGCAATATCATCGACCTGATTCGCTACCCTGTATTTGTTGCCTTTGCCGCAATCCTTATTTGTAGCTTAATGAATTCCAACGTTGCCACTTTTGCAACAGGCTTTTTGACATTAGTCTTGACTATTGCCCTCTCATTTGAACGTCAGGGCTTTATGATCATTAACCTCACAGCGGCACTGATCGCTATTCTCAGCGCGCGTTCTCTACGTCAACGTAAGGAAATCTTTGTGGTCTGTGCCAAGGCATGGGTGGTCTGCGTATTTGTCATTTTCTCTCTCTACTTTTCGCAAAACATCCTATGGAGCTCTAGCGTTCTCTCTGATATCATCAGCACAGCGATCTTTATGCTACTCACTGCCATTGCGGTTGTGGGCATGTTGCCTCTACTAGAATCGACATTCCGCGTGATGACCGATGTGACGTTAACAGAGTACTTGGATCCCAATAATGATCTATTGCGTCGCTTAACCATTGAAGCTCCAGGGACATACCAGCACTCTGTTGTGGTGGGCAATATTGCCGAAACGGCTGCTGTCGCAATCGGAGCCAACGGATTATTCTGTCGTGTAGCGACTCTTTACCACGACGTAGGCAAGATGGCGACACCTCAATATTTCACTGAAAATCAGCAAGGTGGCATGAACATTCATCAACTGCTCACACCACAAGAATCAGCTGCTGTCATTATTGCACATGTTAAGGAAGGGGTGGGGATGGCTCGCAAAGCTGGTTTGCCTGAACCTTTCATCGACGTCATCAAAGAACATCATGGGACAACTCTTGTCTATTACTTTTATCGCAAGCAGCTGGAAAAGATGCAGGGAGACCGTTCTCGGGTAAATGAAGCAGATTTTCGATATGCCGGGCCTAAACCTCGCAGTAAGGAATCGGCGATCATCATGATTGCAGACACACTGGAAGCCGCTTCTCGTTCTTTGGATACTCTCGACGAAAAATCATTGAAAGAACTGGCCGATCGTCTTCTTCGTGAAAAAGGAGAAGATGGACAATTTGATAACTGTTTGCTTACACTTGAAGAACTTGCTACAGTGAAAGCCTCCCTCATTAAAACATTGATCGCTTTTGGTCACTCTCGTATTAAATACCCTAAACGAGAAGTTCCCCCAGAAAATACTCCGGTCACCCTTGAGGGCTAATGAAAAGCCCTTTTAATTATGCTTTAATTACAGGCGCTACTTCCGGAATTGGCGAATCCCTAAGCTATCTTTTAGCAGACAAAGGCATCAACCTCATCTTAACAGGTCGAAATGAAGAACAGCTTCAGCATCTGTCGCAGGCTCTGAGTCCAAAAGTCCATGTCATTACGATTGCAGCTGATCTTCTTAATCCTGAAGAACGACAAAAGGTCATCGAAGCCCTCAAAAAGTATACTCCAGAGCTCGTCATCAACAACGCCGGCTTCGGATTGTACGGTCCTGCTGTAAATCACTCAACGGCTGCTCAACTGGATATCCTTTCCATCAATAGCCTAGTCCCCTTAGAACTTTCCCTAGAAGCCTCAAAAGCACTGATCGCCTCAAAGAAAAAAGGCCTCATTGTCAATGTGGCTTCCGCTGCAGCATTTCTCGTCTACCCTACGTTAGCAGTGTACTCATCGGCCAAAACCTTTCTCGTCCAAGCTTCCAAAGCCCTAGACCTAGAACTAGCCCCCGAAGGCATTCGCATGCTAGTTTCATGCCCAGGCATGGTTTTCACGCATTTCAGCGAACGCGCCTCTAAAGGAAAAGTTTCCAGCCCTAATGGGTTCAAAATGACTCCTGAATACGCTGCAAACCAGATTTGGCAGCAAATTCAAACAAAACAGCAGTGTCGTATCTTTGATTGGAAATATCGTTGGGCGATTCATTTAAGCCGATTACTCCCCTACCGCTGGACCGCCAAGCTTTTGCAGCAGCAAATTGCCGACCGCTTTTAAAGGGGACTCGTCAGAGACCTCTAAGCTAAGAAAAACATAAAACTAGTTATGTTCTATTTGGAGTGCGGTGGCTTGCCACCGCTTTCATAAACATCGGCTTGCCGATGTTACTTAGGAGATATGTTGCAAATTTCCCACAAGTATTCTTAGATGGGTTCGGCAAGCCGAACCCTGGTGAAAGCGGTGGCAAGCCACCGCACTCCAAAAAGCACATTACTGATTTTAAGATTTTCTTAGCTTTTATTTAGCCCTGGGCGGTCTTCGACTATGGGGGCGTTTTAGAGCTGTTGTGACTGGGGGTGGTGATCCAATCCAGATGGGTTCGCGTTGGATACGCTCAAGGATGTTTTGCATTGCAGTTAGTTCACGATCTGTGACAAGAGAGACAACAACTCCTTCGCGATCGCGTCTGCCAGTACGTCCTGAGCGATGGAGGTAGGTGTCGACGTCTTCGCCGAGCTGGTACATGAAGACATGAGAGACGCTGGAGAAGTCTAGACCGCGCGCTGCTACATCTGTAGCGACTAGAAAGCGGACGCGGCCGTTGCGAAATTTGCTTGTAATGATAGATCGGACGTCTTGCCCTAAGCCCGCGTGGAGATACTCTACAGCATCGACATGTTTTTTTAGGGCGTGGCAAACCGTTTCACATTGATGGCGGGATGGGCAAAAAATGATCGCCTGTGTGGGTTGCATTTTAGCAATGATTTCAGCCAATGCTGCTTCACGTTGATGATGTTTACAATATAGGAAGTGGTGTTCAATTTTTGCGGGGCTGACAGTTTCTGAGGACAATGTAATTTCTAAAGGCTCTTTCATGTGATGCTTGGCGATCTTGCGAATTTGCGGGGGCATCGTTGCGGAAAATAGAAGTGTCTGGTGTTCATGAACGAGACATTGAATAATGAATTCTAGGTCATCATAAAATCCCATGCTTAGCATTTCATCTGCTTCATCCAAGATCAATGTTTCAACGTGAGAGAGATCGATTTGACGTGAGTAGATAAAGTCGATAAGGCGTCCTGGTGTAGCTACAAGAACTTGCACGCCGTGTTTGAGCTTTGACAGCTGTAGGGAAGCGTCTTCTCCCCCATAAATCGCAAACGCTTTTACTTTGGTATCGTGACCAATTTTTTGCACTTCAGTTGCGTACTGACCTGCTAGTTCGCGTGTAGGCACCACAATAAGTGCTTGCACATGCGTGGAGGTCACATCCACGCGATCGCAAATGGGGATCGCACAGGCAGCGGTTTTTCCGGATCCTGTGTGAGCCAGAGCGATCAAATCGCGTTTTTGTTGGATTAGAGGAATGGTTTCTACTTGAATGGGTAGGGGCTCTTTAAATCCCATGCGTTCTAGGGCTTTCAGGATCGTCGCACCCAATCCAAGATCTGCAAATGTTGTCATAATGTCTTCGTGTATATTGTTTGGTTTAAAAACCGAATACTAGTATACACTAGATTAAATAAATGGGAGAGTTTTATGTTGCTCTGGTTGGATACGATTAATTTTGAAGCGATTCAGATGGCTACAGACTTAGGAATTCTTTATGGAATTACGACCAATCCTTTGATTCTATCTGAGTCAAAAGAACCGCTTAAAACCTTGTTGGGAGAACTTTTGAATCACCAAGATGGACCACTTGCCGTGCAGGTTGTTGCGGAAGATATCGCAGGAATGGTGAAGCAGGGTCAGGACCTCTATTCTTTTTCTGATCGCATCATCGTCAAAGTGCCAGTAACAAAATCTGGTTTAGAAGCGATTCATTTATTAAACGAAAAAGAAATCCCCACCATGGCTACAACCGTTTTTTATCCACATCAAGCGTTCATGGCTGCACAAGTTGGTGCCAAATACATCGCTCCTTACCTTTCTCATATTGATAAGAGTGGTCGTTCTGCTTTAGAAACATTGGATGCGATGCAACGCATTCTTAAAAGCAACGACATGCAAACAGACATCTTGGCAGCATCCGTTAACAGTTTAGAGATGTTCCAAGCGTGTGCTCAAAGGGGAATTCCTCATATTACAGTGAAAGACACTCTATTTTATCAGCTAACCGACACAGCATCTCAGACACAGGAATGGGTCGACAAATTTACTAAAGCTTTTGCTAACCTGGACACCCCCTTTCTGTCATGCAAGTAGACAAATCCTTAGATGTGTTGCTGTTGGAAATTTTTTCCCAACAAACGCTTTTGTACGCCGTCCTTAGCTCGCCGCGCGAAAAAGCCGTTAAAGGTAAAGTCTCGATTCGTCCGATCACTACAAGCGGAAAAATCCTGTATCAACTGACATCTCAAGAGGGGCCTCAAGCATTTCATGAAAATCTGGAAGCTCCCGACTGCCGTGTTTTTCTTAGTGAAAACATTCAACAGAATTATAAGCAGGCTCTCATATGCACTAGCAAGGCGGATTACCACATTTTGGTCAGCCAAAAGCAGCGCATCACCATTTTGCAAAAGCCTGCTTCGCGAGCAAAAGTATCCTTAAGTCATAACAGACAAAAGCAGTACGTATTGGAAGAGAACAAACCGATTTCCTTCCTGGTAAAACTGGGGATCATGTCATCTGATGGAAAAGTCATCGCAAAAAAATATGACAAGTTTAAGCAGATCAACCGCTTCTTGGAAATGATTCGCGATATTTTGCCACATCTAGATCAAAAGCAAGAGCTTTCGATTGTCGATTTTGGATGTGGAAAAGCGTACCTCACCTTTGCCCTCTACCACTACCTCGTCAACGAGCTTGGACGAAAAATTAACGTTCACGGTCTAGATTTGAAGCGAGAAGTTATTGAAGAGTGTCAAGAGTTGGCGGAAAAACTAGATTACTCCAATCTCTCTTTTGCAGTAGGCGATATCGAACACTATACTCCAGAAAAAAAGATCGATATTGTGATTGCACTACACGCCTGTGACACTGCAACTGATGCCGCCATCGCTCAGGCTATTGCGTGGGACGCCTCTGTCATTTTGTGCGTTCCTTGTTGTCAGCATGAGTTGTTTCAGCAAATTCATAACCCAGATATCATTCCCTTATTGCGACATGGCATTTTGAAGGAACGTTTTGCTGCTTTGGTTACCGATGCCGCACGTGCTCAGCTGTTGGATATCGCGGGTTACCAAACTCAGGTTTTAGAGTTTATCGACCTTGAGCATACGCCAAAGAATCTATTGATTCGTGCGATCAAGCGCCAGTCACCAAAATCGATCTCTCAAAGCGTTGAAGAGTACAAAGTCTTTAAGCAGCTTCTGGGTGTCACACCGACATTAGAAAAAAGCATTCGCTTTTGATTTCTTTAAGAGCATTCCTAATTTGGAGTGCGGTAGCAAGCCAACGCACTCCAAATTAGGAATCTACACTTCCAAGAACGAAAACCTTGAACTCAATTGTCCCTTTTTAGTAAGATCGCCGGCGGAAGAGTGGCAGAGTGGCCGATTGCGTCTGTCTTGAAAACAGAAGGCCTGAAAGGGTCCGGGGGTTCGAATCCCTCCTCTTCCGATCTCTTTTTCTGTATAGTTTCCCAATACCTACATATACCACCCTCAATGTCAGTTTTCGGATTTTGCGGAGAAAAATCTCAACAATCTCAGCAAATAAGCGGAGATTATTCTTGCCCTCTTGCCTTTGTCTCGTGCCGGTTCCTAAGCCAGGCCGTCCTCGGCCTGAAAGTAACCAGGGCGTCCTCGGCCTGAAAGTAACCAGGGCGTCCCGCCCTGCAAAAAAAGAAGATCATCAGACTGTTCAGGTCTGGAAAAAAAGGTCGACTAATCGGACAATGTTTACAGCGCAACAAGATAAACCCGGCCTTTTGCGGGTCTGTACGCCCTGGTTACATTCGGGCCGAGGACGGCCCGGCCAGAAATCAGGTACGGGGCAAAGGCAAGGAATCGTCTCAATTCGTCCACTCAGTCCATGTCCAACGTTCAATTACCTTAATGACTTCAAAAGATCTATTGTGATATCCTATTTCTTTTAATATGGAGGAATATGTTTTCATCATATAAAGAGTTGTTTGTTTTTCTTTTGGCTTTGCAATTACTTGTTTTGCAGCAGGTCTCGGCTACAGTCACCACACACACCGCTTATGTTTCTGCTTGGACAGGAAGTGGACTGGCAGAGGAGCTTAATACTCAGTTAGAGATCATCCAAGAAAAAGCTTACAAAGAAAAAAAATTCTTTGATTTAGTGAGTCTCTCAGTTACTCCTCGAAGAGGAACTGGCTATCTTATCTACAATTTGTCTGATGAAACTGACTATTCGCCCGGTGACAAGGTTGATACCAACCCGATGATAACGAAAATAACCTACACCTCCGCTTGGACAGGTAGCGGCCTTCAGGAAGCGATCCAAAAAGAAATAAATCTTCTGAATACCTCTGCTGCTAGTAAGGACAAAGAAATTTACATTCAAGATATTTTGACTTCATCTGACTGGTATAATGGATATATCATCTACCAAACTTCAAAATAACTTATTGGGGCGTTTACATGACTAAAAACGTTCTTCTTTCTGCCTTTTGTTTTTATGCTCTGCTTTTTTTGTGTGGAGGCATTTTCTGCTGAAAAAAAGTCCCAATCTCTTTTGAGAATCAAATAAATTGTTGATAAATAACGACACGTATATAAGGCGAATAAAGAGATGGAGGCGCCTTATGTCACATTCCGCTTATTTAAGAGTCTTTATTTTTTGCTTAGGATTAGTGTGTCCCCACCTTTTGACGGCTGCTCCAGCTGTTGATATCACACCGATCCATGAAGCTTATGTGTCGAAATTTACTGATCCAATCCCTCTTGCTATCATCCCTGTACAACCTCCATCTCCACGAGCGGAAAATATCCCCCCTAAACCTTCCGAAGGCTTGATTTGGATTCCGGGTTACTGGGTATGGATACAAGAGAAAAATGATTTTTCGTGGATTTGCGGTATCTGGAGAAGGCCTCCTCCATCGGCTCAATTCTGGACTCCTGGAACCTGGAGTAAAATCGATTCCGGATGGGTTTTTGAAAAAGGGTTTTGGAGCAATACTCCACCTAATCAATTGAAATTAATAAAGAAAGCCCCACCTGCCGCCATTTCAGATAAAATCCCTCCAGCACCTAACGCTGATTCCTTCTGGGCTCCGGGTTATTGGAGTTATTCTGAGGCTTCAGGTCACTACAGCTGGCTCTCCGGGAAGTGGGAACAAGCCAATTCGAACTGGATTTTAGCTCCATCCGCCTACATCTGGCGCCCTACAGGTTATCTCTTTGCTCCGCTATATTGGGATTGGCCGTTAGAAAAACGAGGATTTGCTTATCGCTGCCAAGATAACACTGCCCCACTTGTTGTCATTCAATCTGAAACAATCCTTCAACAGCTTTTTGTGTTCTATCCAGATTACTGTCTATTTTATTGGCATTGGTGGCATTTTCATCCCAACTGGGTATGGGATGGCTGTGGATGCCTTCCTCCTTGGTGGTCATGGCATGACTGGTGGTGTTTTGGCTGGTCAGATGGCTGGGGATTATGGTGGTGGTGGAGTCATCCTGGAGTTCTCCCTCCTTGGTGGTTGACTCATCATCTTAGTACGAAAATAGCTCCACCACCCAATGCTCTTATCGAATTATTGAAACACTTACCTAAACCCTTATTCGATATTAAGTTGGGAGATAAGATTTTACCTCCAAGTGGTTCGCCGGGAACTCATGATTTGCCTTTCCCCAATATTCCAAATGACGTTACCCCAGATGGAACAATCACTACTCCTACTCCACCTAATACTACACCTCCTCAAGTCACAATCCCAACCCCTCCTCCTTCATCAATACCACCTCAAAGCCAGGAACCCCAGAGACCCTACTATCCTCCACAAACTCCTCCTTCGACTTACTACCCTCCATCCGAGCCACCTACATATTATCCGCCTGAGTATTATCCCCCTGCTGATCGGTATCCTCCTTCCGATCGTTACCCTCCAGGTGATAGATTTCCTCCTGGACGCTCTCCTCCACGATGGCCTCCAAGAGGTCATGGGGATGATCACCACGATGACCGCACTCCTTCTAGGCCAAATCCCAACACCCCAAATTATCCAAAGAAGCCAAGTGATAGGAGACCTAATTATACCCCTGATCAACAAACTCCATCTAGGAACCCTAGCAGTCCTAACTTTAATCGTAGACCAAATTATATTCCTCCATCTTCAAGGGGGTCTTCAACGGACTGATTGGACGCTGGACGGGGACGCATTGAGGCAATTGCATGAGCGACAGGAAATTATTTTAAACAGAGAAAATAAGATTCTTTTATGCTAAGGCCAGCAAGGGCCGAAATGTGATAGGCAGGCCAAGCGAAGCGCAGGCCTGGTATTAATCCACACATACGTAGGAGCCCTGTAAGGGCGACATGTTCGTCCTTTTCGTCTCTTTCGTCCATCATTCAGTCGTCGTTTTTGTCTCCTTTTCGTACTAACAAATTAAAAAATTAAATTTACAATTGACTTTTTAATGCCACAATAGTATAATTATTGTTATATTTATATTTAATACTTATAAGGAGTTAGCATTATGTCATATACACAAGCTGTAGTTCATAAGGATTTTAGCATTACATCTTCTTTACCAGCTGCATTCGTATTCGTACCTGTGGATAAAGTGAGCGGTAGGCGCATATGCTTCTTTTTAAAATTAGTACAAACAGTCATTTTACGCCCTCCCGTCACAGCAATAACACTTGCGGTGCGTCTCGGCAAACTCCTTACATGGGTTCCTATAAAAGCGGGCGTCTACAAACTTACTGGTTACCATACAGAAGCATCAGACTTCTTTGAACGTTCCTACCTTGATACAGGCAAAGCCCTACGCGATCTCTTATTTATTCCATCAGTTGTAAGGCGTGCGTTTCAAGACATGGTTGCACGTAGAGAAATCATTATGGATGACATCCCTTCGAGACCTGCCGCAAAGGACAAAGGCGGCTATCTTGCCGTTGCGCACACTGACCGTACTTATCAGTATTCAAGCTATCTGCATGGTTGTGGATCATTTACAGTCATTAAACCTGAAATTATTGGAGATCATGACGCTCCTTCCGATGGTTCTTTGAAAACGGTCATGGCATCACACATGTTCACTCCAGGGATAATGGCAATTAATTTTGGTACTCCAAATGTAGCGACATTGGTAACTGAAGCAGGAGAGAAGGGCTCTGTAAAAACATCCAAAATTGATGCCAAATCTCTCTGGCGCGATAATATGACTTATGGTGATTCTAGAGGCCGAGCTCAGTCCGGCTTGTTTTTTGTTCCAAAAAACCTCCCAGAAGGCGCTTTGGAACGGTTTAAAACAGCAGCAGTAAAAGCAGCAGAAGTAGAGGTAGGAGGCAAAAAGGGACGCAAAGATGTCACTTGTGTCAATACGAACTGCCGCGTCTTGCAAGAGGCTGGTTTTTCTATTGAAGGTGTCGCAATGGATGGAGTTGTCTTTCCTAATACCCTCATGGAACATCTTCTTTTCCGAAGAGTCTTCTACACAACAACTGATAGAGTCAAGCACAGAGTGCATTTTGACATCCTCAACACGACAAATAAATCCCTAGAGGAGTTCGCAACAAATGTGGACACTGCCGTTATCGGCACACGCTTGCGCCATAGACGCCGCGCATCAGATACAGATGAAAACAAAAAAGCGCGTGGGGTAGCTGCACAAGCCATGATTAAATCCGAACAAGAACGAATCGCCCTTGCTGAATCGGAACCAGAGCAAAAGGTAAGAGAGGAAGGTTTAGGAAAGCGTAAAATAACGATCTCTGTACCCTCTTTCTTAGGTAACATTGCCGCCCAAATCTGGGGACGACACACAATGTTCGAAGTTGATCTTGCTGATAAGCGAGACCGGATTGCTCAGGCTTTTAGTGAAGCGGGTGCAGTTAAATTAAAGCCATTTCCACAAAAAAAACCAAGTTGTGGCACTCGCTTAAAGCGGGATTTCTTCTTCTCAAGACCGATGATCGGTCTACTACGAAGACACATGATGGGAAGAGCAGACGTCATTCACCTCAACGCACAAGACATCTTCCGTAAACTCAAAGGTACTAAAGGGGATAAGATCAACTATGTTCTATTAGATGATAAGGTCGTCTTAGCAAGAGTGCAAGCCAATGGCGATACCAAAGAGGGAATTAAAAAAGCCGCTGATTGGGCTCTCAGTAAGCACGCCCTGCTTGCGGGTCGTCAAGCTGTTCATTGCTCTGGAGAAATGTGGTACGATGAATCCAGTGACAGCTACATCATGAATTCTGATTCTGGAACTTATTTACCAGATGCAAGACGTGTAGCAATAGTCGCAGGCCTAGCCAATGAGTTCTTTGGCGATCGCTTTAGAGTGGCTGAAGCTGAAACAAAACAAGAACGAGCAGCATAGGAGATAATAGACATGTCGATTCCATATAATGATAACCTTACGTGGGCTAACTACACTAAAAATCCTGCTTGGGGGCAAACCAAAGAACCAGTACCTGGAACAACACCTTCGTTTGGTTTCGGAAATGTTCTTAAAGAGCCTTGTGTAAGTACTGTACAATTTGTTCGAGATGCTTTAAGATTAGTTCTTAAAGTGCCTTGCCGTGCAGCATACAAACCTATCTGCATGTCGAAAAACTGGAGAGAGCTCGATCGTGCAAAAATCAACGTGAAGCTCACAGGGTACTCCTTGGCCCAATTGGTCTCATTACCTATTCATTTTCTTGTGACTATTGTTGCCTTAGTAACATTTCCATTTTCTAGGGAAAAATCAAACTGGCTGCTAGATATAAGCGAGGGGTTAAAAGCCCATCTTGATGGTCGCGCCTCGCAGCTTGAGGCTCTCAAAGAACAGGGAGCCAAAACCGCTAAAACCAGAAATGACTATGAGCAATACAGGATTTGGCTCTACAACATTCCTGCGCCATTGTGTCGTCGCACGAAGGAGTCATAAGCTCTTTTATGGAGCTGGATGAAATTCCAGCTCCAACCCATACTCCTTAAGCTTTCTTTTATTTTAAAATTATTGTGACTTTTGGCACACTCTTCTCATGCACGCTTTTTTAGACAAACAACTGATCAAACAGCTTTGCGGAAATATCTCTGAAGAAACAAGAGAGTCCCTTTTAACGCTTATCCTAAAAGATCACTCACAGATAGTCTTAGACTGGCCTTCGTTTTTAACATATATCGACTGTGACGCACTCTTCGATGCATGGCCTCCGTTTGATGATAACAATCCGTTGTTTAATTATCTGATTACCTTGCTCACAGATGATCCTCAACAGGAAAGTGTCACGCGCGCTTTCGATCAACTGTTTGTTGCGTGCTTAACACAGGTAAAAGATCTTCCACAACTCAACGACACATTTCTGCTGCAACAAATTGAAGACAAAAAGCTCTTCGTCGAAAAAGAAGTCTCGGCTCTTTTTTCTGAATCTTTGCATACCTATGAACATGCTTTAAGGGGGAATCCAAAGGCGCTTCTACATGACTTAACGCTGTATCTCGCTTGGGACCGCGTTTGCGTGCACTTAGCGTCGATTTTTGACTACGCCTTTACAAATCTTCAAGACTTTAGCGGAATCAACATCCTTCATGAATGCTTATTGGAATCGTTTCAGCACATTCACAACCAAGGACGCACAAATCCTGGATTCTTCCGATTACTTGAGGCCTTTTATGCCTTTCAGATGCGTGAGGAGAATTTGCAGACTCATCCAGAATCGGATTGGCAGCTGTTGTGCCAAAGTTCAGGCGCTTTAAAATCGCGCGAGATACTAATTGATGTGTCCTACATCAATGCTGCACTCTTGCCACATGGACGCCATGCTGTGATACGTGTGTATACATTGGATTCACCTGAACGCGTAAAAGCTAGCTTCTCATTAGCGACTTTTACGATGGAAAAACTGAAACGCGAACGACACAATTGGCTTTATACACTAGCCAAAGTAGATGTTCACTGCTTACAAAAAACTCAAAATGGCTTTTTATTAGATGCCACCTTGGTTTTATTTGATTCATCTGACACGTAGAAACCTTTCCTTTTTGGAGTGCGGTGCCTTGGCACCGCTTTCATAGGGTTCGGCTTGACGAACCCATCTAAGAATACTTGTGTGCAACTTGCAACATGTTTTCTAAGTAACATCGGCAAGCCGATGTTTATGAAAGCGGGACCAAGGTCCCGCACTCCAAAAGCGATGATATCTTCCTTAGTTTTGATAACCATTGTTAAAGTTATCATCTCCATTATCCTGTGGTAATACATACACAGGAGAATTATTGGCGCCACCTCCATTGATCAAAGCTCCATCTTCTAGGCCTCGATCAAAATCACGTCTGTTTTCATCAAAACGTCGATCACCCTCCATGCGATGATCTCCTTCCATTCGCCTATCGCCACCATCCATTCGATGGCCTTCCATATGCCCACCGCCTCCTCCTCGTTCTCCTCCTCTGGCGATCAGAGACGAATCAGCTGCATGAATGTAAGCAAAAGAGAAGAGTGGCAACACAGTAAGTATCATGAGCGCTTTCTTAATAACTTGTAGTTTACTCATACACACCTCCAATTTAGCAAATGGGGAACCCAACCTCATTATAGTAAAATATTTATTTTAAAATCCATTTTTTAATTCTTTTTCTTTTCTTTGGAAGACAGAATAAAAAGCATCTAGAACTTCAGCTTTTCTTTTAAGAGAACTTTAGGCAGAATCCCCTCCTATTTGGAAGAGTGGCAGAGTGGCCGAATGCGTCTGTTTCGAAAACAGATTTACCTTCACCGGTAACGGGGGTTCGAATCCCTCCTCTTCCGTTCCGTTAAATGATTGTAACGAATAATTTTTTTCAGTACTTTCCCACACCTTTGAGAGCATTTGCAGGTCTCAATTTATAACAAAACGCTTAAAAATTGGCATGGCTAAAACATGGAAAAGATGCACCTTTTGATGTTTTTTTTGCCATCAAAAAATACATTTTAATAGCAATAAAGACATCAAAATATTGACTTTTGAGGTTTTTTATAACATCATAAGGAAAGTAAGGAGACCGTTTTATCTATGGCAAAGCCTAAAAAATCAGAAAAACTATTTTTGGAAGCCATTTTTCCTTCGGCTAAAGTATTGCAAAAGAAATTGCACGGGCTCTCTGTGGGACAATTGATCCCGCTTATTCGAAGGCAGCTGAAAATGTCACAACGAACCCTAGCAACAAGGGCTTCGACGCACCAGGCTAATATAGCGCGGATTGAATCCGGACACTTAGATCCTAACATCTCCACTCTAAAAAAGATTGTGGATGCAATGGATTGCGATTTAGTGATCTCCATAGTCCCAAGAACCGACTTGGAAACCACACGAAAAAATCAGGCAAAAATAAAGGCAGAACGAAAAATTCGCTATCTTCATGGGACGATGAGCCTGGAAAAACAAGCACCAAACGAAAAGTTATTAAAGGAATTGTTGGACGAGGAAATAAATAAGCTCCTCGATTCATCGGGCTCAGCATTATGGGATGAATAATCATGAAATTTTCGTATCCTGAAGGGGCTACCCCTCTTGATGATATTAGTGGCTTGAAACCTGCATGGGTCAAAACACAAGAAGACCTCAATAACGTTGAAGCTGAAAATATTTCAAATGCTGTTAGTAAATACCTTTTGAAATCGGTCAATTCACCACAACAATGGTTTAACATCCCCTTTTTACAGAAGATTCACTATGATATGTTTCATGATGTTTGGGAATGGGCGGGCAAGTTTCGCACGACTCAAACATGTCCCGGAATGAAACCCTATCAAATTTACGGAGCTCTTACACATCTTTGCGATGACGTCACCTACTGGTGCCAAGGGGGAGGCAATTTAACGATAGTCGAACAAGCTGCAAAAATTCATCATCAGCTCGTTTACATTCACCCCTACCCCAATGGCAATGGCCGATTTTCACGATTAGTTTCAGACCGATATCTCAAAGCCTATAAATACTCTTTTCCTAATTGGCCTGTGGAAGATTTGAATAAAGATGGACAATCTCGTAAGCAATATATCTCAGCGTTAAAAAGTGCAGATTTAGGGAATTACGAACCACTTGTCCTTTATATGATGGGACTAAAGAGGTGAGCAAGCTCACCTCGTTAAATCGCTTAAAAAACTAAGATTTCTTTGTGCTTGTTGTAGGATAGCCTTTGCTAATCCACTCTGAAAGACCTTCTGGGTACTTGTACACATTTGTGTAGCCCAACTTAACAAGTCTGTCAGCTAACCACTTGCTAGCAGGGCATTCTGTGCCGGAGCAATAAACAACAACAGTCGTTTCTTTGCTTGGCAACGCTGCTTTAATATCTGCATCGGAAGCGTCTGCTGGCACCCATTTCGCTTTCGGCAATAGTGTCCCTTCGAAATAAGGCTTTGAACGCGCATCGATTAAGATAAACGCTTTCCCTTGGTCGTACCAGCCTTTGAGCTCGTCCGTGTGAATTGTGGTGTACCCATGTGTTTGACCAGCACCGTTGTCGTCGTGGTCGTCATGATTTCCATGATGCGCTGCTAAAGGAGCAATCATTAATAAACTTGCGAGAATCCAAGATTTCATTTGTTTTTCCTCTTTGTATTGTGATGAATCCCAAACATTTTGAGACAAATAAAATATAGAGTTACCGTTCTCTACTGTCAAGAATTTTACATGTAGGCCTAAGGCTGATGATCCCGCACAAAGCGCACCAACTTCTTTTCCCATTTATGCGTATACTTTCCTAACCAAATAAAATGTCCGCTCTGTTCCACTGTCACAAGCTGTGAACCAGGTATTTGGGACGCAACAACCTGTGCTTCCGGATAAGAGCCATTGCTATCCGCAAGCGCTTGAATAATCATCGTGGGCGCCTTCAACAAATTATAGTGAAAGGTTGGCCACGGATCCAAATTGCTAATGTCGTTTTCTGTTCCCGCTGATCGTGGACTAAGCGGCATTGTGGTATGCAAAAAGCGTCTCAAAAAACGTTTCTGAGACTTATGTTCCAATACAAATTCGATGCGCTCAGCCAATTCATGGGCTGAAAGCGAATTGTCCGAAGCCAATGTAAAGGCATATGTGGGTTTAGGCTCTTCCTTAAGGGTCAAATAAAATAGCCAGGAAGCAAAATCTGCTACCGTATCATATTTCAAAATGTCCAACACAAGTTGGTACATCGCTGCTTGGTTAGGTTGCGAGCCCAGGCATTCTAAAACTAATCCCGTCACGCGATCAGGATGTCTAATGGCCACTTCAAATGCTACGGGAGCCCCTGCTGAGAATCCCAACACAACAACTTGCTGAATACCGATAGCATCTAGCAACGCTACCATCGCATCAGCTTGCTGTTCAATCGTTTGCCCAACTGAAAGTGGAGTGCGCAAGTAGCCTGGACGCGAAGGAGAAATGACGGCAAACCCATGAGCTGCCAAAGACTGTCCGATGAGACGCCCTTGATCATAGCCTCCAAAACCTCCATGCAAACACAACACAGCCGGACCCGATCCATCAATCACATATTCAATGGGACCGTTTGGAGTTTCTGCAATGCGACTTCCATGCCTTAAATGCTTATTAGTTGAGCTCAGCCATTTTTCAAACGACTTGACAACACTCTTTGTTTTTTCAAGCCCAGTCACCTGCTGCTGTCCCAATACAAAGGAACATAAAATGATAAATAGAAATCGTTTCATTTATTCAACTCCCTAGGCTTTTTCGCGTTGCTTATGTAGTTACTAAAAATCATTTTTACCATATATTCCATTTATCCCTAAACGAATTTCCGTGGATGTTTATGCTGCCCCTCACCATTGTTTGGCTTTCACAAAGTCTTCGCATAGAAGACAATCCAGCTCTATTTGCTGCATGCAATGCTGGAGCCGTTTTACCGGTTTACATTTATTCAACAGATCAAGGGGATTGGCCTTTAGGCGGTGCTTCTCGCTGGTGGTTGCACTACGCGTTGGAAGATCTTAAAGCAAGCCTAGATGCGATCGGCCTCCCCCTCATCATACGACAAGGGGAAGCCCTCACGGTTCTACAACACTTAATTGCGGAAAGTGGAGCGACTACTGTCGCATGGAATCGACGTTACGAACCTTTCGCCATCGAACAAGAAGCAAGAGTGAAACTCGACCTTCTCGCTCAAAACATTACAGTGCAAACATTTAATGCGTCCCTTCTGTTTGAACCATGGACCATTTCCAACAAACAGGGAAAGCCCTTTCAAGTGTTCACACCCTACTGGAAGGCGTGTTTGGCCTCTCCATCACCTGAACCCCCTTTACCTGTTCCCAAAGTGATCCATCCTATTAAACAAACGATCCATTCAGATACCTTAGAGAGTTTACATTTACTGCCAAGAATTCATTGGGACGAGGGAATCAAGCAAAGTTGGATTCCTGGCGCAACAGAGGCGAAAAAGCTGCTATCTCGGTTTCTAAAAGAGGGAATTGCCTCCTATAAAGAACAGCGCGATAGGCCAGATGTCGAAGGAATTTCTCGTCTATCTCCCTACTTACATTTTGGAGAAATCAGTCCACGCATGATCTGGCACGCTGTCCACAAGGCGTTTTCTGCAAAACCTGAAATATCAGAAACCTATCTACGACAATTAGGATGGAGAGAGTTTGCTTATCACCTTCTTTACCATTTTCCGGAGACTCCGGAACAGCCCTTACGCACCGATTTCAGAACGTTTCCTTGGAATGAAAATCCTGAACAGCTCAAAGCATGGCAAAAGGGTTTAACAGGTTATCCTTTTGTGGATGCCGGCATGCGTCAACTTTGGACAACAGGTTGGATGCACAATCGCGTACGAATGGTTGTAGGCTCATTTTTAGTCAAACACTTGCTTTTGAACTGGGTAGAAGGTGCCTATTGGTTTTGGGATACTCTTGTCGATGCAGATTTGGCAAACAACACGATGGGATGGCAGTGGGTGGGGGGTTGCGGAGCAGATGCAGCGCCCTATTTCCGCATTTTCAATCCGATCACTCAAGGAGAAAAATTTGATCCTGAAGGAAAGTATGTTAGGGAATGGATTCCAGAGCTTGCTTTATTGCCCAATGAGTGGATTCATCGTCCTTGGGAGGCGCCAGAAACTGTTTTGCAAAAAGCAGGAGTGGTGTTGGGCAAAACGTATCCAAAACCTATTGTGGATCATGGGAAAGCGCGTGAAAGAGCCCTAGAAGCTTTTGCTGCTATGAGAGACGGCAAGTAAAGTGAAGAATCTGTTGTAGAGATCTTCGTTTTGTTTTTACCACAGAGAACACAGAGACACAGAGAAGCACAGAGAGCGAGCGGAGTTTGCAAAGCCTTGATGTGTTATATGTTATGCTTTTCGATATCTTTTTAAAAAGCTGAGGCTTTTTAAAAACCAGCATTCGCATGGGCTTGCGCCCACGCGAAGTATTTTTTTCATCTTACTCGTTATGTTGTGCTTACTTTCGAATTTAATCTGTAACATAACCTTGTCACATGCTTAAAGGTGAACATTTTTGCGAAGCAAAGTAAGTGCGAAATTGTCGCCAGACAATTTCGCCTTGGCTGGTTTTTAAAAAGCCTCAGCTTTTTAAAAAGGTATCAAAAAGCCTGTCACCATAAGTCTTAAAGCTAAAAAGCCTCCTTTCGCTCTCTGTGCTTCTCTGTGCCTCTGTGTCTCTGTGGTAAAAAAATAAAACGAACACTGTTGGACATGGGCAGGGCACGAGCACGATAGAACAAAGGCTAGAACTTAAAGCCCCTCCTTTGCTATCCTCGCTCCTTATAAATTAACCATCTTGTATCCTTATGCGCTACCCTGCCCACCTACTAAAACTCATCGATGTCCTAAAAAAACTCCCTGGTGTCGGCAGCAAAAGCGCTGAACGCTTCGCTTTCCAACTGTTATTGTGGTCTCCAGATGAGCTGGAAGCAATGAGCAGCACGATCCAAGAGATCCCATTACGCCTCAAACATTGCTCCGATTGCGGCTGTTTAACAGGCGAAGAGGCATGCTCGTTCTGCACACCTGTACGTGAACAATCTGGACTGCTATGCATCGTAGCGTCTCCGCGCGATGCCTTTGCGATCGAAGCGACTCAGGAGTATAAAGGCCTCTACCACGTATTGGGAGGAGTTCTTTCACCTATGGATGGCTTTGGATCTGACATGTTAACACTCGAAAAATTGCAAGAACGGATCAAGCGTCTAAAAATTAACGAAATTGTTATCGCATTAGACTCAACGCTAGAAGGCGATGCCACTTCTCTTTATTTAAAACGCGAGCTCGAACCCCAAAAGGTGCATGTCACACGTCTAGCCTTTGGATTGCCCATGGGTAGTTCTCTCGATTACGTCGATGGCGGCACCCTCGCCCGCGCCTTTTCCGGTAGAGCGTTATTCTAAATTGTAACCCAAAACACCTTGCAGTATTTGCAGACCTTTCCTTATGATCTTTTTTCGTCTCGATAACCTGAACCCAACACTCAGGTTGATAACTAATAAAGGATAATCATGCTTCAGAAGACTTCCTATACGCTCTTTTTCCTAAGTCTTATTTTTATTCAATTTGCTACTCCTTGTTCTTTCCTGCATTCCGAAATTGTGGAGTGTGAAAACCAAGAGATCGAACGCATTGAAATTATCACTAATGCCTCCGCAACATGCGATATCGCCCCAATTCTTGCGCGCATGCAATGTCAAGAGGGAAGCCCCTTTTCTCAGACAGATTTCGACAGCGATTTAAAACGCCTCGCTGGCGATTTTGATCGCATCGATCCAAAAGTCGAATGCATCAATGGAAAAGTGTACATCACCCTGACCATCTATCCTAAACCGTTTATTCGCTCAATCCAATGGATCGGAAACTGCGCTGTAAAGACATCTAAACTTGAAAGCGAGCTTGAGATCTGTCCTCCAGCAGTATTTGATCGACGCGCCTTCAACCAAGCGTTTCATAAACTCAAAATCTACTATGTCAACAAGGGATACTTTGAAGCTCAGTTAAATTACGACGTCATCGTCGACAATGCCTGCAATGAAGTCGATATTGTCGTTACGATTAGCGAAGGACGTGCGGGCCGTGTCCGTAGAATCGAATTTGTGAATTTCACCTGCGAAGAAGAAGAAGCGCTTCGAGACATCCTTCTCACAAAACGCTATAACCTCTTTCTCAGCTGGATGACCGATGAGGGAACATATCGCGAACAGATGATCCAACAAGATGAACACGAAGTCCTCACCTATCTGCAAGATCGTGGCTATGCTGACGCAAGAGTTACAGTCGCGGTGACAGAGGCGCGCCAATGCAATCGCATCAATATTACAATTACAGCAGATAGAGGCGAAAAATATCTTATCGGTGGCATCGCTCTTGAAGGCAATACTCTATTTTGCGACGAAGAGGTTCGCAAGCGCTACCTAATTCGCACAGGCTGTCCATATTCTCCAAAACTGATTCGCGAAACGATCGACCGCATCACCACTCTATATGGAAAAAATGGTTACATCGACGCTCTAATCGACTACGAACCTGTTCTTTGTGAAGATGGCTGCACCTATAACATCAAATTTATGATCAGCGAAGGAAAACCCTACCGCGTAGGACTAATCAAAGTCTTTGGAAACTGCTGGACTCAAACAAATGTGATTCTGCACGAAACCCTACTAGTTCCCGGCGAAACCTTCAATCTGGAAAAACTCAAGCGCACAGAAGAACGCCTGATGAACACGCAATTCTTTAAATGCGTAAACGTCTACCCAGTGCGCTCCGACGGCCCTTGTACCTTAGGCGACAACTTCCGCGACGTCAATATTGAAGTCGAGGAGGCCAGCACAGGGCATTTTGGAGCCTTTATGGGGTTCAGTACAACGGAAGATCTTTTCGGAGGATTCAATGTTTCCGAAGACAACTTCAATTCTGCTGGTATTCCTCGCGTTTGGTGCAGTGGTCTGAGAGCCCTGCGTGGAGGCGGAGAATATGCTCACTTTACAGCTACAATTGGAATGCGCGCACGCAGCTACTTGCTTTCTTGGAGCAAACCGTTCTTCATGGATACGCGTTGGACAGTTGGATTTGACCTCGAACGCGCAAGTAACCGCGTCATTTCTAAAGACTACGACATCAACACCACAAGCTTTACCCTAAAAGGACTGCGTCCCATCAACCAGTTTGTACGTTGGGGCGTTCACTACCGCATTACAAATGCCGATGTTGATATTACAGCTCACGAACATCATCGAGAAGAGCGTGACGAAGCAATTTTGGCCGATCCCGACGCATCCTCAGGCCGGCGTAGTAAGGCAAAAAAACAGCTGAAGGGCATCAATCGCCTTGAAGAAGAAGCGCGTCATAGTGGCTTATTGTCCGCTATCGGTTTTAACTGGATCTACGACTCCACAAATCATCCAGTACGTCCTACACGCGGCTGGAAATCGAAAGCAGAGTTTGAATATGTAGGTCTAGGTGGTGCTCACCGCTTTATGTCCTTTAGCTACTTAAACTCCTTCTACCAGCGCTTCCCTGATGCGCAAGGTGTGTGGAAAGTACGCGCTGATTTGCGCTTTATTCAACCGCTGTGGGGATCAAGTCCTGGGGATGTACCCATCAACGAACGCTACTTTTTAGGTGGCGAATACCTTATCCGTGGATACCGTCCTTTCCGTCCAGGTCCTCGTTACGATGATGACGATCCACGCGGAGGGATATCTCTCCAGTATGTTTCCATGGAATACTCTCGCTTTTTTATCAAGCGTGCAGAATGGTTTCTTTTTGCCGATGCCGGATACCTCTCGATGCACCGTTGGCGCTTGGGAGTGCTGCAGTTAGCAATGGGATACGGAGTCAAAGTTTATGTCTTTGAGGGAGCTCCTCCTCTTATGATGGGGATGGGATATCCAGTAAATCCTAGAGACAATAGTGAAGTAAAACGCTTCTTCTTAACAGTAGGCGGACGTTTTTAAAAGCTTTTTTAACCAGGAGAATTCAATGAAACTTTATTCAATGATATTAACAGCTGCTGTCTTGCTGATTGTTCCAGTAACAGCCGCAGAAGCCCCAGCAAACGTGAAAGTTCGCGTTGTAAACTTTAAAAAATGCGCCGAGCATTCGAAACTAGGAAAGCAGGAACAAGCCTCTTTCGAAGCTGTCAAAAAACAGATGGAAACAGTTCTGTCAGAAAAAGAAAAGATACTTAATGAAATGGCAACAAAATTTGAAGATGCTGATTTCCTAGACAGCCTCTCACCTGAAGCTGAAACAGAAATGAAGCGCAAATTCCGTACTCTCAATCAAGAGTACTCACAGTTGCAACAGCAATATATCCAAGCATTGCAGCAAACTAACTTTAAAATTGTTCAAAAGCTATCAGAAGGTGTCGCTAAGGCAGCAACTACTGTAGCGCAGCAATTAAAAATCGACCTCATTCTTAACGATGAATTCGCTTTCTTTGCGGCTCCAGGCTTAGATGTTTCAAATGAAATTATCGCAGCACTGGATCAAATATTTGATCAAGAAGCTAGGGCTGCTTCCGATAAGAAGTAAGCTCGCTACAGAAAGACCGAGCAAATTCCTATTTTGGAGTGCGGTGGCTTGCCACCGCTTTCACAAACATCGGCTTGCCGATGTCACAACGAAC
>JACDHD010000022.1 GCA_013821265.1 Parachlamydiaceae bacterium | reverse complement strand
TTGATTCTCAACAGTAAATATTTTCCTCAGTCTAGTAAAAAACAGAAGTGTGGAAAAATAGACATTCAAGAAATCTGTAGGATGATGGCCTATGCTTAAAAAATGCTAAAGTCGAGTCTGTGTCTCGGTGGTAAAAAATAAATCGAAGACCCAAGCCAGCCTTGACTTTGCATCGAATCCTAAGTTAAACTGGATCTCCTTAAAAACTCATAAATGGATTCTTGTGAAACCTAAGGTTTATTCAGTCAGTGACCATGACATTTCGCCCTCTCTTATTGATCGCGATGCATTGTCCGTTGTAAACAAGTTAAGAGAGGCTGGACACATTGCCTATCTCGTCGGTGGAAGTGTGCGCGATCTGCTGTTAAAGCGTACGCCTAAAGACTTCGATGTCTCTACTTCTGCTCTGCCAGAAGAGATAAAGCAGCTTTTTCAACGCCAATGCCTTCTGATAGGACGTCGCTTTCGATTGGCCCACATTCGCTTTGGGCATAAAGTGATCGAAGTGTCTACCTTTCGTTCGGGAGAAAATGAAGACGATTTGATTGTTCGGGATAACCAGTGGGGATCTCCAGAAGAAGATGTTCTGCGGCGCGACTTTACGATCAATGGTCTGTTTTACGATCCTTTAACGCATTCTATCATCGACTACGTAGGTGGTTGGGAAGATATCCATAAAAATACGTTGAAAACGATAGGTGTTCCCGACGTTAGATTCAAACAAGATCCTGTGCGCATGATCCGGCTATTAAAATTTCGGGCGAGATTTGGATTTGAAATCGACTCGGAAGCCAAACGTGCATTGATCGCTTGTCGCAAAGAAATTTTGAAAAGTGCTTCCGCAAGAGTGCTAGAAGAGATGTTGCGCATGATGGAATCGGGAGCCTCCGCTGCCTTTTTCCGTTTGCTGTTAGAATCTGGAATGTTGGCTCTCATCTATCCTGCATTAGTGCGTTTTCTTAAGAGTCCTGATGGAGAAGAGGGATTTCGCTATTTAGCTAGCATAGACCAGGTGAACAACTCCTTGGGCAAGGCCACTTTGGATCGTTCTGTATTGATGGCAGGTCTCCTCTTTCCAATTTTTCAACAGGAATTGCGCAGCAAACAAAAAGAGACTGGACAGCCCCTGCATATTGGCGATGTCATGATTTCTGCTTCTTCGCTGGTGAACCATTTTGAGCAAGATTCTTTTGTGCGCTGTCCTAAGCGGTTAGTGGCCATTATGAATTCCATCTTGGCCATGCAATATCGCCTCACACCAATGTCTGGAAAGGCGCATCACCATCCGCGGATTTTCCGTCAAAAAGATTTCGAATCTGCTTTGATGCTGCTGAAAATCCGAGCGATTGTCGACAAAGATTTGATTGAAACCTATACGCAATGGAAATCCTTTTATCGCGACCAGCAGCATCCAGGTGAACGTAAACATAGTACTAATAAAAATAAGAGAAGGTAAGTGTGAAGTATTCAGTTGTGATCCCTTTAAAAAATGAAGAGGAAAATATTAGCGATCTGATCGCAGAATTAGAAGTGGCGATGGACCCCTTACAGTATCCTTGGGAAGTGATTTGCGTCGATGATGGCTCGACAGATGGCACACGTGCGATTTTGCGTGAGTTATCAGAAAAAAAGAAGAATTTGCGCGTGCTTGAATTTTCCCGCAACTTTGGGCAATCAAGTGCCTTTGATGCAGGCTTTAAGGCTGCGCGTGGAGAATTTGTCATTACTTTAGATGGAGATCGACAAAATGATCCTTCAGATATTCCAGCGATGATATCGGCAATTTCAGATGCAGATCTTGTCTGTGGCTATCGCTTAAATCGACAAGATCCCTGGCATAAAAAAGTGACATCTTGGTTGGCTAACGCCTTTCGCAAACGGATCTGTTATGATGGAGTAAGAGATACAGGATGCTCTTTGAAAATCTATCGAACAAAATGTCTGAGCCACATCAAAATGTACAATGGGATGCATCGCTTCCTTCCAGCTCTGTTTGTCAATGAGGGCTTTCGCATTAAAGAAATTCCGGTGAAACATCGCCCACGCATATGCGGAACGACAAAATACAACTTGTTTAATCGTTCCTTCAAACCCATTGTGGATATGTTTGCCGTGCGTTGGATGAATAAACGTCATCTTAAGTATCAGATCGAAAAGGAGCTGCCATGAGCGAAGGATGGAGAGAATTGCTGTATCCGCTTGGTTTCCTATCGGCGTTGGCTTTTGGAGGTAGAGGCATTTTGCAATGGGTAACTAGTGAAGTGCAGCAAAAAAGTGTAGTGACACGCGCCTTTTGGCGCCTCTCGTTAGTTGGCAATGTTCTGCTCATGCTGCACTCCTTTTTACAGCTGCAATTTCACGTTTGCATCATCCAAGCGGGCAATACTGTGATCTCTTGGCGCAATCTAAATCTGATGCAGCCTGTTTCCCAACAGATTCCCTTACGCAATGTCTTACTCCTTTTCGTTGGAGCCGCAGCAGTGGTGGTTTCTGGGTTTATGCTGCAGGGATATCTATTTGGAAGTGGTGAGATCGAATGGTTTCGCTTGCCCGCACCCACATGGGAGGAGGCTAGATACATCAATCCTCTCTGGCATGTCGTTGGCTTTGCTGCCATGATTCTCTTTTCAGGGCGCTTTTGGGTGCAGTGGTGGGATGCTGAGCAGGAGCGCTCTAGCGTCTTAGGGCCAGCCTTTTGGTGGTTAAGTCTCACTGGTGGAATCCTTACGCTTGTGTATTTCGTGCGCATCGATGATCCCGTAAATATCATTGGACCAGCCTTTGGTCTGATTCCTTACATTCGCAATTTGATGCTTATTTATCGCAAACGACCACAGACAGTTGGGTTGACATGACTCATTTCTTCTGTTTTGCTGGAGAACTCAGTGGGGATATGCATGGTGCTAGGCTTCTCAATGCCCTAAAGCGACATGTGCAGCCTTTCGTTGTGACGGGTGTCGGAGGACCAGAAATGCGCGCACAAGGCATTACAGGGACTCTAAACATGGAAGATTTCGAAGTGATGGGATTTTCCGATGTGCTGTGGGCGTTGCCACGCTTGCGACGACAGTTTTACCAAATTCGCGACTACATTCTGCAAACAGTTCCAGAAGTGGCAATTTTTATCGATTCACCTAGCTTTAGTCTGCGCATGGCTCGTGCGTTGCGCAAGAAGGGCTATCAGGGCAAAATTGTGCAGTACATTAGTCCCACCGTATGGGCTTGGGGCAAGCATCGCATTCAGGAAATGGCTGAAACGTTGAATCTTTTGCTGACAATCTATCCATTTGAAGAGAGCTATTTTACGGATACGTCGCTACGCGTGCAGTACGTGGGGAATCCCTTACTTGAAAATTTGACACATCATCGCTATGACAGTGATTGGCAAAAGTTTTTCGGCATTAAGCAAGTAAACAATATCGTTGCGTTATTTCCTGGTAGCCGTACTGCCGAGATCGAACGCAATTTGCCGAAGCAAATTGAAGCGGCAGAGATGTTGCATAAGGAATCGCCTGACACTGTTTTTGCTATTTCATGTGCTCACGAAAATCACATGAGACTTTTTAAAAATATTTTGCAGAAAAGTAATCTGAGGCACAACAAAGAGGTCTTTTTTGTGCCGCGCCTCTACTCCTATGATCTGATGCGTTCCTGTCGCAGTGCTATTGCTAAGTCTGGAACGGTAACATTAGAGTTAGCACTTCATCACTGTCCAACAGTAGTGGTGTATGAAGTGACCTGGTTAAACCGTTTGATCGCCAAATATGTGATGCGTCTAAAACTGCCCTATTACTGTATTGTGAACATCTTGGCTGGCAAGCAGGTGTACCCAGAATTAATTGAAAAGGGATTTTCAGCAAAAAATCTATACCAGCATGTGGCGGCGTTACATCGTGAGGGTGAAGAGCGAACAAACTGTGTAGAAAATTGCAAACAAGTGTCCAATCTATTCAAAGAAAAAAATAGCAGCGAGCGCGCTGCCCAGGCGATTCTAGAATTACTCATATGATTAAACGTTTTTGGCGTCAGATAAAGCCATATTTTCTCATTCCTGCCGTTTATTTAATTAAAGGCATGCTCCGCCTTCTGGTAAAGAGTTGCCGTGTAGAAATAGAGGGGTTGGATGCGTTTGCTCGATTCGCAGAGGCAGACAAATGTATCCTTATGCTCTGGCACAATCGATTGGTCATTATGCCTGAGTTTTTACACCAACATGCGTCTCAATTTTTATATCGCGCTGTTATCAGCAAAAGTCGCGATGGCGAAATGTTGGCCATCTTGGCAAACAGCTATGAGATAGGTCGTACGTTGAGGGTGGCCCACAACGCACGTCATCAAGCATTGGGACAGATGATTGCACAGCTTAAAAGCAGTCGTGAGGTGCTGGTGGTAACTCCCGATGGACCACGCGGTCCGCGCTATCAGATTAAACCTGGAGTTGCTGTAGCATCGTGTGCCTCCGGAGCCAAAATTGTGCCTTTAACTTGGTCCGCGAGTCGCTTTTGGCAATTGAAATCGTGGGATCGCCTAATCATTCCGAAACCGTTTGCGCGAATCAAGGTTATATTTGGAGAGCCTGTTGCATTAACCGGAAAGCCCGAGGAAAATTTGAGCGATTTGCAACAGTTGTTGCTGGATTTGGATTTAAAGGCTTGTGAAGCAGTGACGGCGAATAGGGATCTGTGGCCAAAGTAAGCGGACGAAATGAGACGATTGCATAAGTCCCGCCGTCCTTTTCCGTGCCCGTGCCCGTGAGCGTGCCCGTGCCCGACTTGCTAAAGAGTGCGTAAAATTGTAAGATTTTTACGGTTTACGTCATTTTTTTAGCGAATCGGGCACGGGCACGGAAGGGCAGTAGCTAGGAGTTACGACTGCTCTTTCGGACTTATGCAATTTTGTCTCAATTCACCCAATTCTTCCAAAAGCATCAAACCAATTCTACAAATGTTTCAGCTATCTCATTGTTTTAGTAATCAAAATATTTGAAAATATGTCTGTTATTAAACTAAATTATACTGTATAATTAAGCTTTAACAACGGATAATATTATGTTATTTGATTCAATTAACATTTTAGATAAAAATGAAATAAGTTTGCCGATTAGGGTGCTAAACGGTATTGGCAAATTCTTTTTGTCTCCTGGACATTTTTTATTTAATGGAAGAACAGTTAATTGCCAACATGTACAAAACTTGGGATTAGGAAATCGTTCTTCAGGATTCATATTTACTGATTATGAAGTATCATCCAAAAACGGTTCTGTTAAATGGTTAAAAATAATTGCCGCTATTTTTGCTTTCGTGCCAGGGCTTTTTATTGGTGGAATAGTTAAAGGTATCGCGCTGGTTTGTTCTAAAGACTTGAAAGAACGTTACGTCACGTTAGCTTCAGAAACTCAATTCACAATAAATGGCAAAGAGTTGAGGATCCATCTTTATAATAAAAACGCCCATGCATTAGCTCAGTTTTTGAGGAAGTTGCATGCTGATGAGCGTCAATCAATGTTTCAAATGGTCGCTTACAGTACAGCCTCTATCGATAATGGAGGAGATGAAAACGCGATTAGAGCAGCAGTCATTCGTTCTAATAAGTTGCAGCAATTGTTTGAGGGTAGCGTCAAAGAAGAAGCATTTTTTGAAGAATTAGATACAGAACTTCAAACTCCTGTCGATAATCAGCAAGCAAAAGAGATTAATCCAGAAGAGGATTATGATCGTAGAGTATCAAACAGGGATTCTTCCGAAATGTGGGAATAATTCTACCCGTATCCACACGTTTATCTCTTTCTAAAAAAAATTCCAAAATCATCCAATCAAGGCATCTGCATATAATAGCAGCAGCAACTGAAGAAGCGTAATTGATATTAGGTAATAGAGGTTAATCGGAGGGGGTGTTAGCCCCCTACCGATAACAATTCTAGCTGCGGCTGCTAGCTAGAGATGTGTCGCTCAAATGAGCAAACACTTTGCTTGTCATTTTGAACATGTTGATTGGCTGAGCACCAAGAACTTCTTTCAAGTTAGCATCTGGAATGATGTTACGCTTGTTTTTTGGATCTTGCAATTTGTGCTTCTTAATGTACTCCCACAATTTCTTCATCACTTCTGTACGTGGCAATGGGCCATTTCCAACGACTTTTGCTAAAGCAGGACTTACTTGCATCGGCTTCATGAACGCTGAAGAAGCTGGTTTCTTTTCCTTTTCCTTTTCTTTCATAGGTATCTCCTTATGAGGTTGATCTTAAAACTCTTTTTTAACATGCTGTCATCTGTTTAAAAACAGCACCGTATCTGGAACCGTTGTAGCCTTCTGAAGGATTTATAGTCAAAGCAAAATAAACAAAATTTTAAAAAAAAGATAATGGGATACCTTTTTCATATGCGCTTTATATGAATTAACTCATTAATTTTAAGTTGTTTATGTTTAAACACAGCCTATGGTGAGGAAAAGATTAAATCTTGCGGAAAAGCAGATTTCCTGGCACCTTCAGGGGCAACTAGCGGGCATAATGTTAAGTCTCTAGGAGAAATCAAGCATTCTACGAAAAGTCTTGCGATAATGAATAAAATAAACATCTCATCACCCTGTATGTCCATGCAAGAGCGTATACTTGCTCTAGAACCTATTGTAGAGCAATTAAAAAAGACTGAGAGCGTTGTAGAGAAGCTACGCATCCTAGATCGTTATCTCTTTTCAAACGATCTTCCTCCACAGACACTTATCAACAAACTTTCTCCAGAAGAGCAATTGGCCCTCAAGATCATTTGTCTGCTTGGCCAACAGCATCAGGTTGTTGGCGATTGGGATGTTGCAACAAAGCATCTGGACCGTCTAAAACAGCTTCTAGACATATTAGTAGGGCTTGAAAAGCATTATGATACCATTGGTGGTGTTACGGGTTATCATTTAACGATGCTGCGTTTGATTGCTGCTAAAGAGATGCCAGCTGCGGATCGACTGCCCAGTAACGTGCGTTATCACCATCCGGTTGGAATCAACATTAGCCAAACAACTGCGGAAGTGCGTCATCTCATTCGCGCCGGACTAGAGGCGCTTTCTTCTGTTGCAGAGATCTATCCTGTTGGCGGAGCCGGTGATCGTTTAAACTTACATGATGAAACCACTAATCAAGCGCTACCTGCAGCGGAATTGGCTTTTTGCGGGCGTTCTCTGTTGGCGAGTTTAGTGCGCGATCTGCAGGCGCGCGAGTATCTCTATTATAAGCTGTTTGGCAAACAGTTAATGACACCCATTGCGATGATGACATCGCATGAGAAAGACAACCATCATCTCATCGAGCAGATTTGTGAAAGCAATCGCTGGTTTAGTCGTCCGCGCGAAACATTCCACCTATATACTCAGCCGATGGTTCCGGTGTTGACCATTCAGGGGGATTGGGTGATACAGGAGCCCTTACAGTTAGTCTTAAAGCCAGGGGGCCATGGGGTCATTTGGAAGTTAGCTGAGGATCAAGGGGTATTCGATGCGTTCTTGGCTGAGGGGCGCGAGTATGTGTTGGTGAGGCAGATAAATAATCCGATTTCCGGCTGTGATTATGGTTTAAGTGCATTTTTGGGAGCTGGCGTGAGCCAGCAAAAGGCGTTTGGTTTTGCTTCTTGTCCTCGTCTTTTAAAGACGGCTGAAGGAATGGATGTATTGGTTGAAACCAAAACCGAGAGTGGCGTTGATTATAAGATCACCAATATTGAGTATACCGAATTTGAGCAGTATGGCATTCAGGATAAACCCGAAAAGCCAGGCAGTCCCTATTCAATGTTTCCAGCGAACACGAATATTCTTTTTGCAGACATAAGGACAATTCAGTCGACATTGAAGCAGTGTCCTATTCCCGGTATGTTGATCAATATGAAGAATCAGGTGTCACTGGTCGATGCGGAAGGCAATAGTAAGCAGATTGCGGCGGGGCGTTTGGAGTCGATGATGCAGAACATTGCCGATCACATTGTGGACAGTCATCCAAACGTATTGAATCCTGTGACCACCGATGCGTTGCGTTCATTTGTCACTTATAATGAGCGTCGCAAGACAATTTCTACGACGAAGAAGTCTTATGTTCCGGGAGAATCCTCTATGGAGACTCCGGAGGGGTGTTTCTACGAGTTGCTGCAAAATCATGAAGAGTTGCTGACACGTTACTGTCACATGAATGTTCCTCCTTTAGGACCTGTGGAGACTTATTTAAAACGAGGTCCATCTTTTATTTTGCTTTTCCATCCTGCTTTGGGACCATTTTATCAGGTGATAGCTCAAAAAATTCAGCATGGATCCATTGGATTTGGTTCGGAGATGCAGCTAGAGATTGCTGAATTGGAAATGGAAAATTTGCATTTGGATGGGAGTCTTTTAATCACTGCTGGTGAGGTGATGGGGCATCAGGAAGAGGATGTGATTCAGTATAGTGAAAACGTTGGTAAGTGCGTGTTGCGTAATGTCACAGTTAAGAATAAAGGAATTGACAGAGAGTCTACGACCCATTATTGGAAAAATCAGATTGTGCGTCATGAGGCATTGAAGATTACGATGCATGGAAATGCTGAATTTTTTGCGTCTAACGTGACGTTTCAAGGGGCTTATGACATTGAGGTTCCGGCTGGACATCGCATGATTGCCGAACAAACCAGTAATGGTCCACGTTTGCGTCTGGAGGAGATCGATGGGCCTTCGTGGTACTGGAAGTACGATTTCGATTCGGACGAACGGATCGTTCTAGAAAAAAAGATTAATTTTTTACCACCGAGACACCGAGACACAGAGTAGCAAAGAGAGCGAGAATAGGATTTATGTCCATCTTGCTCTCTGTGCTACTCTGTGTCTCTGTGTCTCGGTGGTAAAAAATAAAAAGAACACTTTTACTGACGTTATTTTCTAGCATTACTTCTTGTTAAAGAGGGCAAAGGTAGCTGGGTGGCTCTTGATACGCTCTACAAAGGGACACCCCACACAACTTGCCTCAAAGTGCAGGCAGAAGTCGCGGTGAATCTGAAAAGCGCCCTGTTCTGCAATCGCAAGATCCAACAATCCCCCCTTCTCTTCATTATCTCCAAAAAAACGGTGCACTAGATAGCGACTTTTACTGCTCGATGAGGCTGGTATAGAGCTGTAGAGAATGTGGAGAGCCTCTTTTTCTGGACTTGCATCTGCTATTGTTGCACGCAATAAAGGAAGAAAGGTGTTAATGAACATTTCGCGTTTGATATTGTCTCCCATTAGCGGCACAAATACTTCGTGTACTCTCACTTCGAAGTTGTAATGATGATTCCAGTAGGCGTCTGTGTAGTGAGGAAGAAGACTCAAAAGGAGTTGCAAGGCTTGCGACGCAGAACGTTTATCGCGAATGGTAGGCCACACTTCCGTCCATTGCGCGAGCACTCTTGTCCACAGTTGTGTGAGCTGATGGTCTGAGAGCATTTTTGCAAGGATGACAAGACGGCGCAAAGGTTGATTGAGGGGGCGGGTGTGTTGCGTTTCTAATTCCAATTGCGGATGTGGAGGTAGCGTTTTAGCTAGGTTTAGGAGGTCCATGTATGCAGAAGAAGAGGCCCATTTTTCTTGGTATGTAGAAGAAAAGTATCCGCAGATTGATAACATTAATGCTAACCATTCTGATTCAGTTCGCGAAGGCAATTTTTGAAGATAGAGAAAAAGACTTAAAAAGGCTTTTGTGTTTTTCTTATAGCCTAGAGCCATTGTCATGCCTAAAAGCATTTGTGAATGGGTGTCGATGCAGTAAGAAGCCAAAAATGAGCGTTTTTGGATCAATCGCCAGTCGGCAGCTTGATTAAAAAACAGCTGCAGACCATCTTGAGATGCGTGTTGAAAGAGGTCATGGGCGCAACGTCCACTGCCTACAAAATGCCTGTATGGATATAGATCGAGATCGATGAGCTGTAGGATGCGATGTTCGGGTTCGACAAGGGATTCTGTCAGGTACATTTGCATGACAACGCGGCCATTTTGAGTAACTATTGGCTTGGGAGCCTCTGGCCGCCACATGGAGACGTGTAATACAACTTGATTGTAGCGAGAGTCTGTATCGTGATGATGCTGTTGCCATTCGTTGTCATTGAGGTGGATTTCGATATCTCCGCGATATTCGCGTACTCCAATTTTAATGTGTGCTTTGAGAAAATCGGGGCCCGCTTCGGCATTCCACATACCCGGTGAAAGCACTTCTAGCGGCTGGCCACCAGCGGTTTTTAGGGAGTGAAAGTACTTTTGTTCTAGCCAAAGCGCTTGCAGATGTCGTTCGCTCAAGCATAGGTAGGGACGTCCTTTAGGTTCGGCTGCACGAAGAGGTCTTGGTGTAGTTAGCGAACCATAAAGTGTTTCTGTCATGATGAATAGCTGGGAATAAGATATTTTTTACGCTGTTCCATAAATGCTTCTCTTTCCTTCTGATGAAGTGAGCGCAGGGGCCAGATCACGTGTTCGATTTCTGTCATGATACGAAAAACCTCTTCCGTTCCATTGACTTTTGCAAACATGTCATGACGGTTTTTAGCGGCACTCAGAGCGGCATTCATTTTAGCAGGATATAAATTTTTCAATGTGCCAATGATCAGATATTGTGTAGAAACAGGCTTGTAAATTTTAGGATCGGTTACGACGATTTGGACTCCTTGGCAGTTTTCGTGGGCAAATCGACCATAGAAAGGACGGTAGTGAAAGGGTAAAAAGCGGACTCCTGGAAAATTCTGAGCATTTAACTGTTTTGCAAAGTTGTCAGCCTGAATCCAGGGGGCACCAATCAGTTTAAACGGTAGAGTGTAGCCCACGCCAATATTGACGATTTGCAGTTCCCCAAGCAGTCCTGTAACAGGGTAATAGTAGGTTGTGGTGGCTTCTGGAATGTGTGGACTAGTGGGAATCCAGGTCAAGCCTGTGTCGACAAAACTCATGTGGCGCTTCCATCCTTTCATCGGGATGACCGTTAATTTACAGCCCACTTCATATTCTCCATTAAAGAACTGTGCTAGTTCGCCCACAGTCATGCCATGGCAATAGGGAACGTTCACATAACCTACAATTGAGCGCCATTTGTCTTTGAGCATGGGACCGTCGACAACTAAGCCGTTAATTGGGTTAGGGCGATCTAAAATGATGACAGGGATCTTTTTCTTCGCGGCTTCTTCCATCGCATAGAAAAGCGTAGAGATGTAGGTGTAGGAGCGTGCTCCGATGTCTTGAATGTCAAACATCAGCACATCGATCCGTTTTAACATGTCAGCGGTAGGGCGTAGCGTTTTGCCGTGTAGACTGAAGATGGGGGTGCCATCGAGATCTTTGGCATCAGGAATCGGTTCTTCTCCGGAGGCTGACCCGGTAATGCCATGTTCCGGAGCAAATAGCGCCGATAGCGTGTACCCGTAAGTTTTGGCGTTTTGTCTTAAGATTTCACGAGTAGGGACAAGGTTGTGGTTTATTGCGGTGTGATTCGTGATGAGACCAATGCGTTTTCCCTTGAGGAGGGCGGCGTTACTTTCCGAGAAGAGGAGATCGATACCTACAGTTACTTTGGCTTCATTGGCGTTGGTGGTGAAAAGAGGGGTAAAAGCCACGAGGGAGATGATGAGGAGACGAAAAAGCATACTGGTGACTGTTGTTGAGTGAATAGAATAGCAGAATAAGAGTGACAAGAGTTTTTGTAAAGCAGGTAGGGAGGTTTTTTTGGTGGTTTAATGGACAGAATGGACGAAATGGACTTTATGGACGAAATGGACGATTGTTGCAAAAACAGTTGATTTTAAAAGGTTTAAACCATTCTTTCCTGTCCATTTCGTCCATTCTTTCCATAACCGTCCATTTTGTCCACTAAATAACTATTAAATCAGCAGATTATAGTTAATTTTGTTTTTAATTTGTTAAGTGTTATAATTAAATATATACAATATTTAACAGGGGATTACTATGATGGGTGGTGTTACTCCTCCAGGTACTAGTCTTGTTGAGTCTTCTTTAGGTCCCGGGGCTCCTGCTCACGCGAATGTGCTTGAATTGCCAGGCGGTCTTAAAGTGGAAATTACTGGTTTGCGCTTAGGGGGGAAAGATCTGGATATAGGTAAGCTCAATAAGCGGGAATTGGATCAAATTAAAGAGCTGTTTCAAGCTACCATTGACGAAGCTGTTGGTAAGGATGCTTCTGCTACTGTAAACGTCGCTAAACTTACGGCACTTCGCGTCGAAATAGATCCCAAGACAAGGACGGCACTTCTTGTGAAAGACATCGCAGGTGGTGTTCCTGCGAATCCTGGGATAACAACTCCAAACGTCAAGACATTAGATAAATTTAGTAACCACATTTTGGAGCAATACACAAAAGTTTTAAATATTTTTAGAGAAAGCGCCAATGTCATTTTTCATGACGATGAATTTCCTGAATTAGAAATGCGTATGTCTCCAGAAGCACGTCGAATGGCGCGCGACCTAAAGCCTATTGAGCATATTTACGAATCTGTGGATCCAGCGACTGGTAAGCAAAAAGAGTGGGGAACGGAGGTGATTGAAAGGGCCTCTACGCTACATGCTGCTAAGCAATCAGCTCAAGAGGCTATCGCCCATTTTAGGGAAAAATCTCAAGAGTTGCAGGGTAAAATACAAGCCATAGCGAAGCGAGCAGAGCCTGAACAACAAGCCTATAAGGCTGTATTAATTAAAGAACAAGATCGTTGTGACGCACAAAAGGCGCACCATGAAAAAGTGTTAAGCAATATTGAAGAGTACATGAAATTTGACGATAAGGGATGGTTAGATTGTAACTACTGGCGTTATCTCATTCGCGATTGTAATAGCTATGCAAAAGCTGTTGATAAATACATTGCGGCGCCAGTGAACCTGCGCTTTCAGAAGATGTCTATCCCAGGTAAACCAGATGTAGGGTTTGCTCGCTGTGGCATGATTGCAGACATGACCAATACCTGGTATAGCCTAGAATTTCTCCAAAAATTAGGTGAAAAAAGTCCTGCAGGTCGAATTGTCAGCATTAATGGTATGTACCAAGAAGTCTTAGAAGCGGGAAAGGAAAAATTAACCAGTAAAGCAGATAGGGCTAATCCTTTGGTAACCACTGTTTTTGATAAAATTGTAAAATATAAAAAAGATCATCCTCGTGATTCAGATGCGGAGATTCAGAGAAATAGCATAAGCCTATTGGAGAAAGAGCTGAAAAAATTAGACGACTCTCCTAGTAATTTTAGCCAAAGATGTCGTCTGCAGTCGTTAATCCATGTTATCAGTCAGCTGGCGGACTTGACAGAGGCGCATGAGCGAGAAATGGAAGGGGAAGAGGATGCATTTAAGGTTAAACTAGCTGAGATTTCAGATCAACGGCAGCAGGTGTTGAGTGACAATATGCTTCAGTTGGTGGTGTCGCAACTTGGTAATCATCCAGAAAAGACTCGAACAGGTGAGCCTTTTAGACTCGTCCACTTAGGTCTTATCAATGGACATTCTAAAAAATTGGATAAAACAGGTTGGCGCCATGATGAAGGTGTTTGTATGGAGGATATGGCAGCGATTTTTAAAGAATTTGATGGTAACCAAATTTGTTTTAGAACAAATGTGACAGCACCTTATATGGATGGAAAGAAGATTTATATGCCTGCTGGAGAAGGGGGAAATAGGGACATCAATTTAGAAACGCTATATGTCAATGTGACACCTCAAGGAGACACCACGAATGATGGAGTACAGAAAAAAATTAACGACAGAGCAATCGATAGATTGGTCAAATATGCCGAAGATAAAGATAACAATGCGGCAGCAAGAGCTGCAGCAGGACTGCCTTATAAGACAGGTGAAGTTTATAATGAAATTTTTAGGGAACTAAGATTTCAAAAACGAGATCTTTCTGTGGGTAGACTCGTTGACGAAAAAGGTGGCTTTGTCAAAGCGGAAGATGTGGGAATGGCGTTACTGAAATCTGGAGAATTTGCCGTATCGATAGGGTGTGCAAGTGGAAAAGACCGTACAGGTGTGATTGCAGAGCGCTTTATGATGCGAGCATTGGAAGACGGTCATGAAACATTGAAAACAGATAATCCTTTTGCAGCTCACATTATGGATGCTGATCCTAATATGCCTGCTTCACGCGTGGTTTTTGAAAATAGTGATAAAAATGGATTAAAGGTGGATCCACGAAATGAAATACGCGGAATGAATAGAATTAAACGTGCAAAATTACTTCCTAAATCTGTTGCAACTCAGTTTGATACCCCTGCAATTAAGGCATGGAAAAAGGGTAAAAAGGAAAGGTGGAAAGCATATAAAGAAGCACAAAAAGAGAATGCTGCCACCGCCGTTAAACCCGTGGCGTACCCTTTTAAAGCTACAGCTGTGACGCCAGTCTCAACCAATGTTGGTTAACGAGTCATTTGCAAAAGTATTCGTTTTTCTTTCACTACAGAGACTCAAAGAGTAGTTGTAGAGGTGTTCGTTTTATTTTTTACCACAGAGACACAGAGGCACAGAGCAGCACAGAGAGCGAGAGGAGCTTGCAAAGCCTTGACGTGTTCTATGTTATGCTTTTCGATGTCTTTTTAATAAGCTGAGGCTTTTTTAAAACCAGCATTCGCATGGGCTTGCGCCCACGCGAAGTATTTTTTTCATCTTACTCGTTACGTCATATCCAGATTCGAGGTTATTCTTTAATTTAATCCATACTCAAATATCGAAGTTAAACGTGTTTCTGTATACACAAACATCCAAAAATTGGAAATTAGAAGTCGGTTTTAAAAGTAACGCTAATACCTTTGCGAAGCAAAGTAAATGCGAAATTGTCGCAAGACAATTTTGCCTTGGCTGGTTTTTAAAAAGCCTCAGCTTTTTAAAAAGATTTCGAAAAGCCTGTCACCATTAGCCTCAAAGCTACAAAAACTCCTCTCGCTCTCTGTGCTGCTCTGTGCCTCTGTGTCTCTGTGGTAAAAAACAAAACGAAGACCTTTGCAACTCACCCTCTGTGGTAAAAAATTAAACGAACACTTCTACAACTTACTCTGTGCCCCTGTGGTAAAATCAATCCTTTATGCTATGGTTGCGAACAAACGCACATAGGCTTTTGTCCATGCAACACGCTCAAGACATTTTAAACAAAGTAAAAGGTAATCCTCAGACTGCTGAGGAACGCTGTGAAAAAGCGATCCAATTGGCCGGCTTCCTACTAAAGGAAGCTCAAAGGCGTCAAACGTATTCGGAAAAGCAGGTTCAGAAGCAACTTGCGCGTATGATGAACGATCCCAATGGCAAGACATTTACCACGCGCATGACCGATGAGTCTTTCCGCAGCCAAAATCCCATCACAGTTGCAGACACCATTTTACAATTGTTGGACCGATACGGTATTCCACGCTTTTTTTCTTTTTCTAAACGCTTCGGATTTCGACTTTTCAGGATGCTTGGCCGTACGTTTCCTCGTTTTTTCGTGCCTTTGGTAAAGGAGAGAGTGCGTCAGGAAACGTCGGCTGTTATCCTGCCTGGAGAACCTCAAGAGCTTGAACGTCACATGCAGCGCAGGCGCGAAGAGGGAGTGCGGTTAAATCTGAATCATCTTGGCGAAGCCATTTTAGGTGAAGAAGAGGCGGAACGTCGCTTACAGGTATACTTGGATGACCTTTCGCGTCCAGAATTTGAATACATTTCCGTCAAAATTTCTACCATTTGCAGTCAGATCAGTTTAGTTGCATGGGATCACACATTAAATACGTTAAAGGAGCGTTTGCGCAGGCTATATCGCGCGGCACGCGATCACAAATACGTGCGTCCTGACGGTACTCAAACTCAGAAATTTGTAAATTTAGATATGGAGGAGTACCGCGATTTGCATCTGACGCTGGCACTGTTTCAAGATGTGTTGGACGAATCGGAGTTTCAGCAACATTCTGCAGGCATTGTCTTGCAGGCGTATCTTCCAGATGCCTTTCCGTTGCAACAAAAGCTCACAACATGGGCTAAAGAGCGAATGAGAAAAGGTAGAGCTCCCATTAAAATTCGTTTGGTCAAAGGTGCTAACTTGGCGATGGAACGCGTGGAGGCCTCTTTAAAGGATTGGGCGCAAGCTCCGTATGTGACAAAAGGGGAAGTGGATGCAAATTACAAGCGCATGGTGCTTTATGGATGCTATCCTGAAAATGTTCGTGCGGCCCATCTAGGCATAGGCAGTCACAATCTATTCGACATTTCTTACGCTCTACTATTGCGTGCTGAAAACGGCATTGAATCTTGCGTGTGTTTTGAGATGTTAGAGGGCATGGCTGACCACCTGCGGCGTGTGGTGCAGGAAATCTCTGGTGACATGTTGCTCTATTGTCCTGCAGCAAAACGGGAAGAATTTCAAAATGCTGTCGCCTACTTGATTCGTCGTTTGGATGAAAATACCGCTCCAGAAAACTTTCTGCGTCATCTGTTTGATTTGAAAGTAGGTTCCAATTCATGGAAGGAACAGGCCGATTTTTTTCGCGAATCGTGTCGACGCCTAGATATCACGGCACAAGGTCCGCGACGACAGCAAAATCGCAGGGAGGTCTCTGCTCCGCTCTCTTTGCAAGGGCCATTTGAAAATGAGGCGGATACTGATTGGTCGTTGGCAGCGAATCGACAATGGATCGATAAAATTGCTGCGGATTGGAAAAATCGTCGTCATGAGGAAATTCCTTTGATGGTAGGTGGAGAACGCATTCAGGGTGACTCTAAGGCAACAGGCGAAGACCCATCTTTTCCAGATCAGACGTTATACACATATGCATTGGCAAGTAGCGAACAGGTGGAACTGGCGTTAAGAGTAGCCAAAGAAACAGAAATAGGATGGGCAGCGACGACTCCTGTACAGCGATCGCATCTTCTTGCGGACATTGCGCAAGCATTGCGACAGCATCGTGGAGAACTCATAGGCGCGATGATTGCCGACACTGGAAAAACTGTAGGAGAAGCGGACGTAGAGGTGTCGGAGGCGATTGATTTTGCTGAGTACTATCGTCGCAATCTAGAAGAGATTCTTTTACTGGAAGATATCGAATGGAGTCCACTTGGCACAGTTTTAGTGGCGCCCCCTTGGAATTTTCCTTGCTCCATTCCAGCTGGAGGCATATTGGCAGCGTTAGCGACAGGTAATTGTGTGATCTTAAAACCAGCACGTGAAGCTGTTTTGGTGGGTTGGAAGCTTGCAAATATCTTTTGGGAAGCAGGTGTGAGCTCTAGTGTGTTGCAATTTATCACCTGTGAGGATGATCCAATAGGAAGTCAATTGGTGTGTGATTCACGCATTAACGCTGTCGTGCTTACAGGTGCAACGGAGACTGCCAAATTGTTGCTTAAAAAGCGACCTGGACTGAATTTGATGGCTGAGACAGGTGGCAAAAACGCAATGATTATTTCGAATAAATGCGATCGCGATTTAGCTATTAGAGATCTTGTGCAATCGGCTTTTGGTCATGCGGGTCAAAAATGCAGTGCATGTAGTTTAGCGATTTGCCTTGCTGAGGTGTATGACGACCCTCATTTTCGTCAGCAGCTCCGCGATGCCGTTGCAAGCTGGCATGTGGGGTCGGCATGGAATTTCGAGACGCGGTTGAATCCATTGATTCATGAACCAAATCCTCTGTTATTGCGTGGATTAACGACATTGGATCAAGGAGAGGAGTGGTTATTGAAGCCAATATGCGATGTTAAAAATCGCAATTTGTGGTCTCCAGGTATAAAATTAGGAGTTCGCCGTGAGAGCTTTACCTTTCAAAATGAGCTCTTTGGACCTGTTTTGGCATTGGTACGCGCAGAGAACTTGGAGCATGCAGTAGAATTAGCAAATGCTACGTCCTATGGGCTTACTTCAGGATTGCACTCGCTAGATGAACGTGAGCAGGATTACTGGACCTTTCATATTGAAGCAGGGAATTGTTACATCAACCGAGGGATTACTGGAGCTATTGTTCAACGGCAGCCTTTTGGTGGATGTAAGGATAGCAGTTTTGGACCAGGCATCAAAGCTGGGGGGCCAAATTACTTGATGCAGTTAATGAAACCTAAGCAGCAGCTGTTGCCTCAACATCCGATAGAGCAGGAGTTGCTTCCACACGAAATGGATCAGCTTGGAAGCTTTGTGAAGCAAATGGAAGGAGAGAAGGCCTTTGCATTGTGGCAGGCGAGCATTGAGAGTTATGCCTTTTTCTGGGAACACTATTTTAGTCGGGATCAGGATCCAAGTGCAGTTTTAGGTCAGCTGAATATTTTGCGTTATGTGCCAAGGAAAAATTTGTTTTTGCGCGTTCAAGAGGGCGATACTCGAGTCGATGTCTTGCGAGCAGTCGCAGCAGCGATTATTTGTGGGGTCGAGTTGCAGGTGAGTGGAGATGCACGTGTACTAGAGTTAAGTGGCATGCCAGGAGTTTATGTCACGGCAGAAAGTGAAGCGCAGTTTGTGCAACATTTAGAGTTGGGACAGGTGCGGCTTTTGCAAGAACCAAAAGGGGTTTTAGCACACGCGTTGGCAGATGTTGGATGCAGTGTGCATGTGGTACCTGTGATGGCAAATGGGCGAGTGGAGTTGTTGCATTATTTGCGTGAGTTAAGTTTGAGTGTGGATTACCATCGTTATGGGTATATTGAGGACGTTGTGCAAGACACGAAAGCTTGTTGTGGTGGTGGCTGCGGGTGTTAAGTTAGTTATGATAGCATTTCGGAGAGTGTGTTGCAGACGTCTTCGTTTTGTTTTTTACCACAGAGACACAGAGGCACAGAGCAGCACAGAGAGCGAGAGGAGTTTGCAAAGCATTAACGTGTTATATGTTATGATTTTCGATGTTTTTTTTAAAAGCCTCAAGGGTGAGTTGCAGGGGTCTTCGTTTTGTTTTTTACCACAGAGACACAGAGGCACAGAGCAGCACAGAGAGCGAGAGGGTGTTTGCAAAGCATTAACGTGTTATTTGTTATGCTTTTCGATGTTTTTTTAAAAAGCTGAGGCTTTTTAAAAACCAGCATTCGCATGGGCTAACGCCCACGCGAAGTATTTTTTTCATCTTACTCGTTACGGCATACCCAGATTCGAGGTTAATTGAATCCATACTCAAATAGCGATGTTAAACGTGTGTTTTCTGATTTCTGTATAAACAAGCATTCAAAATTGGAAATTAGAAGTCGGTTTTATAAGTAACGCTATTACCTTTGCGAAGCAAAGTAAATGCGAAATTGTCGCAAGACAATTTTGCCTTGGCTGGTTTTTAAAAAGCCTCAGCTTTTTAAAAAGACATCGAAAAGCCTGTCACTATTAGCCTCAAAGCTACAAAAAGCCCTCTCGCTCTCTGTGCTGCTCTGTGCCTCTGTGTCTCTGTGGTAAAAAACAAAACGAAGACGTCTGCAACTCACCCTTTGTGTTGAAACGTCTGCAACTCACCCTTTGTGTTGAAAAACAAAACGAAAATTATTAGCCCGAACGTACAATTGTTTTGTTATCTGAGATATGCTATAATCTTCGCATGACAACCCCGAATGACCTTGCTAATCCTGTTACCTGTTCGCGCTGGGCGCTCCATCGTCGTCTCTACGACTGGGTGCTCGGACTCGCGCACTGCCGTTATGCAACAATAGCACTCTTTTGCATCAGCTTTGCAGAATCGAGTTTTTTCCCTGTTGCTCCCGATGTGCTTCAAATTGCTCTGACGTTGGAACGTCGCGATCGCGCGTGGTACTATGCAGCCGTTAATGCTGTAGCGTCTGTGTTGGGGGGTATTTTAGGATATATGATTGGGATGGCCTTATGGCATATGGCTTCCGGGTTTTTCTTCCACTATATTTTTACGGAACAGACCTTTGTTAAAGTCGCTGGACTTTACAATGCGTGGGATTTTTGGGCCGTTTTTGTCGCTGCGTTTACTCCAATTCCCTACAAAGTGTTTACAATTGCTGCCGGAGTCTTTCACATCTCCTTTCCGATGTTTTTATTAGCTTCCGTGGTGGGACGTTCGGCGCGCTTTTTCTTGGTTGCGGCATTACTCTGGAAGTATGGAGAGCCAATTAAGCAGTTCATTGAAACAAAATTTAACTTATTGACTGTACTTCTGATTGCGCTATTGGCGTGCGGTTTTATAGTGCTGAAATTTTTATAGGGAAACGATGGGACAGTTAAATTCAGAACAGCAGCGTGCTGTAGATACCTTAGATGGCCCTTTACTGGTGCTGGCAGGTGCTGGATCAGGAAAAACGCGCGTCGTCACGTTTCGCATTGCCAATCTGCTCAATCGTGGAGTCCACTCTTCACAAATTTTGGGACTTACCTTTACCAATAAAGCTGCAAACGAAATGAAGGAAAGGGTGCGTCAGCAGACGATGAACGATGTGTTAATCTGCACGTTCCATAGCTTAGGAGTGCGCATCCTACGTGAGTCTATTCATCATCTAGGCTATAAGAATACCTTTGTTATCTACGATGAAGATGATGCAGATAAATTGCTAAAGATATGCATAAAGGAGCTCACTGGAGCAGACACCAAGGATGCGGTCAAAGAATTAAGAAATCTAATTTCTTCTGCGAAAAACAATGGAATAGAGGCTGTCGGATCAACACAAGGGACCTTCTTTAATAACGTATTTGCTCTTTATCAAGCGAAACTAAAAGAATTTAATGGCGTCGACTACGACGACCTGTTGGCTTTGCCAGTTAAACTGTTTAGTGAGCATCCTGAGATTTTAGCTTTTTATCAAGCGCGCTGGACCCATCTCTTAATCGATGAATACCAAGATACCAATGCACTTCAGTATAAGCTCGTCAACTTTTTAGTCGAAAAAAGTCGCAATTTGTGCGTGGTGGGAGATCCGGATCAATCGATTTATTCGTGGCGTGGAGCTAACATCAACAACATTTTGAACTTTGAAAAAGACTATCCTGGAGCTGTTGTCGTTCGTCTTAATCAAAATTATCGCAGCCGCAGCAATATCATCGAAGCGGCCAATGCTCTCATTCAACGCAATCCAAATCGCTACGAAAAAGACTTGTGGAGTGATCTGGGAGCCGGTGAAAAGATTAAAATCTACCGAGCGGACAATGATCGCTTAGAAGCTGTATATGCTGCACAGCGCATTGTAGAACACCATCAACAGGAAGACATTCCTCTTAAGCAGATGGTTGTCTTCTATCGAACAAACGCGCAGTCGCGCGTGTTTGAAGATTGTTTACTACAGCGTCGCATTCCCTACGTAATTGTGGGCGGCTTATCCTTCTATCAACGTCGTGAAATTAAAGATGTCTTGGCGTGGTTGCGCATGGTGTTGTCAGGTAATGATTTCATTGCGTTTACACGTACAATAAATTTGCCCAAGCGTGGATTAGGCGATGCAACATTGGACAAATTAAATTTGGCTGCAGCGCAAGAGCAATGTTCCGTATTGGAATATTGTGAAAAAGTCGTATCGGGTTCTCCATTGGCTTCCCCAGTGAAGCTAACCTCAAAGCAAAAAGAGGGTATTCAGGATTATGTGCAGATCATTCAATCGTTAAGAACTGTATCTGTGGATATGTCCCTTCCTGCGCTTGTGACGGCAGCAATCGATCAAACCGGCTACTGGAAATATTTAGAAGAAGATCAGGAATCGATGGTAGACCGCAAAGAAAACTTAAATGCTCTGGTCTCTAAAGCAGCCGAATGGACAACTGTCACAGAAAATCCTACTCTTAGCGGCTTTCTGGAAGAGCTTTCACTAAAATCTACTTTGGATGAAACTGAGGGGCAGGATGACCGTCTCAATCTCATGACGATTCACAACGGTAAAGGGCTAGAATTTGCTGTCACTGTGATTGCTGGAATGGAAGAAGACCTGTTTCCTCACATCAACTCAAGGGAAGAGGAAGAGCGCGTTGAAGAGGAGCGTCGTCTCTGCTACGTGGGCATGACGCGCGCCAAAGAATACTTGTATTTGTCTTACGCTACTTCTCGCACGATTTGGGGGGTGACCCGCACACAGCGGCCTAGCCGCTTTTTAAAGGAAATTCCAGTAGAATATGTAGAACGAATTGGCGGCGTGGGAATGCCTGCAGCAAAGTCGAGCTATAATTATTCAAAGGTCACACCGTTGAATCCGACGAAGGTTGTTCCAAAAGCAGTCCAGGAACAAGTTTCTGCATTATCGATTAATGATCTGGTATTTCATTCCGAATTTGGAGTTGGATGCATAAAACAGGTTCAAAATGGATCTGCAGGCCTCACCTATACGATCTTTTTCTCGAAAGACAACAAAGAGCGCAGTCTCGTTGCGCAGTACGCAAACCTCACGCGTCTGTGAGGCGTATATTCCATGAAGTGTTCGTTTTATTTTTTACCACAGAGACACAGAGGCACAGAGCAGCACAGAGAGCGAGAGGAGCTTGCAAACCCTTGACGTGTTATATGTTATGCTTTTCGATGTCTTTTTAAAAAGCTGAGGCTTTTTAAAAACCAGTATTCGCATGGGCAGCCAAGCTGTACAAGATACGGGAGTGGAAATAGTCCCCGAAATGACCCCTTGGTACAGTAAAAAGACGGTTACGTTTTCAGATGTAATGGTGTACCTTAAGTTGTTGATTCTCAACAGTAAATATTTTCCTCAATCTAGTAAAAAACAGAAGTGTGGAAAAATAGACATTCAAGAAATCTGTAGGATGATGGCCTATGCTTAAAAAATGCTAAAGTCGAGTCTGTGTCTCTGTAGTAAAAAATAAAACGAACACTTCTACTCATCCTGGCCATCCTGTAAATTTTTTCGAAAAATGATGTCTAAGAAACCCTTAAGCAATTCTTGACGTTTCGCCTAAAGACAAAATGTGGTATCATCTTCCAAAAAAGTGGGAGAAATCTTGATGCAACTATCTAATAGTCAATCACCTTTGGTGCAACAGCTTCAACGTGGATCGTGGTGTGGATCTGTTAAAAGAAGTGTTGGCAAATTGGGTGGTGATGATGCTAGAGACTTTTTGCGTGAAGTAGCAAAGCAGAGCTTTGAAAGTGGACATCCAAAGCTTGTTGACAGCGCCCTAACACTATTTCCTTATGGACTGTTGAAAACAAGATGTCGAGCCGCTGATACGGAGGCTTCCATTGAGCGCACGGCTTGGTGCGAAGAGATTCTCCAGCGTAGCGGATTGCATACAGGAAATCAGGGGTGGGAGGATAAAAGATCCTATTTAACTCGAAAAATACATGCTGTTTTTGAAACGATGTTGTCAGCTTTCGGATTTTTTGATGCGGGAAATGAACCCAGCTCTGAGTGGTCTGCATCGCGTTTTCTGTATATGTATGGAAGAATGTTAGCATTTCCGTTCGTGGTATTCACTGGCGTAGAGGCTTATGTTGCCAGCCCCTTGACAGCACTCTTTTTAACAGCAGTCACCATTGGAGCGATTGCTGGTGTACTCTTTGTGTACATACGTTGGTTTCGACCTCCTAGTGAGCAAATAGGGGCATTTCGAAATTGGACGAGTGCTGCACGTCAGGGACAACTTCCTCAGTTGGTAGGACGTCATGCGGAGATACAGCAAGCATTGTTTTCTTTGGGAGCAGGCATGAACGTTGTTTTTTATGGCCCATCCGGAAGCGGAAAAACGACAATGATTGGTGGCGTTTGTCAGCGAATTGCTTCAGGGGATGTTCCTGAAAATTTACGTGATAAGAACGTATTTTTTGGAAATAGTGGGGGATTAAAAGGCAGCACGTTTTCTCCAGATACTGGCACTGTTCGCTTTGAACAAGTTAAAAGAAGGATTGAGGGGGATTCCAATGCGGTAATGGCTATTGATGAACTGCAAGGAGCTCTTACAGGAGATGTAGGTAATGCACTTCTATCTGTTACGGGCAATACTGCTGTGGGGAATTGGCAGTGCATGGGGACCATGACAAAAGACGATTATCAAAAATTAATCGCGGCAGATCCTGTTTGGAGAAGGCGTTGGCCTGTGGCGATTGAAGTGAAGCCGACAGATAAAGAAACGACCCAAATGATTTTGCGCGAAACATTGCTGAGACAAGCTCCACATCTCCATGCGAGCAATGATGAGCTAGATTATATTTTTGAACGCACATCGAAGTACCGAGCAGAGCAAGCTCAGCCAGACGTTTCGATTTCTGTACTCATGCAGGTAGTAGCGGAATTGAATGCGCTGATGTGGGATACGGAAAATAGGAAGCAGTTGAGAATAGAAAGTGGCAAAGCAACTCATGCAGGCATTGCCTATTTGGAAGCGGATGAAAAAGATCAAGCTGAAGAAGTAGATCGCAGTAGGGGCGCTTTAGCTAATTTGAAAGCAGAAGTAGCCAAAGACGATCAAACGATAGCTAAACGCATGCGCTTGGCAATGGCAAGAAGTGAAGCGATTGCGGAACGCTGCTTTTTAGCAGTGCAGATCGTAGCGTTGCAGAAAAAAGGCAAAAATGTGGATTTGCTCAAGAAGCGTTTTGTTTTTTCTCAGCATGTACTGCAACCCTATTTGGAACAAGAGCTTAAAGAGTTAGGTCACCCGTCGATAACACGGGTATTAGTGGATCAATTTACACAGGAAATTGTGAAGAGACCCGCTAGAAAGAGACCTGACGAAGAATACTATCAAGGTTGAACTCCTTCGAGTAAAAACAGGCCGTCCTCGGCCTGAAAGTAGCCAGGGCGTCCCGTCCTGCAAAAAAAAGGACGACCAGTGCCAGGGTAGCTTAGCTAATCAGAAAATGGTTAATTTCTAATAATTTAATTGAGTCTAGTTTTTCTTCTCTGCGACTCTGCGACTCTGCGTTTATCATTTAATGACACTAAAACATGGTTAATCCGTAGAAGATCATATACACCATATGATACGAATTTATTTAACGCAGAGACGCAGAGTCGCAGAGACCCAATGAGGATTAGTATTAGTAAAAATAAAATAAAACTATGTGTTCTAGCCAGGGTGACTTGGTTAATCGGAAAATGGTTACAGCAAAAAAAAACAAGATAATCCAGCTTTTTACAGGGCGGGACGCCCTAGTTACTTTCAGGCCGAGGATGGCCTGGTTTCCTTTCAGAAGCCGTGATTTATCGGCAATTTATCGGCATAGCAAAATTAAAGCTAATGCCGTTAAAATGCCGATAAACAGTGAATGTTGATTAAAGGAACGGAGGGAGTGGGATTCGAACCCACGGTACGGGTTAGCGTACACACGCTTTCCAAGCGTGCTCCTTAAGCCACTCGGACATCCCTCCGCATGAAAACGAATATCAAAGGTAAGCGAAATAGGAATTCTCCTGCAACTGATTTTACTAGCTGGTACAATCTCCTTGCGGAGAAACGATTGCAAACGTAAACTTGAGCCATGATCACTAAAAAAATCTATTTTATTCTTTGGATGGTTCTAGCTATTACTCTGCCTGCTTTTTGCATGGCGGTTGAGGATAAGCGCTCGCATGAAGTGCTCGTGAGCATAGCCCCCTACCAGTTTGCCGTTAAAGCGATTGGTGGCGCTACCGTAACCGTAGATTTATTGGTTCCTCCGGGAGCAAGCTTTCATACCTTTGAACCAACCCCTAAGCAAATTTTGAAAAGTAGCCATGCAGACATTTGGTTTCGCATTGGAGAGCTCTTTGAAAATCGCGCCATTCAGGCGATGCGCAGTCACCACCCTTCGATGCGCATTGTCGATTTGCGTGAGGGAGTCGATTTAATTGTTTTTGATTCGAATCACCACTGCCACTGCTGTCCAAATGAGGGAGCCGATCTCCATATCTGGCTTAGTCCAAAAATGATGAAGGTGCAGGCAAAGCAAATTGCCAATGCATTGACAGAAGTTTACCCAGAGCATCGTCAACAGTATGCAGAGCGTTTGGAAAAATTTACTGCGCAGCTAGATGCTGTAGATCAAGAGATTCGCGACATTCTAAAACCGCTCAAAGCGCGCACAATTTTGGTGTCTCATCCTTCTTACGGGTACTTCGCACGCGACTACGGATTGGAGCAGATGTCCATAGAGTTTGAAGGTAAAGACCCCTCACCACGACAACTAACTGAGTTATTAAACCAAGCGCGAGCCTCTCACATCAAAACTATCTATATTCAAAATCAGTATAGCAGCCGTGGGGCTAATTTAATTGCTGGGGAATTGGGAGCAAATGTTGTGGCTCTAGATCCTTATTCTGGCGATTACTTTGCGACGTTGCGAGAGATTGCTTTGCGCATTGCCGAACAAGAAAAGAAAGCTCCATAGGCCATTATGACACCGATTATTGAATTGGATCATTTGGACTTTGGATATCAAGATCTTCCCGTTTTAAACGACGTATCCTTCAAAATTCATGCTGGCGACTATGTAGGCATTATTGGCCCTAATGGTGGTGGTAAAACAACATTGCTAAAATTGATTATGGGCTTTTTAAAGCCCACTCAGGGATCGATTCGCGTGTTTGGGACATCTCCGAATGCTGCGTGCAGTCAGATTGCATACGTTCCACAGGTTGTGCGTTTTGATCGTCAGTTTCCGATCTCTGTATTGGAAGTAGTGCTGTTAGGGCGTTTGGCGCAGTTACCTTGGTATGGAAGGTATCGTGAAGAGGATCGCCATGCAGCTTGTCAGGCCTTAGATAAGGTGGGATTGCTGCCATTAAAAGATCGAGCCTTCGGAACGCTATCGGGAGGCCAGGCGCAGCGTACATTGATTGCTAGAGCGCTGGTATCGAATCCTAAATTGTTGCTGCTTGATGAGCCTACAGCTAGCGTTGATGCGCAGACACAAGCAGAAATTTATGCGCTTTTAGATCAATTACAAAATGAGATGACCATCTTGATGGTGACGCACGATTTAAATATTGCAATTGAACATGTTAAGCGGGTCATTTGCGTCCAGCGTCAGGTGATTTTATTGACTCCACAAGAAGTGTGTGAGCATTTTGCAATGGGTCTGTACCATACGCCTTTGATCAATACGATTAGCACACGGAAGGTATAGATGATTTCCTTTATCGAGGCTCTTCGCACAAATCCTTTACTCTTTTCTGCTGTGATTGCCGGGTTTGCTGCTTCGATTGTTAGTGGCATTATTGGTTCTTATGTTGTCGTCAAACGCATTGTCTTCATTTGTGGTAGTATTGCGCATTCAGTGTTAGCGGGTATTGGATTGGCTTTTTGGCTTCAGCGTGCGCAGGGAATTAGCTGGATTTCTCCTCTATATGGAGCCTTGATTGCTGCTGTGTTATCTGCATGGCTGATCGGTTGGATCTCGCTCTATTATCGTCAGCGAGAAGATACGGTTATCGCTGCGTTGTGGTCTGTGGGGATGGCTGTGGGTGTTATTTTTATTACGCAGACTCCAGGATCAAACGTAGAGTTGTCAAATTTGTTGGTGGGAAATATTTTGTGGGTTTCCCAAACAGACTTAACAGTGCTGTTTACGCTAGATTTCTTTGTCTTTATTGTAGCGTTACTGTTTCACAAACGCTTTTTGGCAATTTGCTTTGATGAAGAACAGGCGCGTTTGCAGGGAGTCCCTGTCAACACATTGTACATGCTGTTGCTGATTTTGACTTCGATTGCGATTGTGCTATTGATTCAGGTTGTTGGGATTATTTTAGTGATGACGATGCTGACCATTCCCGCAGCGATTGCCAATTTGTTTACGGTGCGCTTATCGCGCATGATGATTATTGCTGTTTTGTTGAGTGCACTCTTTTGCTTTGTAGGAACTGCTACGGCGTATCATTTAGATTGGCCGAGTGGTGCGACGATTGCGTTAATTGCTGGCCTAGCCTACGTTGTGGGGTTGTTTTTTAGTCGCCTACTGCGTACTAGTGCAGTTTAGAAAAGTTAGACAATGGACTGATTGAGACAATTGCATATGTTCGATCGAAACGATTGTAATAATCTTCGTTTTATTTTTTTACCACAGAGACACAGAGGCACAGAGAAGCACAGAGAGCGAGAAGAGGTTTTGTGACTTTGAGGCAAATGGTGCGAGGCTTTTTTTGATATCTTTTTAAAAAGCTGAGGCTTTTTAAAAATCAGCCAAGGCAAAATTGTCTGGCGACAATTTCGCATTTACTTTGCTTCGCAAAGGTATTGACGTTACTTATAAAACAAACATCGAATATCCAATTTTAGATGATTGGGATCAGAGAGACAAGAGGGCGAGAAAGCATATGCTCAACTTTGAAAGTTTGAAAATGGATTAAGTTAAAGAATAACCTCGAATCTGGATATGACCTAACGATTAAGATGAAAAAAATACTTCGCGTGGGCGTAAGCCCATGCGAATGCTGGTTTTTAAAAAGCCTCAGCTTTTTAAAAAAATTAGAAAGGCATTACATAGAACGCAAGCTACGCAATCCCTTCTCGCTCTCTGTGCTGCTCTGTGCCTCTGTGTCTCGGTGGTAAAAATAGATCGAAGACTTATGCAATTGTCTCAATCAGTCCAATCAGTCCAATTGTCAGGTATTAATCTTGAGCCTTTACCAGTTGGTGGAGGTGTCTTTCTGTCACGGGACCAATCGCGATCAGCTTCTTATCTGTCGGCAATGTACCAAAAATTTCACAAAAAGCACTCACTGTTGAGGAACTTGTAAACACAATTTCCTGTATGTTTTGTAGGTCAGGCAAAGTGTCAGGGTGTTTTGTGATCGTATCATAAAAAACCGGTGTGTGATGAGGACGACCTAAATTATTCAGAAACTCGTTTAGGATAGGGCGTGAAAGGGCTGAATGGGGCCAAAAGAGATGTGCTCTAGTTAGATCCATTTGCTTTAATACTGCGATGACACCTTCTGCTGTCTCGTCTTGTGCTACAACAATATGCGATAACTTGTGTTCCTGTAGGCATTGTGCTGTGGCATGTCCGACAGCGACAAAACACTTATTCTGTAATGTGGAAATCAGAATGGAAGGAGTCTGTAGATGAGCAAAAAAAAGACGGACAGCAGTCTTGCTGGTAAACAGCAGGTGTGTGTAAGAAGGTAATTCTTCGTAGGTTTTTTGGATTGCTGGATCCGTGATTGAGCGCGGAATAATTTGAATGATGGGACAATGAATAACTTTTGGATTATCTTTTAGGTGGGGAGGTAGTTCTAGGCCTAGGTAAAGGGTCATATCATCCTTGTCGTGAGTCAATGCAGACAAAAAGTTGTTTCATCTCTAGGTCATCTTGATGGGCAAGGATCGCGAGTTGGCCTTGCAACGGAGTCGTTTCTCCTGGTAAACGGATGCGGTTAAGGTGTGTTAATCCTAAGCGGATTAGTGCTGCTTCTGCAATCACAACACCCTCTATTTCATCTCTGTCTAATTTAGCTAAGCGCATCGCAATTGTGCCGCGTATGTCAACAAAGGAGAGATCCTTCCGCAGCTGCTTGACAGCCTGTTCGCGACGTTCGGAGGAGGTAGCAATGGTAGCGTATGGTTTTAGATTCGTCAGGGACTTTCCTGGTTGCAATACTAAGGAGTCTGAAGAATCGACACCTTTAGTTAAAGCGACCATGCTTAACTGCTTCGGGAGTGGATCTGGAAGGTCTTTTGCTGAGTGAATGCCGATACGACAATGACGATTTAAAACGAGTTCGTCCACCTCTTTAGAAAAGAAATCGGTTTTGTCCAATGAGCGAAGGGAGGTCTTTTGGTCTAGGTCTCCGTAGGTTTGGACAAAAGTTGGTTCGAAAATAACGTGAGGGTGGTGCTGTTGGATTTCTTGGAGGACTTCTTGTACTTGCACTTTAGAAAGGGGCGATTGGCGTGCTCCCACAGATATCAACATGTGGATTTCCTTGTTATTTTTTTTACCACAGAGACACAGAGACACAGAGCAGCACAGAGAGCAAAAAAAGAGGAAATGAAATTATTTTTTAGACTGCTTCTTTCTCGCTCTCTGTGCTCCTCTGTGTCTCTGTGTCTCGGTGGTAAGAACAAAACGAAAACCTATTAATTAATGAGGAGGTCGACGGCTTCGTCGACGACCTCAACACCAATGAGTTTAATTTTTTGACGCAATTCCTCAGAAACCCCTTTGAGATTGCGTTTAGGAAGGATGCAACAGCGGAATCCCATCTGAATCACTTCCTTGATACGGCTTTCTACACGAGAGACACTGCGAATCTCGCCTCCCAGTCCTACTTCACCAACAATTGCTGTGTCGGCGTCGATGATGCGGTTGCGCATCGACGAGGCGACGGCGATGAGGACTCCTAAGTCGATCCCTGGTTCTACAATGCGCATGCCACCGGCGATTGAGACAAAGACATCGCAGCGATGCAATTGGTATCCCATGCGCTTTTCAAGCACCGCTAGTAAAAGGGCTAAGCGGTTCGGATCTAGGCCTGTGCCACGTCGTGAGGGCGTGCTAAAGACCGTGTCTGTCACAAGTGCTTGTGTTTCGATGAGGATTGTGCGGCTTCCCTCTAGCGTAGGAATAATGGTGGATCCAATCATTTGCTTGCGTCGTTCTTCTAGGAAGATCTGAGAGGGGTTAGGAACCTCTGTAAGGCCTGCAGAGTTCATTTGGAACACTGCAATTTCATCTGTAGGACCAAAGCGATTTTTGATGACGCGAATCATGCGGTAGTTGTGCTGTTTATCGCCTTCAAAGTAGAGAACCGTGTCTACAAGGTGTTCAAGGACGCGTGGGCCAGCAATTTCGCCTGATTTTGTGACATGGCCGATCAGAAAAGTGGCGATGCCGTGACCTTTAGCGATGTGCATAAATTCTGTTGCGGTTTCGCGTACTTGTGAGACAGAGCCTGGAGCTGATGTAATCTCATGTTTGTAGACAATTTGAATGGAGTCAACGATGAGAATATCAGGTTGTATCTGATCGATTTGTGCTTTGATGTGAGCGAAGTTTGTTTCGCTGAGGAGAAGTAGGTTGTCGCTATCGATGCCTAAGCGCTGAGCGCGCATTGTGGTTTGTTCAACAGATTCTTCGCCGCAAACATAGAGGACAGTAAGGCCCTGTTTTGCGAGGCTGTTGGAAAGTTGTAGCATTAGGGTTGATTTTCCGATTCCGGGATCACCCCCAACCAGTGTTAGAGAGCCTGGAACGATGCCTCCACCTACAAGTCGATCGATTTCTTGAATATGAGTGAGAATGCGCGGGGTTTCGCCTAAGGAGACTTCTTTAACGCGCATGGGGCGACTTGGGGCGACCGGTTGTGCGTCGAATCGGCGCACCGCACCAGTTACTTCTGTTTCCTCATGCAGGGTGTTCCATTTTAGGCATTGAGTGCACTGTCCGGACCATTTAGGCTGCTTGTGACCGCATTCAGAGCAGTACCATACGGTTTTTTGTTTGGTGGCCATCAGTAAGTCTTTTAGTTCAGGTGCATGTTGTTGAGGGCATTTTCAGCCGCCGCTTGTTGTGCCTCTTTTTTCGAAGAGCCTGAGCCTTGTCCAAGTTCTTTGTTGCCGAGCATAACGGCCATGGTGAATTGCTTGCTGTGATCTGGACCTGTTTCGTTGAGTACTTTGTAGACTGGAGTTTGCTGCAACTGCTTTTGGCAATGATCTTGCAAAAGCGCTTTCCAGTTGCGCAGAGGCTTTTGCAAAATTGCTTCGATCTCTTCTGCAAAAATTTTAAAAATAAAGTGGCGCGCTGCTTCTAAGCCACCGTCGAGGTAGATAGCGCCGATGAGCGCTTCAAAAAAATCGGCTAGAATGGAATCGCGGCCGCGGCCTCCGTTCATTCGTTCGCCTTTGCCTAGAAGTAGGAATTTGTCGATATCGAGTTTTTGGATGTAGAGGACGCAGGAGCTTGCTTCAACGAGACGCGAGCGTAGATAAGAGAGATCGCCTTCTGAAGTGGTGGGAAAATGGCGGTAGAGATGGTCGGCGACGAGGACTCCGAGGACGGAGTCGCCTAGAAACTCAAGACGTTCATTGTGAGTGGTGATATCGCGATTTTCGTTTACGAATGAGCAGTGAATAAAGGCTAGGACGAGAAGTTTGCGGTCATTAAAGACATGCCCAATTTTGGATTCGATAGATGGGGCGTGTTGCATGAGCTGTTGGATGGCGTTCATGTAGGCATTTTAGCTAACAGGTAGATTTTCGGCTAGCAACTCTCGTTGATAAATAATTCTTCGCATGAGTATAGTTGTAGCCCCCTGTGGTATTGAGGATTTTATGAAATTTGCTATTAACCGCGATCATCGCGATCAATTTCGAGAGCATCAGGCAATTGAATGTGAAGGATTGCTGAGTCCTGAAGAGATTTCCGAACTGTTAAAAGCTGTGGATGCTGGTCTTGCGCTGCGGCTGCGCATTAAACCTTCAGAACTTGTAAAGCAGAGTAGTGAGCGTATATTTTCGGTTGGCCGAGATTTATGGCGCGTTGCTCCACCCATTAAAAAAGTGGTGATGCAGAGTCGATTTGCTGAGATCGCTGCTGATCTTGCTGAGCAGAGGATGTTGCGTTTAGGTTACGATCAATTTTTCCCCTCAATAGAGCCCTCTCCCATTCAAGAAAAGGGAGGGTACTTTTCTTTGTTGCAGCAGGCGAGTTCATTGACAGAAGTTTCTTGTCTACAAGGGATTACCGGTGGATTGCTCCTTTGTTTATCAGGTGAATCGCCTTCATCACAGAGCACAATTTTTCCTAGTCGACCCGGAAATGGAGTGTTTTTTAAAGCAGGGGCAGCGATTCCTTTTCCTCAGTTGAATACTCACCCTCAAAAGCATTTACTGATTGTATATACGCAAGCGACAGCTGTTTATGTACATCGGGATAAGGATCCATTGGCTCATGTTTTTAAAAGCGTGGGTTATACGTATGGGGACAAATTAGTCGACAAGTGGAATCCGATTGTCTATCGGTAAGGGTATGTGGAGGATCGTAGACAGCGGGCCTGCGACAGCTGAAGAGAACATGGCGATCGATTGTCAGTTACTTAAGACGCTGGGTCAGGAAAAAGGTGGTGTGCTGCATTTTTATGAATGGAGTGCTCCTAGTGCCACCTACGGTCATTTTATCCAGCCTGCTCAGTTTTTACATTTAGGTGAACTGGCGAAGCGAGGCATTTCATTAGCCAAGCGTCCCACTGGTGGTGGAATTGTTTTTCACGTTTCAGATTTTGCTTTTTCTTTGTTGATTCCGTCGCACCATCCGGCCTTTTCTTTAAATACGTTGGAAAATTATGCATTTGTCAATCGCATTGTGAGCGATGTGATCGCCCAATTTTCTGGAGGATGTGTGTTACCTTCTTTGTTGGTTCAAGAGAGTGAGTGTGTGGAGAAGGCGTTTTTGAAATTTTGCATGGCGAAGCCTACGGTTTATGACGTGATGGTGGGAAATCGGAAAGTGGGTGGGGCTGCGCAGAGACGTACTAAAGAGGGCTTTTTGCATCAGGGAACCATTTCGTTGTTGGTGCCTCCACGGGAGTTGTTGGAGAGTGTGTTAATGAGTTCGAGGTTGCCTGAGGCGATGCACTCGCAGAGTTATTCCTTAATTTCTAGTGTTGTAGAGTTGCCTGAAGCAAGGAAAAGGTTGAAGGAGTTGCTAACGCAAAGAGTGGGTTAGGAGACCGTTGCAACTCGCCTTGGTCCAAAAAGGAACTGAACGGAATTTTCATTTTCGGTAATGGCAAGTTTTCTTAAGATGGGCACCATCTAATTCTAAACAATATAGGATATTATATGCAGTCATCAGGAGCCGTCAACAGTTCAACAGCTCCATTCAGAGGTCTAGCCCCTCTAAAGAGCTCAATGCGAAAAAGACCCCATGATGCAGATGCAAAAGTTTGTAAAGTTGTAAGTTTCGAGTTTATTTCATCATCGCTTGCATTTGCAGGTTTAGCTGCTGTATCAGCTCATTATACGCCAGCTTTAGCTGTATGGCGTGCAAAAAAGATAACACCAGTCATAGTTGGAGCTGCAGCTTTTCTTTTGGCTGTTGTTTTAAGATGTGCGTATGCAATTTTGGCTTGTCTCTGCAATCGCAAAAGATCTGTTAGAATAGAACGTGGGCTTTCTCATGATGAGGGGTCACGACGTAAAATAAAGAAGTCTAGCCAGAGTCCTACTGGTGGCAAAAACAGTACTAAGCAGGTTTCTGTTGCTGATGATCGTTCAGGTAAAGGTGCAAGAGCGCCTTCGTCTGTTCGGGCAAAAGAAGAAGATGCCTTGTTTAGTTCTTTATCAGAACCCATAAGTTTAGTTGACGACGGCGACAGTGTACGTGAAGAGCAGGAGCGAGATGGTGCAACTGGCGAAATCCCAACTGCAGGATCTGCTGAAACTGTATCTGCTGCGGAAATAACCAGTCCAAAACGGGAAGCGGGGGCTGGTATTGGACTATTATCGGAAGTCGCTTCTTCAGGCAAAGCAAGCACTCCAGAGCATCCTTTTTTTCAACAGGTGAGTTCACAAATTGTTGGAGGGGCAGATCTTGTAGATTGGTTTTCAAAGGAGGACAATGTTCGAAACCTTCCAAAATGGTGTCTAAAGGATAATAATAAATGGGAAACAGCAAGGCAGCAGATACATACGTATCTCGTCACTATTGAATTTGAAGGGGATAAAATCCCTGAAAAGGGCCGCTGTTTAGAGGCATTATTATCGTTGGGTACTTGCTTGTACGATCAGGCCAATAAGTCGCAAGCAGACAACGACTCAACAAAATGGCTAGTGCCGATGAGATGCTTTAAAGCGTTACTTGGATATTATGATGCCAGCACTCCTCAGTATGTTGGCATTCAAGCGGCATTTGTGCACTTAATTGTTACAAAGATTCCAATGACAAGAGGAGAGGCGCTTAGGGAATTAATTCAAGTTTTAATGAGAGGAAAACATTCTCCGGCAATGCAGGCATTTGTCAAAAAACCGACAAAAGAAAACGGACTTGTGGTGCTACTGTCTCTCGATGTTAACAGACACAAATATGTTGGAACAGCATTGCAGGCGTTGGAAGATTATCCACCGGTTGGTGCTGGTGGAGCAGCTGAATCCAAAAGAGCGTGATTTTTTCGAAAAGGACGAAAAGAGACAATTACATAAGTCAAATGATTGTATTAACTTTCTTTTATTTTTTTACCACCGAGACAGGGGAAGTGATGATGCTTCCCCTAATTTTTCTGATCCCTTCCAACATCCCTGTGTAACTTGATTTCCTTCATTATTTTCTGCTAATATTTCTGCGCAATTTAGAAGCAGACGTGACATTGGTGCTTTTAGCCTGGCATCGAGAATGGCGCGCGAAAAGTCGCGTAAACATCATTGGTGAAATCGCAAGATTATCCCGTTTAGGAGAATGTTGGTTTAACACTTTTCGCATATTGCATTTTATGGGCTATACACTAGAAAAAAGAGGGGGATCGTAAGTGGCTGAGAGCGTGTAACATAAGTGGAAGTTACATTGGAGGCACAGAGCAGCACAGAGAGCGAGAGGCTATTTTATGGCTTTGGGGTTATTTGAGGATTGACTTTTCGATCTTTTTTTTAAAAAGCTGAGGCTTTAAAAAAAACAGTCAAGGCGAAATTGTCTGACAACAATTTCGCATTTACATTGCCGCGCAAAAAGATGTTATGTTTAGAGACATCTACAATTCGCTCTCTGTGCTGCTCTGTGTCTCTGTGTCTCGGTGGTAAAAATAGATCGAAGACTTATGCAATTGTCTCGATTGGACGAATTGAGACGATTGCAAAAGTCAAAAAGCTGTCGTAACCCAAGCTGCTGCTCTCCCGTGCCCGTGCCCGTGAGCGTGCCCGTGCCCGACTTGCTAAAGAGCTACGTAAAATTGTAGTAT
>JACDHD010000085.1 GCA_013821265.1 Parachlamydiaceae bacterium | reverse complement strand
GTGAATGGGGCCGGCAAGCCGACCCCTGTGAAAGCGGTGGCAAGCCACCGCACTCCAAATTAGCACTTTTGCAGCTGTCTCTAAAGGGCGACTCAAAAGATGGATAACTGTAAAGCTGAGAACTCTAAGTGGTATAAATCCAAAAAGGAAACAACATGAATAAAACAACTTTAGTAATTTTAGGCGCGATCTTGTTTACACAAGATGCCTCTGCATCTCATGGAAGAAGGGATAACGATCATGATCTCTACGAGCGCAACCAAGTACGTGCGCACAGACATAGAGAAGAGGTGCGTCGCTACTATTTAGAAAACCCCTTACCATGTGCTCCAAATCAGAATTGTGAAAACGAAGATGATCGAGAAGGATGGGATGAACCAGTTCCACAAAGAGACTCACATGCGCATCATTGATACAGCAATTCCAGACGTCAAAATTGTCGAACCGCGTGTGTTTGGAGATGATCGCGGTTTCTTTTTTGAAAGCTATAATCATCAGCAGGTTGAAGGAGTTTTGGGTCTCAGCCTAAATTTTGTTCAAGATAACCACTCCCATTCAGCCAAAGGCATTTTACGAGGACTCCATTTTCAGCTGAATCGTCCACAAGGAAAGCTGGTTCGAGTCGTTGTAGGAGAGGTTTTTGATGTTGCTGTTGATATGCGCAAACAGTCTAAGACATTTGGCAAATGGGTCGGAGTCCACCTATCTGCAGAAAAGAAAAATATGCTTTGGATACCTCCAGGATTTGCACACGGATTCCTCGTTCTTTCTGACAAAGCTGACTTTTTATACAAAACGACAAATTACTACGATCCCACTTCTGAGTATACGTTGAGATGGGATGATCCCACCGTGGCCATTCAGTGGCCCTATCACGGCAAACCGATTCTTTCAGAAAAAGATGAACGCGGTCTGTCCTTAGCAGAGAGCCCTACATTCTTATGAAACGCATTTTAATTTTTGGAAAAAATGGACAGGTTGGCTGGGAGTTGCAGCGCACTCTCATGGCCCAAGGGCATGTGACAGCCGTAGATCGCAATCAAGTTGATCTCACAAATCCCGATGCAATCGTCGCGTTGATGCGCACGTTAAAACCGCAGATTGTGGTTAATGCAGCTGCGTATACAGCTGTGGATAAGGCTGAAACCGAAATTGAATTGACGAATGCTGTTAATGGGAAAGCCCCAGGAATCATGGCAGAGGAAGCAAAAAAGCTCGATGCCCTGTTTGTGCACTATTCCACCGATTACGTTTTCGACGGAAAAGGGAATCTTCCATATCGAGAAGAAGACATAAAAGCACCTTGCAATGCCTACGGGCATAGCAAGTTGATGGGAGAACAAGCTGTGCAAGCTGTTGGAGGCAAGTTTCTGATCTTGCGGACAAGCTGGGTATATGGAATGCGCGGCAAAAATTTTCTGTTGACGATGCTGCGATTGGCAAAAGAACGTCCACAACTACGTGTGGTGGATGATCAGGTCGGATCCCCCACGTGGAGTCGTTTAATTGCTCAAACCACAAGTGTCCTGTTGCCTCAGGCACGAGAACGAAGTGGAGTGTACCATCTGACATCCAAAGGGCAAACATCTTGGGCGGAATTTGCTAAGAAAATTTTTGAATTGCAGACTGGAACGAACAAAATTCCTGAAGTGGTTAGCATTGCGACTCACGAGTACCCAACTCCAGCGGTACGACCCGCTTATTCCGTATTAGCAACAGAAAAACTAGAACGCGATTTTAATTTACACCTTCCTAATTGGGATGATGTATTAAAGTGTTGTGTTGATTCTAATTAAAGTTGTGTGTATGATGTTAGTCTTTAAACAAGAGGGATTCAGATGATTAGTAGTTTAGTTTCATCGTATTGGCCTACATTAAGAGGTCATTTAGATGTTGAAGCGTGCGTGAATCGCAATTTTGCAGAACAAGACAATAAAAGTGTGGTCGCTGTAGGCGGCAAGCTGGATGTTGAGGGAAATTTAACAAAACTGAAGAACGCTAGTGAGAGTTTGAAACCCCTGCGTCTTTTTGCACTAATCACAGTTCCATTGGTTGTTACAGGTGCACCCGTTCTATTTTCTGCGACGCCAGTGATCAGTTTTACTTATATTGCAATAACCTCTTTTGTTTTGGCAACGTTAGAGACCATTGAATATGCTAGGTTACGTGCAATTAGAGGTTCGGGAAGTGCGACACCTCACAGGCAGTCGTACATAGCTAAGGCTTTTGCCGTAGCTTGTTTCACCTTGAGTGCTATTTCTACTGTAGCGAGTACGACGACTTTAGCGACTGCAGTTTTCTCTGGATTAGGATTGGCAGCAGGATGTGTCGTTGCTTCTTTTATAAAGGGAAAAACATCGGACATAGCAGTGGTTATTGGGTTCTCCTCTCTGTTTAGTACCATTCTAGTCGTGTGTGCAACATCGAAAATCGTGTTTGCCGCAATGGCGATTGCTAGCTTGCTGTTATTGCGGGCTACATATGTTGCAAAGATAACGCAAGATGAAGCTGTGAGTCATGCTGGAAATGACATCATTAGCTCTATGAATTTATTGTGGAAACAGGGATTGACAGAAGAGACGTTTCCTTTAGTTCGTCCCTTATTTGACCATTGTTGTTTGAATCACCAGATACATCGGGCTGGTACAACTCGCCTTCAATTGTTTTTGCGCGATGGTAAGTACCATCAGTTGCCTGAGCAAGTGCGTACCGTTTTTGATAAATGGCGGCAAGAGCACAAGTTGGAGCTACGCACCTTGATTCTGAAGACGCTTTTGACGCAAAATTCTAAGCTAGATGCAACGACCTTTGACAGATTTGTCAATGATCTGACTCAAGCAATGTCAGTAAGCCGTTAACATTTCCTAATTTGGAGTGCGGTGGCTTGCCACCGTTTTCATAGGGGTCGGCTTGCCGACCCCCACCACAGTTCGATGTGACACTGCAAAAGGAATAAAATGATTAGTAGTTTGGATATAGCAAGTAATCGCTTATGTATAAGCGTGTACCATGTACCTGAAAGAGCTTGTAGCGGGCAAAATGCAGTTCGCTGTTTTGTAGAGCAAGAGGAAAAAAGTCAGGGAGAAAATAAACCTGGCGAACTAGATCGGAGTTTGAAAGCACTTAATAACGCTACTAGTCGCCTAAGGAATTTAAATGTAATTGCAATATGCACAATCCCTTTTGTTGTTACTGGAGCAGCAATACTTTTTTCCGCAACACCACAAATCGGTTTGGTCTATCTTTCAATTACTTCTTTAGCATTGGCAACACTTGAATTTCTTAAGTGGAATAGTTTGCATGCAATTAGAGAAAAAGCAGCGAGACGTGAGGGATTCACACCTGCTGAATCGAGAACGCTTATACAATCGAATAGAGCTGGAACTTATGCCATAGGCTTTCCTAGTTTTTACATCTTAACTTTCGTTGCCCGAATTACGACACTAGGAACAGCAGCTCTTTCAGGGCTAGGGTTGGTAGCGGGAGGACTTATAGTCGCTTATATCACTAATAAAAGAGAGTTTGTGTGCCCTGTGGCTGGATGCTTTCTGTTTAGTACTATTTTATTGGTGAGCGCTGCGTCGAAAATAGTGTTTTGTACCATGACAGTGATTTGTACAGTGTCATTAGTAGCAGTGTTTGTGGCAAAAATATCACAAGATAGGGCCTTTACACGTGCTGTAGACGAAACGGTTAAACTAACGAATCTGTTGTGGAAAATAGGGTTGACAAACGAAACGTATCACATAGCTGAACCTTTATTTAGAGAGTGTTGGAGCCATCAACGTCCATTTACAGATCCTCTTCGAAAATTTTTAGACAGAGGCATATTTGAAGAGATGCCTGAACGAGTACTCAATGTTTTTGTTAGGTGGCGCACTGAGCGCAAAGTGGATTTGCGCAATTTGCTTTTGCAGACATATGGATTTGGAACAACATCACCGATTCGGACCATTCTAGATGAGTTTAAGAATGACTTAGAAGATGCGATGCCAGTACAGCAATAGTCTTCGAGAATTGTAAACTTCATTGGACAATGTCTGTATGGCAGACGACCTGCAACGCTTTCAAAAACATCTCCTTGGGGATATTCTTAGAAAGCTTTTGGTTAAGAACGGGACAAGCGTCTGATATTGCATAAGTCTTAATTGTAACAACTGTAGCGACATTATGGACGGCAGGAGACAATTGCATAAGTCAATTGATTGCATTAACTTTCTTTTTAAATTTTTACCACTGAGACACAGAGGCACAGAGCAGCACAGAGAGCGAGGATTGAGTTTTCAATCTCTTTTTAAAAAGCTGAGGCTTTTTAAAAAACCAGGCAAGGCGAAATTGTCTGATGTCAATTTCGCATTTACATTGCTGCGCAAAAAAAGATGTTATGTTTCAGAGACATCTACAATTCGCTCTCTGTGCTGCTCTGTGCCTCTGTGTCTCTGTGGTAAAATAGATCGAAGACTTATGCAATTGTCTCCCAGGGACATTAGCGACTATAGCGACATCAAACTTATGCATTTGGTTCAATCAGTCCAGTCTACTCAACCGTGACGGATTTGGCGAGGTTGCGCGGCTGATCGATGTCTGCTCCGCGTTCACGCGCAATATAGTACGCTAACAGCTGCGTGACAACCGTTGCAGGGATGGTGGCGAGTTCGTCAATTGTTTTTGGAACAAAAATCACATCGTCCGCGATGCTGCTCACGCCGCCCTCTTCCGTATCGGCAATGGCAATCAATGGTGCGTTGCGTGCTTTGACTTCGCGAAGGTTGCTTTCCAGTTTATGAAATGTCGTATGATTGCTGCACAACGCGACAACAGGGCAATTTTCATTTAGAAGAGCGATCGGACCGTGTTTAATTTCTCCAGCTGCATATCCATTGGCATTGATATAGGAAATCTCTTTTAGCTTTAAAGCCCCTTCTAGGCTAGTTGGGAACATGTAGCGGCGACCAATGAAAAAGAAGTTTTCATAGTGTGCATATTTCTTGGCGATTTTTTCGATTTCCAGTGAACGATCTAAAACCTCTTGAACTTGCTGTGGCAACTTCTCAAGGGCGTGTAAGAAGGCTTGGCCTTCCTGTTTGGTCATGTGGCGCATACGTGCCATTAGGACCGTGAATAGTGCTAGAACTGTGACTTGACTTGTGAAAGCCTTTGTGGAGCACACGCCGATTTCTGGTCCGGCGTGCAGAAAGATCGCTGCATCGCTTTCTCTAACGATTGTGGAACCGTATGCATTGCAGATCGCTAATACTTTAGCGCCTTTGGCTTTTACTTCGCGAATTGCGGCGATCGTGTCGGCTGTTTCGCCGGATTGACTGATGGCGATGACAAAGGTTCCGCGTTGGACAATTGGATTTTTGTAGCGAAATTCGGAGGATATTTCAACTTGCACGGGGATACGGGCAAGATCTTCGATCATGCAGCTACCGACCAATCCTGCGTGGTACGACGTGCCACACCCCAAAATGAGGATCCGTTCAACCGACATCAATTCGTTGATGTCAAAGTTGACTTCGTTGAAAGAAACCGTTCCGTACTCTTCAAAAAATCGGGAGGCTAGAGCGTTTCGGATGGTTTGAGGCTGCTGGTGGATCTCTTTAAGCGTATAGTGTTCATATTTCCCTTTGGAAAGATCTAGCTCTTTTGCATCCAAAACTTTGCGCTCTTTTGAGATCGGTTGCATCGAGGCGTTGTAAATTTCAATCTTGTTGGGAGTGATGACAGCTAGTTCAGCATTTGCTAAATAAATTGCCTCTTTGACATTTGGAGAAAAGGCGTTGGCATCTGAGGAAACAAACGCTTCATCTTTGGAAATGCCTACGACCAATGGAGAACGTTCTGCCACCGCTACAATTTGGTCTGCATGATTTTTGTGAATCACAGCTAAAGCAAACGCGCCTTGCAAGAGAGGAATTGTTTGTTTGACAGCTTGTACGAGATCACCCTGGTAGAAGCTGGCAATCAGGTGAGCAACTACTTCAGTGTCGGTATCGGAAACAAAGGTGACGCCTTTTTCCTGAAGGGATTTGCGAAGGGATTCATGATTTTCAATGATGCCGTTGTGAACGACAGCCAGAGTATGCTTTTCGTCGAATTGCGGATGAGAATTGATTTTATTTGGCACGCCATGAGTGGCCCAGCGCGTGTGACCGATTGCCAGAGGCAAATTGAAACCTTCGCGCTGGATTTCCTGTTCTAGAACATTGAGTTTCCCCACTGTTTTGCAGGAGAGTAATAAGGCATCTTTGACTCCTGCAACCCCAGCAGAGTCATAGCCGCGGTACTCCAACTTTTTCAATCCGGTTAAAACAACCGTTACGCCATTTTGTGGACCAATGTATCCAAATATGCCGCACATCTTATTTGACTCCAATTTCAGTATGAATGGCATTTGCAATCGATTTTGCCAATTGTTCTACCATATTTAATCGAGGGCCTTCTACCATGACGCGGCAGATGTTTTCAGTTCCAGAATAGCGCACAAGCACGCGACCTTTGTCGGCCAATGCTTTTTCCACTTCTGCAATCAGTGCTTTTACATGCGTCATCGTTTCTAAAGGTGGTTTAGAGGCAACTTTAACATTTAAGCAGGCTTGTGGATAGCGTTTAACCAGGGAAGCTAGGTCAGACAACTTGGAATCGGTTTCGATCATGATACGCAATACTTGCAAGGCGGAAACAAGTCCATCCCCGGTGCTATTGTGATCGAGGAAGATCAGATGTCCGCTCTGTTCTCCGCCCAAATTAGTGCCATGTTTCAACATCTCTTGAATCACGTAGCGGTCACCCACTTGCGATTTGACTACTTGAATGTCGAGCTCTTCCATCGCCTTAATAAAACCAAAATTGCTCATCACAGTTCCCACAACGCAATTATTGCGCAGCAACCCGTTTTGTTTCATATCCTGAGCACAGATTGCTAAAATGGTGTCGCCATCGACAATTTGTGCCTTTTCATCGATCATCACAACGCGATCGGCATCTCCATCAAGAGCGATACCCACGTCAGCCCGATGTTTGATGACAGCTTTTTGAACCTGTTCTGGATGTAGTGAGCCGCACTCTTCGTTGATATTTAAACCATCCGGAGTGTTGCCATAAACGAATACTTGAGCATCCAGTTCGCGGAATACCAGTGGAGCGACTTTATAGGCAGCACCATTAGCACAATCGAGAGCGATTTTAAGCCCTTTAAGGGAGATACGTCTTGGAAAAGTGGCTTTGACGAATTCGATATAGCGCCCATCCACATCGTGGATGCGGGTGTTGCGGCCAATTTCGTGATCGGCCGGGAGGCAGTTGTCGAAGTCGTTTTGCGCGATGAGGTTCTCCATATCGGCTTCCCAGGAATCTGGAAATTTGAATCCTTCAGAGGAGAAAAACTTAATGCCGTTATCAGGGTATTCGTTATGTGAAGCGGAGATGACGATTCCTGCATTGGCACGGTAGGCGCGTGTAATAAAAGCGACACCTGGAGTTGGAAAGGGTCCTAACATTAGTGTATCGACGCCCATGGAGCATAAACCGGAAATCAGGGCATTTTCGAACATGTAGCAAGAGAGGCGTGTGTCCTTACCGATGACGATACGGCTGCGGCCATTTTGTGAGCGAAAGATTTTTCCCGCTGCACGTCCCAAGGCTAAGGCGATTTCTACTGTCATGGGAGCGGTATTTGCGCGGCCTCGTACGCCGTCGGTACCGAAGATCTTTTTAGGCCACGGTTTCATTAGATGGACACCTTGTTGGAAAATTGGATTCCTAAATTAATCGATTCCGCAGCAAAACACAAGCAGTTGTTGTAACGGTTTCATAGAAAAAAAGTTACTTTTATATTTTTTACCACCGAGACACCGAGACACAGAGGAGCACAAGCGCGAAAAGCAAAAGCAAAAGGACTATTAAAGTTCTTTTATTTCGCTCTCTGTGCTCCTCTGTGTCTCTGTGCTCCTCTGTGTCTCTGTCTCGACTTTAGCACTTTTTAACGTAAGTTTTTAGTTTTGAGCAAGATAAGATGTTTAAGGTTGTTTCTTAAAAAAAATATTTTCTTTTTATTGCATAAAAAAAGGTAGGTTAGCATTTTAT
>JACDHD010000084.1 GCA_013821265.1 Parachlamydiaceae bacterium | reverse complement strand
CGTCTGCTATGCCCTTCTCTGTGCTCTCTGTGTCTCTGTGGTAAAAAAACAAAACGAACACAAAACAAAAAGGGCAAGTGTAGCTTGCGCTACACTTGCCCCTCGTAGACAACTTACCGAAGTAAGCTATCGTATTAGTTCACAATCGTGCTTTCTTGTTGCATGATTGGTGTTTTGGTTGCATTGGAAGTGACTTCCACAACTACGCGACCATCTCCAGATCCAACAGCTTCAGCATCAATCTTGAAGGTTAGTGTCTGTCTTGGACGTACGTTGTTGATAGGAGCAAATGTCACTGTGTTACCAGAGATACTTCCATTTGCATCACCATATGCTTTAACAGCTCTCAGTTCTCCAGGGAAACGAGCGACGACAACTACGTTATCATCTGACTCAGAACCTTGGTTTACTAAAGTTACTGTGTAAGTTGTATGTTCACCTATGCAGATTGGGTTCTCGCTGCTTACAACGCAGATGTTAAGAGCTGGACGGCCCTTCCAACGTGTTGTAAATTCTGAGCAAGCACTGCAACCTTCGCATGTGTCAACATGAACTTTGTTTGTGAAACAGCCTGGAACGCATGTTGTCAACGTTAAGTTGAATGTTGCGCTTTCGCCTATTTTCAATTCTCTTAATCTCCAGATCGCTTGGTTGCCATTGATTGTTGCACCATTAGCTGAAACAATCGATGTCGAACTTGGAGCAGTATCTGTCACAACAACTTCATGAAGATCTTTATCGCCTGTGTTTCTTACAACGATTTGATAATCAGCATTTTTGCCGATCGCCACTTCACGTGTTCCTGTTTTTTCAATGTCAATAGCACAGCAGCAGATGCATGTGCAAGCTTGGCAAGATACGGAATCTGCGTTGCAAGCACTTACAATAGCTGTATTGCATGTTTTTCCACGCTTAATAGCTGTGAGGCATACGTTAACAGTTTTTGTTTGGCATGGCTCTAAGTTGCCCAATCTGTATGTTAATGTTCTTGCGCAGCTGTTGTGTTCGAGTTCTGGTGGAACGTTGTCTACCACAACTACGTCTTCAGCTGTGCAGCTACCCTTGTTCGTTACAGTAATTGTGTAATGAACTGGATCCCCTGGGCAAACTTCTTCTGGTCCACACTTATGGCAGGTTAAGATAGGTTTCGCGCACAAGAGTGAGCAGAAACGTACTGGTGTCGCTGTAGCGCAGAAGCAAGCGCAAAGTTCGCCTTCGCATTCGCATTTAACTAGCACTTTAGCGCAAATTACTTCACCTTGACTCATTGCACCGAAGTTCCATGTCACTGTGCGTCCATCAACTTTCGCTTCTGGTTCGCTGCGGATCAAGGAAACACCAGCTGGCAAGTTAGCGTTTACAACAACGTCGCAAACATCTGCACAAGCTTCAACATGGAAGTCTAAAGGATACTGATCACCCAACATGCACATACGTGGGTTAGCAGCACGTACAGTGATGAAGTCAAAGCAACGCAATTCGTTAGAATTTGGATGTTTGCATTTCACTGGTCTGTAGCAGCACTCTTCGCAAGCTGGTGGGCACACTGGCTCACATGCTGGACGGCATACTGGTGGGCATACTGGCTCACATGCTGGACGGCGAGCTGGTGGGCACACTGGCTCACAAGCTGGACGACATACTGGCTCGCATGCTGGTGGGCATACTTTTGGAGCACATGCTGGTGCACAAACTGGTGCGCAAGCAGGAGCACATGTTTCAGCACGATCTGCATAACGATAATTGTCGTAAGCAGGCGCTGCATCATCATAATAGTTGTTATTGTTGCTTCGGCTGTTGCTAGAGCAACCAATCCCGATCAGTGCTATTGCACAGAAAGAGAGGACCGATGTCAACATCCCTAGTTTTTTTTGCATTCAAGACTCCTTATTTAAGGTTCGTTTAAAGATTCTCGTAGAATTTCTATCACTCTTTGTGTGGCGCTCAGCTATTCCTTGGTCGTTGCTGAAACAAATAACTATCCTGCAACTAGCGTAATCCGCTAGGAACAGGATAATTAGACAGGGGCAAAGCCCCTGTCAGAGTCGCAACTACTATCTTAGTAGCAGCATCTTGGTTCACATGGCTGTGGGCAGCACTGTGGTGCGCAAGGAGCTGGACATGGTTTTGGACATGGTCTTGGACATGGTCTTGGGCAGCACTGTTTTGGTGGGCATGCTTGTGGGCATGGATCACATGAGTTGCAGCAGCTAGAGCAGCTTGTTAAAGCTACAGCTGTAACAGCCAAAGCGATCATCGAAGATACGGATGCGATTAAGCCTTTCATAATAAACTCCCTTTATTGTTTTTTTTTACGGACATTGGTCAATTTTTTTTCTGATGCTTGGTCGCTCCCTCTTCCGTTTTAGTCCGACAGTTGTTTTTCGAACCACTTTCGTCGGAGGGAATTTCCATTACATGCATTCTAGTCACCCTTCTAAGACAAATTTTATTTTCTGTAAACTCTCTTTTGAATATTTGTTTTAAACATCTTATTTTCAGCATTCTGCATTTTAAAACATTGCTTTTACCTAATGCCCAAAGGCTCCAAAGCCTTTTAGAATTAACGCTACTTACTTTTTTTTGAAGGATCAATTTGAAACATATGTGTGAACGAAATTAAACGATAGAAATTGATTTCCACTACGGGTTGGAGTACCATGAAGGGTCTTAACAAAATGAAGGTGCTTGATGACTCCTCCATACAGCGTATATCCCGTTGATTTTTGTGCCACATTAACCAAAATTCAGGAACGCCTTTCCGAAGAAACTGTCCCTTATAAGACGTTATCTGAATTGCATAAACACATATGCATTGGCGTGAATACTCAACTTACTTTGTTTTTAGAAAACCGACTCGTTATACATCTGAGCAATCTTGGAAAACAGCTTTCATCTTCACAGGGTGATCTTAAGAATAACCGAACATTTTCATTAAGTTTGGCAAAAATACAGAACATCATTGCACAGCACCACGATAATCTAGTGAGCTACAAAAAAAGTGTAACATCTCTGCTAGAACATAATGCATCTGCCGCGGAGTCAAAAAGTGCAGCTTCTGCAGAAAAAAAAGAGGAAGCTTCTTTGAGCCTTTTAGAAGAGGTTCAATTGCCCAGCACCTGGACAGCAGATTGGATGTGTGTTGGTTTTGTGGCAATTCAAGCTGGCGCCTATGGCGAAGCAATGAAAAAAGCTCTAAATGAAAGATACAAAGAACTAGTCACTCCACAATTTATTGCAACCATTGCATTTTGTGAATGGTTGGAGTCGTCACAGAATCCATGTAGATTGCCCGAAAGTTTGTTTATATGCCAAAAGGACTCTACGGCATTGAAATGTATGAACAATTTACAAGAATTGTTAATGCGACATTTCAAAGTTCATCCATTCTCTCCGCGTAAATGTTTTAGACAGCCTTCCGATCTCACATTAGCAGAAAAGAGTGCTTTGCAATTGATGAAGAGTATCATCGTTAAAACCCAAGACAATATTTCCAAAGTCGAAATTCAATTTGTTACCAATTTAATTGTATACACACCTCAACCTTGGTTTGAATGTATTGCAAATGGCAATTGCCCTCAAGCACTGTTGAAGCTCCTTTCGGCAAATCATTCGACAGAAGAAACCGATAATCAATTGATTACTTTCATTATCTGCATTGAAACATTGGAGAAAAATTTTGGTTTATTTTTGTGGGCTCTTCTCAGCATAACGGATGACAAAACCCGAGCAACCTTTTTTCCTGACATTGACAGATTACGTGAAGCTCGCGAAAACGAAGATTTAACTAATCCTCTTTTTTACAATTTCTTTATTTTTGCACACATAGCTAAACTTGAACATTTTACGACTATGTTTTTTAATTTATCTGCCCATGTTATTACAGCAACAAAAATAGCATTAGACTTTCAAAAATCGTTACGTGCCATTCCCGCAGATGAGCACAAACATCCTTATGATCAAATTTCGTCTGCATTTCATTGCGTGAAGCTCCTCCTTACAAAGAAGGAAGATGAAGCAACAACTAAAGAACTAGACACATTGTTAAACGATCTAATTTCACAGGACAAAGAGACAGGTAAAAGGCAACCTGATGCCTTGAAGACTTTTGCAGAACTCATGACTCTATTCGCGACGCAAATAAAAACAATAAAAGAGGATAAGTTTTCTAAAAAAACGGTGGCTCCGATGCAGGCGATCATTAGGAACTGTCTTAAAGTGTTGCACGCCGAATTTACGAAGATTTTGGCCAATAAACGAATCTGACTTTCCGTCCGTGCCTGTGCTTAATAGCTTTCGTTTATTTTTTTACCACAGAGGCACAGAGAAGCACAGAGAGCGAGAAGGGGCTTTCAAGTCTTAGCACCACTGCATTTGGCTTAATTTAATGTTATTAATCAAAGGTGTGTACGGTTTACGTGAACGAATAAATTCGAATCTTAGTATGACGTAACGAGCAAGATGAAAAAAATATTTCGCGTGGGCGCAAGCCCATGCGAATGCTGGTTTTTCAAAAGCCTCAGCTTTTAAAAAAAGTTAGAAAAGCATTACACAGAAGACATCAAAGCCGCGCAAATGCTTTCTCGCTCTCTGTGCCTCTGTGTCTCTGTGGTAAAAAACAAAACGAAAACTTTTGCAATTTTAGTGTCGGAAATTCAGGACTTTTTGCTTTTCTTGATATGACTCAAAAAGCCCTCACACGCATCCTCCAACATATCCAAAACCAATTCGAAACCCGCCTCTCCCCCATAATAGGGATCAGGCACCTCTTCATTTGTATACCCTTGACTAAAGGCTGTCATTAAATACAGTTTAGCTTTGTGTTCTGGTTGATGTGCATGCTTTTGCAACGTCTTTAACACCTCATGGTCTGCAGCAAGAATGTAATCAAAACGATTAAAAAACTCTGGAGTAATCGCCTGCGCTCTACTTGTAAGAGTCACTCCTCGCTTTTTGGCAGCCTCTTGCATGCGCAAATCTGGTAGATTGCCAGCATGCCAACTCCCTAGACCACAGCTTTGGATTTCCAAATCTTTTAAGGAACTATTTTGAGAGACCATGTGGCGCAAAATGCCCTCTGCAGCAGGTGAACGGCAAATATTCCCCAAACAGACAAATAAGACTGATGTCATCATTTTCCTCTTATGTATTACTATTGAACATCAGCAGCACAACGGAATCCATAGGTTCCATTGACAGTGCCCGGGTTATTGCGGTGACGACGTGAACAGCGCAAATCTTCTTTCAAACTCTTCCAACAGCCACCTCTAAGAGCACGGTAAACTCCTTGAAGAGGACCATTTGGATTCTCAGGCTCTTGCAATGAGACTTCATAGTAGTTGTAACCATACCAATCATGACACCATTCGTAGACGTTCCCTGCCATATCGTAGATGCCATATCCATTCATCGCATAACTCATGACTGGTGTAGTATCTGAACTAAAGAAGTTTGCTTGCGTTTTTTCTATATCTTCTCCCGTTGGATAAAGAGTCGCCTCCATACCACCACAAGCAGCAATTTCCCACTCAGCTTCTGTTGGAAGACGCTTACCAATCCATTTTGCATAAGCTACAGCACCGTACCAGGTCACTCCCACAACAGGATGCTTGCTATATCCCGATTCTATGCTCACTTTACCACCGCTGCGTTTAACGCGTGAGTCGCGTAAACGAATGATATCTTGATGATTGCTATCCTTTTCTCCACCCATCGCTTCTAGAAAACGGACAAATTGTTCGTTAGTCACTGGATGTATATCGATTGCAAAACTATCTAACGTGACTTGATGGCGCGGGGTTTCGTCGCGATTGCCATCATTACTTCCACGATAGAAGGCCCCACCGGGTACTACAACCATATCTGTGAGTAATGGCTGCATATTTTTTACTTCTTTGCGCTCCGGCACATAGTATTTAACTGTTGTATCGATTTGAAATACCGATGCTGGATCTGGATCCGTTTCTGGGCGCTCAAGCTGTGTTGTGCGAATCACAGGTTTTAATTTTCCCGGAACAACTGGTTGCTGAGGAATCTCGTCTTTCTGTTCAGGAATAAAAACAGCTGTTGCTAATTCTTGCGCAGTTTCTATCGTTTGTAATGCACTCAAAATGAATTCTGGACGCTTTTTAGCATCACTGTAAAGACAGGTTCTAATCAAGCTATCCCAATTCTTAGAGTGATCAAAAAGACGCTCTGAGGGCATCTCAAACACTCCTTCCGGCAACTCTCCCATCAACATGTAGTAAGCTAGAATTCCAAAAGCATAGATATCAGCTTTGTGATCAACACCAACAGTTGTATCTAAGCGCTTTTGTTCTGGAGCCAAAAAAGCATAATTTTGTAAAAACGACAGGTGTAGTGGAGAGAGTTTTGTATGATCTAGAGGTGGGTTTGGATAACGTTGAGACATTTTGGATGCAGCCAGAGCAGTTCCTACGCCTAAGGCATCACCTACGACTTGATATGTGCGTGAGAGGACAGCGCCCGCACCAATAATACGTGAAAGACCAAAATCAGAGAGATAGAGCTCTGCGTCGCCAGATTTGCTGTTACCTACAAGAATATTGTTAAGCTTGATGCCTCTATGAGCGATTCCTTTGCCGGTTATTTTCTTACTGTGAGCGTACTGTAGAGCATCTGCAACTTGATAAAGCAGTCTAAAGATCTGCTCTTCGTCCAGTTTTTTGTCACGCGCAAGTATATACTGAGCTAGGTTTGTTGTTTCTCCAAGTTCATCAACGATGCAGTCAGTTACTAAAAAGTAATGCCCTTGGGCAAAAGAGATATTGTGAATTTTGACGATATTTGGATGTTCAAGAGAGGCTAACAAAGCCACTTCTTCTTCAAGACGTTGGATAAATTGGCGATCGGTACAAAGTTCTTCTGGCAGCACCTTCAGCACATATTGTCGCTTCATAAAGCGATGTTCTGCGAGGTAAACAGCACCTAAGGTACCTTGACCAATTTGTTTAATAACTGTGTAATCTCCAAAAGTCTTGGGATCGCCCATAAAATTCCTAACCTTATTTTGTTTGCGCCTGCACAATGTATTGTTGAGCCGTTTGAATGGTTCTGCTTGCGGGATACCATTCTTTTGCTTGATCGACCAGGCGCTGTGCTAAATTGAAGTTCTTATAGCCTACAGCCTGATGCACATAAATCGCAATATCTGAGCGAGGAATGATGATATTTTCGGAGACGATTTTGTTCAAGTAAACACTCAGTGTTTCAGGACGTTTTTCTTCTAAAGAAAAAGCTAACATCATTTTGTAAAGTGTGGGATCGCGTGGATATAAATGGATTGCTTGCTGAAGATTTTTTAAGATGTTGTCTCTTTCCTGATTTTTGTCCTCTACAGTGCGCATCCGAGCAAAAAGTTTTGTATGTAGGATGGCTTTACTTTTGTATGCAAGGTAGTGGTTAGGATATTTCGTATAGGCTTGATAGAAATGTTCAAAAAAATCAGGAAAGCACTCTAAATTTGCTTCTGCGATTGCCTCAAGATATAGAATTAAATAATCATTCGGATATTGCTTTAATAACGTTTCGCAATGCTCAAGCAAACGCTGTGCTACTTCTTTCGGATTCCCTTCTTTTAGATATAACTCCAAAACTGTTTCATATCGCTGCTGCATCTCTTTAGAAATCGCTGTCTCATCTTCTTTATCGGTAATCGCTTCTAAAAAAACTTGAAACGCTTTTTCTTGATTTTGGTCCTTATAGTAGGCAATTGCTAGGTCTTTTTTGATCACAGACTCTTGATCCAAAGGTGCATGAGACAACGCGTTAAGGTAGCGTTGAATCTCTGCTTTTGGGTCTTCTGTTGCATACCCCTGAGCACATAAAATCATTAAGATTAGAATAAACTGATACATGTGGGAAGCTTATCCAACAGCCACTTTTGTTGCAACTAAGGGGACTCTGTCCCCTTAGTTTGGAGCCCAAGCGGCCAAAGCCTCTAACATCAAAAAGTAACTTTAGTTGGTCGGGATGGCTTGTCGATATGGTAGCCAGGCCGTCCGAGGCTGTGAAAAAATGAAAAACAAAAGAAGTTTTTCTTTTGAAAATTGATTCGAAAAATTTTTTCGAATCAATTTTCAGATAATTTTATTGCACTATCCTATCT
>JACDHD010000083.1 GCA_013821265.1 Parachlamydiaceae bacterium | reverse complement strand
ATCAGAGAATTACCCAAGAAACGATACGCACCACGGAGATCACTCTCCTTGCAAAAAACCTGGGGAAGCGATTTCCCGGAATTCTTTGCCAGCGCTTTAACCATGCGTTCCCCTCTATGACTTAGTCTTTTATCACCAAACTCAAACTTTGTTTCATGTTCGGATAAATTTTGAATTAAAGTATTGCTCATTTGACTTTCTCCCTGATTTTAAACAGAGAAATAATCGTATTTTAAAATATATTTTTCAATATTTTTAAATAAAAAGTTGTGTCCAACTGCAAGGGCAAGCCACCGCACTCCAAATAGCACATTCGCCCTCTGTGCTTCTCTATGCCTCGTTTGAATTTTGCAATTGTTTCGATTGGTTGCCGAAGGCCGATCGTCCTCATCCTGTTATTCATCCAAACATTCTTAGTTTTATAGTTCTTTAAAATTAAGTGCGCTTTGTTGTATATTTTTACTTATTTAATAATTTAAATAGGTTTTTTATGCCGGAAATGAAGCCAGTGTCGTATGTTGGTGCTATTAGACTTGATAATTTGGGAATAGATGCAATGCATTCAGGGTTAAAGCTGAATATACTTTCCATACCACAAAAGACCGATGGTTTAATAACTTTTGTAAAATCGGTATTATTTGGAAGTGATGGAAATTATCATGCTTTTGGAATTGATATACAGTACAAGCAAAATGAGCTTGGAAGCAATTCCGATTTAGGGGGTGCCGGCTGCATATCAGTAATAGCTAATAGATGTTTTAATAGTCATGTGTTTCATGTTGTGACGCAAGGATATTTGCATACTTTTATTCATGAGGTAGGGCATGCATTAGCCGGTAAAGTATTATATGGCGAAAACAGTAGAATAATCATTTGCACAAGTCCTATTCATCCAGTTAATCGTAGAGATGAAAGCCGCTTTAAGAACTGGAAGGAAACAATTTATTGTTTGTCTGGTCCTCTGGCTAATATGTGTTTTTCTACATGTAAGCTTGTAGCCGCAGTCGCATTCAGAAGCTATTTATCACTACCTGTAGCGTGTATTTTTGGTGCAGGGGCTGTATTTTGGATCAGCGGTGAGCTGTTATATGCTTACGTGTCAGCGGCGGGAAATCTGCCTGAAGGTGATTTTTACAAAATTGCGAGAATAGGAAATGTTCACCTGGCATTGTCAACGGTTGTTCTAGTTGGACAAGCGGCCTTGGGCGTGTTTTGCGCCGTTCAGTTTCTTTAGTAGCAATCTGTCGCCACGGTCGTGGCTCAGTTCTAGGGTGTATGTTCCACGGGTTCACTCGCTACGCTCGATCACCCGTGGCTAACCACTGTCGCCACTGTCGTGGCTTATTAACCGCTTCGCGGTTTTTCTCATGCTTTAAATCCAATTTTTGCAATTGCCGCGATTGGCATTGGACTTGTATGTCATGGTTGACACATTGAGGAAAGGATGAAGAAGGGTTTTTTGTTCTTATAACCGCTCAAAAGGTTTTGAACATCTAGCCTACATATATGAAAGATAGCTAAGAGTAGTTTTGATTATTGATTGATTAGCGAATGCTTCATGGGAAAACGCAGTTTTCCAATGAAGTGTTCGCCTTATCGATGAATGGTCACGGCTGCGCAGAGCTTTTTCTTTTCTATAAAGGGAGTCAAGAGGGCCCATGGCCCTTTTGCGGGGTAAACCCCTGATTGCGAATTCTAATAGGGCATATTCGAGATTATTTTCTCTCTAGGAGCTCGCACTACGCTCTGAAAATAAGGAGATAATATTAGTCAATATTACCTCCTTATTTTTGCGAACTCCTAGAGGGAAAGAACTCGAATCTGCCCCATTAGTAATCGCAATCAGGGGTTCCAGGGGGCAGAGCCCCCTTACTTCGTCGTAGCCTCAGAGCGTTGAGGATGACAGACAGGGAACTAAGGGCCATCGCTGCACTAGCGACAATGGGATTTAGGAGTAGTGGATACAGGATGCCTGCGGCGATGGGGATGCTGGCTGTGTTGTAGATGAAAGCGAGGAAGAGGTTTTGGCGGATATTGCGCATTGTGTCTTTGCTTAGTTGGATTGCCGAGGCGATGCCTTTGAGGTCGCCTTTGACTAGGGTTATCTGGGCGCTTTCAATCGCGACGTCGGTGCCTGTGCCCATGGCGATGCCTATGTCTGCCTCTGCAAGTGCTGGGGCGTCATTGATGCCATCGCCCGCCATGGCGATGATGGTGTTTTCGGATTTTAATTTTTTGATGATATTGATTTTTTCGCTTGGGCTCATGCCGGAATAAACCTCATCGATGTGGAGTTGTGAGGCTACAGCTTGGGCTGTAAGGGGATTGTCACCTGTGAGCATGATCACTTTGATGTTGGCATTATGTAGGGAAGTGATCGCTTGTGGAGTGGAGGCTTTGATGCGATCGGCGATGGCGATGAATCCGATGGTGTTTTCGTTGACGTTGACAATGACAACTGTTTGGCCTTGCTGCTGAGCCTCTTTGATCGTTTCATCGAAGCCGTGACCATTACTGCTTTTTCCAACAAACACTTTTTGGCCATCTACGATTCCGATCACACCTTGGCCGGTTAGAGATTGAAATTGGGTGGCTTCAGGCATGTATATCTGTTGCAGTTTTGCAGCATTGACAATTGTTTTGGCGAGGGGGTGTTCGCTTTGTTGCTCAAGGGCTCCAGCGATTCTGAGGAGGTCTTTTTCGTTCCAGTTGGGAGCACAAGTGATTTTAATGATTTCCGGTTTACCTTCTGTGAGGGTCCCTGTTTTATCGATGACGACAGTTGTGACCCTTTCGAGCTGTTCGAGGGCGGTTGCGTTTTTGATTAGGATGCCCTCTTTGGCTCCGCGACCGATCCCCACCATGATGGACATCGGTGTGGCCAGTCCAAGAGCACATGGGCAGGCGATAATTAAGACGGAAATTGCATTGACGAGGCCATAGGCAAAGCGTGGTTCGGGGCCCCAGATTGCCCAGGCGATACCTGTAAAGAATGCGATGAGTAGGACAGCTGGGACGAAGTAGCTAGCGATCGTATCGACAAGTTTTTGGATGGGTGCTTTGCTGTGTTGTGCTTCGGAGACCATTTGGATGATGCGAGCCAGTAGAGTGTCTTTACCCACGCGGATGGCTTGCATTTTAAAGCTGCCTGTTTGATTGATTGTACCACCTGTAACAGCATCAGAAGGGCTTTTTTGGACTGGCATAGGTTCACCAGTTATCATCGATTCATCGATGAAGGTGTTGCCTTCGATGATTCGACCATCGATGGGAATTTTTTCTCCCGGTTTGACACGTAGGATATCGTTTACTTTGACCATATCGATAGAAATATCTTCTTCATTGGATTGTGAAAGGCGGTGAGCGATTGTGGGAACTTGTTGGAGGAGGGTTTTGATGGCAAGGCTAGTTTTGGAGGTTGCTTTAAGTTCCAGGACTTGTCCGATGAGGACAAGAGCGGTGATCATGGAGGCAGCTTCGAAATAGAGAAAGGGGGTGCCATGTTCTTTGAAAGATTCTGGGATTTGAGAAGGAAAAAGGAGAGCTAACGTGCTATATAAATAGGCAGCTCCAACGCCTAGAGCGATGAGGGAGAACATATTGAGGGAGCGGTTTAGGATAGATTGCCATGCGCGTTCAAAAATAGGCCAGCCTGCTCCAAAGACAACTAAAGTAGAGAAAAGGAGTTGGAGCCATGTGGAGAATTGGGTAAGAGAGGGCATTGATGATAATAGGATGATAGGAATAGAAAGTAGAGTGGCGCTGAGGGCACGTACTTTCATCGTGTGATAGTCTTTTTCGTTTTCGTTATCAGATAAAGATTCTAGACGCATGCCGCAGATGGGGCAGTTGCCGGGATAATTTTGTTGGATTTCAGGATGCATCGGACATGCAAAGACCAAATTAGTGTTAGAAGATGTAGGGGAAGGACAGCAGGATGGCATAGTGTCACACCTTTAAAGGGAGAATTAGGGAAATTTTGTAAGTGAGATGTTGGGATTCATTTTCAAAAAAGAGGTAACCTTGATGAGTTTCAGCAATGCGTTTGACTAAAGTTAGGTCGACATTTATTCCTGGAGGGATAGTGCCGGGGATGCGATAAAATTTTTCATTTAGAGCGGTTACAAGTTGGATAGGAACTTTCATTCCTGTGCAAACTAGGGAAATGACCAAACTGTCGCTAGTGCGATGTACGTCAATTTCGATAGGAGCTGTAGAGGGTGAATTTTTAATGGCATAAAGGATGAGGTTATTGATAGCGACTTCAATAAGAGAGGCGTCTAAAGAAACTAGGGGAAGATCATCTTGAACGGAGATTTTCAGGGAGTGTTCGCCTAAAAGGGATTGCGAGGAGTTTTGGCATGTGTTTAGGATACTTTTAATCGCATGTTGATGTTTATTAATGAGCTTCCCTGCATGAAGTTGGATGAGAGTTGTGATGCTGGTGAAAATATGTAACAGATCTTTCGATGCTAATTCGAGTTTGGTTAAGCAGGAAAGAGTTTCAGGAGAGGCGTTACGCTTAAGTTCTTCTGTACAACTGATGACACGTTCTAGATCGCGCAATTGTTCTTGTGAAACGGATTGAAAGATGATTTTGTATTCTGCAAAAATTCGTTCGATGTAATTTCCAAGTTGTTGTGTCACTGTATAGAGAAGATGTTTTTCTTCAGGATTTAGAACACGTCCGACCGCAGGGCGATAAATGAGGACTCCTAACGTTTCGTGAAAGCCTTTGATTGGAATATATAGATTGCGCACAGTTGGGAGAGTAGAAGTTGACCATCCAGCCTCTTGGCTATTCTGAAAAACCCATAACGCGGAACTTTCTTCCTTTTCATTGGTGATAAAGAAGGGGGATTTATCTAAGACTAGATGGTTATCAACTTGTTTGATAAGGATTTCGAATTTGCCATTGATGACCGTGCTTAAACGTTCTTTAATGGTTTTGATTCCTTCCTGAAGGGATGGACTAGTTGTAATATTGCTAATGATATCATTAAGAGTACTTGTGAGCTGTTCCTGTCTGGTAAGAACTTGAAGATGCTCACGGGTGCGTTCAATAAGAGTTCCCGTAACAATAGCGGTAAAAAAGTAAAGGAGAATGAGAGCGGTATCTTCATTAAATTCAAAATTAAAGGCATTGATAGGTGGGATAAAAAAGAAGTTCCAAATGAGGGCGAAGGCTGTGGATGCAACCAGGATGGGCCCTTTTTTGCATACAAGACTAAGCAAAAGGATACTCAACAGAAAGATGATCCCAATAAATTTGTAGCCGATGATAGGTACAAGCATCCAAGATAAAACGGATGTGCCAAAAACTACAGATAGAGCAAAGATGTAGCCGAAAATCTGTCTACTGGAAGGAAGGACTTGTAAGATTCCTTGACGTTGCAGAAGGGTTAAGGGTTCCCAAGTGGGGTCTTGCTTGATGATGTGAATATCGATATCGGGACATTCTTTAGCAAGACGATCAAATAAGGGTGTTTTATTAAAAAAGCGCAAAAAGGAATACGTGCGCGGGCGACCTAAAATGATTTGTGAAGCGCCACGCTGCGTTGCTATTTTTTTGATTCCACTGATAACATCAGGATCATTAATTGTGACAATTTCCCCTCCAAGTTCATGTGCAAGGGCCAAATTTTTCACCAGTAGACTGTTTTCCTTATCGCTAAGTTGGCGTCCATCATCGACATATAAGGCTAACCATGAGGCGTCTAGTTGGAAAGCAAGGCGACGTGTCGTGCGGATGAGTGATTGGGAAAAGAGGGTTGGTGAGACAGAAACGAGAAGTTTATCGCGGGTTTTCCAACCCTTTGTTCGTTCTGCACTGGCTAGGACTCCGGTTAGGTCGTGATCGATCTTTTGTGCTGTGTAACGCAAGACTAGTTCTCTTAGGGCGGCCATTTGCTCTTTTTGGAAAAAATGCCGCGCTGCAATTTCTGATTGATCCCCAAAATAAACTTTGCCTTCCTTGAGGCGCTGTAGAAGACCCTCTGGAGTGATGTCAACGATTTGTATAAAAGTTGCGGTTTCGATGATGAGATCTGGCACTGTTTCTCTAACAGAGACTCCGGCAATTTTTTCGACAGTTTCTTTTAAACTCTCTATGTGTTGCACGTTTAGTGTTGTATGGACATCGATGCCATTTTCTAGAATTTCTTCCACATCTTGCCAACGTTTGAGGTGTCGCGATCCTGGAATATTGGTGTGGGCTAGTTCATCTATCAAGACAACATCAGGTTTTAAGGCTAAAATGGTATCTAGATCTAATTCTTCGAATTCCTTGTCCTTATATGGAAGGAGCTTGGGTGGAATGATTGATAGCCCTTTCAGTAGATTAGCAGTTTCTTGGCGTCCATGGGTGTTGACGATGCCTACTACAACATGGGTACCATTTTTTTGTAATTGCTGGGCGTCTTGAAGCATGGTGAAAGTTTTGCCTACGCCAGCGGCCATTCCAAGGAAAACTTTTAGTCTTCCTTTTTTTGCAGCGGATTCTTCTTGCTTGAGGACTTCAAGAAACTCTTCTGGTGTAGGACGGTCGTCTCTGGTCATGGTGAGTTACGATCCAACAAAAGATTTAGGTGCAACACGTTAACATAATAGATACCAAAATACCCCTCTATATTGTCATCGATCAATGTTTTTAGGGTTTCTACTGTATAGTTGGCTCTTTCCTTAAGAATGCGCTCAATTTGAAAATAAGCTGTTTCCATACTGATGTGGGGGTCTAATCCACTTCCTGATGCAAAGAGGAGCTCGCTAGGGATAGGGATCGGAGAAGAACCGTTAAGGCGCTCTTTGCGACTTTCTACTTGTTGTTTTAGTTTCAAGCTTGTGGGGCTGAGGTTGCTTCCACCGGAGGGCAAAGGATTATGATTAACAGCTGAAGGGCGTGGCCAGAAGTAGCGGTTTGATTCAAAATTTTGAGCAATTAAGGAAGATCCGATGATTTTATCATTTTGTATGACTAAACTGCCGTTGGCATTTTGGGGCATCGTCACTTGTGCAATGAGGGTGACGATAAGGGGGTAAATGATCCCAGTTAGTAACGTCATCCAGAGAAACATGCGTAAGCTTTGCCAGAGTGTCAACATACTATACCATCCCTATGGAAGTGATAAGGAGGTCGATCAGTTTTATTCCGATAAATGGAACGATTAGGCCTCCGATGCCGTAAACGAGGAAGTTATTGCGTAGCATCTCATCAGCTGATTTTGCCTGGTACTTTACGCCGCGCAATGCTAAGGGGATTAGAGCGATGATGATGAGAGCGTTAAAGATTACCGCGCTGAGAATAGCGCTTTGGGGACTGTGTAAGTACATAATATTGAGTTTGGCAAGAGGACCGTGAGAATTGCCATTTATATATAGCGTGCTAAAGAGTGCCGGGATAATGGCGAAGTATTTCGCTACGTCGTTCGCGATGCTAAAGGTTGTGAGGGCGCCACGCGTCATGAGTAGCTGTTTGCCAATCTCTACGATATCCAGTAATTTTGTGGGATTGCTGTCGAGATCGACCATGTTGCCGGCTTCGCGAGAGGCCTGTGTCCCAGTGTTCATTGCGACAGCGACATCTGCTTGAGCTAGAGCTGGGGCGTCGTTTGTGCCATCACCGGTCATTGCGACCAATTTGCCATCTTCCTGTTCTTTTTTGATCAGTGTCCATTTCATCTCTGGAGTAGCCTCTGCGATGTAGTCATCGACTCCGGCTTCAGCAGCGATGGCAGCAGCAGTCAAGGGGTTATCACCAGTGATCATGATCGTGCGAATACCCATTTTTCTCATTGCAGCGAAGCGTTCTTTCATTCCGCCTTTGATCATATCTTTTAGATGGATGATCCCCATGATTTTTTTATTTTCACTGACTAGAAGAGGGGTTCCTCCAGACTTGGCAATGGATTGAATAGCGTCATCAAGTTCCTCTGGTATGGTGCCACCTAGGCTTTCTACATGCCTTTTAATTGCATCCACAGCACCTTTACGAATGCTACGAAAGATGTTTCCCTGTTTGTCAGTAATGTCGACACCACTCATGCGCGTTTTTGCTGTGAATGGAATGAAGGAGGTTGTGCTTGTATCTATGGACTCAGCCTTGAGTCCAAATTCGGTTTTAGCAAGTACGACGACCGAACGCCCTTCAGGCG
>JACDHD010000021.1 GCA_013821265.1 Parachlamydiaceae bacterium | reverse complement strand
CAAACAAAGTAGATCTGATGTTTTATTTAATTCTTTTCTTTTCTCTCATTTTAAAATTTTAGAAATCGGGCACGGGCACGCTCACGGGCACGGGCACGGAAAGGATTTGCTCTCCGGTATACCTAAAGCCACTTGATAGGCTTACCCTTTTTTGTCTTTTTTGTTTTGTTGCCTTTTCCATCTGAAGAAATCAATTCCTGCCAGTAAGGTCGTAACGATTTAGCGATGTAACGGTTTAAATTGCTAAAATTGATGGGCCAGCGGTGGTACCGTTCTGTATCTAAAAATGTTTGCTTGCCATCACGGCAGAAGGGCACGTTGAACACATGGTTGGAGTCATTGAGGCCCACTTCTTGCATGATCGTGTAATATGCTTTTAAACGTTTTGGGGATAAAATGGCTGCAGAAGCCCACTGCTTATGATTTTGGCTACGTGTGAGAATGTTCATGTCTTCGGCAATCAAGATAAACCGCTTTGGATTATTGCTAGGAGCTGGTGCAGGATTCTCGGGAAGGGGATAAATCCACTTTTGAGGCACCTTAAAATAAATTTGATATCCATGTCTTTCGATCGATTCTCGTGTTAACTGAGCACCGACAAGGCGTTTGTGTAGCGCAACCCAATCGACAATATCTGTTTGCGTATCGACAAAAAATTTCAAATAATAACCTTTGAGCTGTGGATGTTTGGAGACGATTGTGTGGCTGAAACGTCCAGGATTAGGTCTCAAAAAACCAGCTGCAGTTATGGTTTCGACACTTTCGGTGATACGCGAAGAAAAGAGTTTGTCGAGTTTTTCTTTAATTGGATGATTTTCTGGCAAGAGGTAAGGGGCTAATGTGTCCCAAACACTATGCTCCACTTGGGAGGGTTTTGTGTAAGATGTGGAAACGATACATTCATGAAAAAGATCTTGCGCTTCCTCTTCTGTTTCCCACATCCACGGAAGCTGAAAGGTGTCTAGTTGTTCTGCACATAGCGTTAGAGAGGAAGTAAGAAAAAGATAAGCAAGGAGAGAACGGTAGATCATAATAAAACAAATATCCTTATTTTTTTAGAGCGAGAATAATAAATCGTGTCAGGACATAAGCCATCCACACAAGGCTAGCGGTCATTAGAGCTGCCATTAAACTACCAAAAAATTCACTCGTCTGACTAAAAAAAAGCAGCTGTGAAAATAACAAGGTAGCACCAGCAACTATGAAACTTGTGCGATTGACTAGGGAGTACTGCATCATCAGGCTATTGTTAAGTTTTTCTGTACATGTTCACAAAGTACGGGACCAGACCGCGGCGGTCTGGTCTTTTGTCTGCCAGGCTGAGAGGTTGCAGGGCGGAAGGCCCTGGTTACCTTCAGGCCTAGGACAGCCTGGTGAGTACGTGAACATATACGTTTATCTTCATCTATATAACAGACGAGAATAAAAAGCATAAGAAATTTTATAGATTTTTGCAATCGAGCTTGTTTTAAATCAATAAATGTTTTAAAATTAAATTTAACAAAAAAGAAATTATGAAAAAAGATACTAGAGATTCATTAAGTCGATGGGAAGGTGTACAGGACATGTACTATGTCCACACGCCAAACTCGTCACACTCGGCGAGACGAGATGCGGCTATCTTTGCCCAAGAGCAATTGGAAGCAAAGCTCTACGTTAAGCTGCAAGGGCATCGTGGACGTGTTTTGCCTTTAATTGGGCGCATTTGCAAAGTTTTTGTACTCGCCTTTTTGATCCCCTTTTATACCGTGAAGGCCGTTAGCGATAAGATCGAACAACTCGTGATACGTGCTTATCAGCGCGTTGTTGGAGTTGTTTACCCTCCATATGCAAGAGTCTGTGGCTTTTTTGCACGCAGAGTAGCTGCAGTGCAGGCATTCTTTAATCGTCATTTTCTTAGAATACAAAAGAGATGGCAAGCGGTCTTTCAGTTAGCTGTGCGGGTTCGTGTGCAATTGACCACTCCAATTGTCACTTGGATCACATTCAAGCAAGAAAAAATTAAGCAAAAGTATCGCGTGTTAGAAAAACACGTCTCGCGAGGTTTATCAGCTGTTAGTGCGAAATTGACTCCTGAGGTCTCAGTAGGGGATCGATTTGAAACCTTTGCGATTAAGCGTTTACTCATGCTGCAGGAAGCGGTTATGCGTCCTAAACGCAAGATGCAATCGTACTCACATAGGCTCCAAGATACATTGACGAAAGGAAATAATATTGTCTTTGGTGGCGTGAGAAATCGCTACTACACCCTTAAAGCATGGGTACGCGTTCTATCACGTTATTCCAAACGCGTATTAGAAGATTGGACGCTTGAAATGAAACAGCGCTTTTCTCTTCGTTCGTAACCATGCAGTTACCAGCGCTTCTTCCTTCAGAGTTTTCATCGTATAGTCAAATTGAAGATGATCAGCAGCTCTTTGATCAGCTAGTGCAACAACCCAATACACTTATCCTCTTTTTCGAATATGCGTGTGATGATGAAACATGGAGTGACACACATTCTATCTTCATGCGTGCTGCGCTGGAATGGATGACCGAAGAGGCGTTTCAGGATCGATTGTGGAACGATTCTATTCAATTCATAGCCCAAATTTTGCAGCATCATTATTCAGCATTGCGATCTGTAATCCCGTTAGACATTTCTGTAGAGGCTTCTGGAAATCGCATAGCAGTTAATAGTCTTTTGTTCATTGCTAGCAGTGAAGTGTTTCACGATCTTTTGCGTGCCGAGCGCGATAAGAATCAGACGACAGTTATCTTAAAGAAAATGCCTCCAATGTTTTTGCCTTTGCTGATTGAATGTGTCACTACTGGCAACGTGGCAGAAGCGTGGAAGCTGGGACGACAGGAGCTTTTTGAGCTCCTACAGCATGCGACAGATTTACAGTTTTTGCATCTGATGGAGGCGTGTCAAGAGACCTTAAAACGATACGTCAATAAGGACACGGCGGTAGAAACGCTAATCTTGGCTCACAAAAAATCGTGGAATATATTGAAACAAGTCAGTTGTGCGATTATCAATGAGGCGCGTTGGGGAGCAAAAATTGAATCCGTTTTGGAGTTATCTGAGAGCGTGAAATCGAAAGGAGTCACCCCTCTTGCTTTTGAGTTTGTAGAGTTTCGCGATGTCACATTGGATCTATTTACAAAGCTGCAGTTTTGGGTGACGCATTTGATTTGTGGAGGTACGTTGGCGGAACGGCCTGAATTCAGGATAGTGGTAAGAAATTGTCCGCAGCTCATTTCGTTAGATATCAGTCATTCCCAACTATCACGAGAAGCTCTTCAAGATGTTCCTTCGACCATTTTAGAATTAGATGTCTCGCAAAGTCCCTGGCTTACAGATGCGATATTAAAGACGCTAATAGCAAAGTGTACGGGCATTAAAAAGCTCAATTTGAGCGGAAATATGCAGTTGACCTATGCTGCCTGGGGGGAGCTTCAAAATTTACCGCAGTTGATTGCTTTGGATATTTCGCGATGTAGACAGATTCACGATGAGGAGTTTTCCTTGATTGTGAAAGCAGTCCCTCAGCTCATGCAACTCAGTCTTGCAGAGTGTAAACATCTTACAAATAAGGCTTTTTTTGAGTTAGCACATTCCTTGAGTCAATTAATGGTTTTAAATGCTGCGCGTTGTCATTTGTCTGACGGTCTTTTATTGGAAATTGTCACCCGATGCCGGCAGTTGCAATATCTTGATTTAACACGCTGTCCTGAAATTTCTGAGAAGGGGTTGTTGAGTTTTGTGCGACAAGCCAGTCAGTTGCAGACATTGATCATTACGCGCTGTCGTGTTTCGCCGACTTTTATGGAGCAGTTACAGAAGATGCGTCCGCGGTTAAACGTTATTTTTTGACGAAAAGGACGAAAAGGACGAAAATGACGAAAAGGACGAAAATGACGAAAATGACGAAAATGACGAAAATTTTTACTGTTTTAAATAACAAGTCTACTTTTTTATTCCAAATTCACAAAATTCTAGCTCTGTCCTTTCTTGTCCAAGTTTGTCCAATATGGTCCAATATGGTCCAATTCGTCCAATCATTCCATGTCCAACCGAGACAATTGCAAAAGTCCGGAGCTACGAAATACTAGTTTGTTGTAAGGTACCGAATTGATCCTCTCTTTGCGCCTTTGCGTCTTTGCGTTGAAATATTGTTTTTAAGTGGTGGTTTGTTTTGAGTAGGTATTACCTTTTCTGAAATTTTTTTTTAACGCAAAGACGCAAAGGCGCAAAGAGAGGCCCACAAGCTAACGTACCGCTAGCTACTGGAGATGGAATAGGGACTGTAGAGACTTTGGAGACATTAGGGACAAAAACTGTATTCTCTGTCCCTAATGTCATACTGTTGTTACAATTAGGACTTATGCAATTGTCTCAATCCGTCTATTATCGTCCATTATCGTTCATAAACAACTATTTACCATCAATAAATAAATTTAAAATAAAACTTGAATTAAAATTAATTGTTTATTATAATTAATATATAACTTATTTTTAATTGGAGGGTTTTATGGTTAATGAAATTAGTGGATATCAATATTATGCACCTAGACCTAGACTAAGCGAAGTAATACAAAACTTAACACCACAGCAAAAAACTACAATTACTTTACTTGCTGTCGCTGTCATTGCTTTTGTTGCAAGTATCGTTCTTCTTGCAACTGGTTTGACGGGTATTGGTTTTCCCTTGATGTTTGTTTCATTTGCAGCAATTGGTATGGCAGCTGTTAATGGCGCTGATCCAAACATGTTGTTTAGAAATAGTTTTGGGCTTTAATTTAATTAACATTAGTTTTAAGAGGTTGATTTATGACACGAATTGGAGAAAGTTTAAATCAATGTTACTACAGTTGCTTTTCAACACCAAAACAAAGAGTTCTTGCTGTTACAACTGTTATTACTTTACTTGCGTTAGCTGCAATGTTTAGCAGTTTAGCGATTGCCTCTGCGGGGACAAGTTTTGGATTCTTTGCAATTGGATTTGCAGTTGCAATGTCGTCAATAACTTTTGGCAAACTAGTGAACGAGAACTTCATTGCATTTCGAGATTATCGCTCGTACTAGGATTCGATTCGACTTGACAAGCTAGCGCTCCTACAGCTAAGCTCATTGCTTTAAAAAAAGGGATAAAGAGGCATAATGACACGTTACTGGAACTCTACTTTTGCAATGAGCTTAGCTGTAATGTTAGCTCTCCTGACGGGTTATCTGAACGATCCTACACTAAACAGTGTGGCATCGGCCGTTTCAGATATCTTTATGAATCTCCTAAAACTGGTCAGCGTACCTATCATATTCCTATCGATTGTCTCTACCGTTTCCGGTATGGACAATATCCATGAATTTAAAAATCTGGGCAAAAGAGTAATGAAATTTACTCTATTAACCACTGTTATTGCTGCAACACTTGCGTTCATCCTTTTTGTGACGATTGATCCTGTAAAAGCGAATGTGATCACTCAGGAAACTTTAGCTCCTATAGGTTCTGATAAAGGCTACCTTACCTACTTAATGCAAGCGATCCCTTCAAACGTTGTCCACCCGTTTAGCGAGAGTCACGTTATTGGAGCTCTCGTTTTGGCGCTATTATTTAGCTTGGCGACTCTAGCGTTGCCAGAGCACAATCGCACCGTTCTTCACTCCCTCTTTTCTAGTCTGTATGCCATGATTATGAAGGTAACTAGTTGGATCGTGCTGCTTATTCCATTTGCAATTTGGAGCTTTATTGCGCTCTTTATTCGCGACATGCGCGAGGGATTGAATGTAAAAAGTTTAGCTCTCTATCTTCTTTGCGTTGTGTTGGCAAATCTTATCCAAGCCTTAGTTGTGTTACCCATTTTCGTAAAGGCAAAAGGGTTATCCCCCATTCGATTAGCGAAAGGAATGTTTCCTGCATTATCTTTGGCCTTTTTCAGCAAATCTTCAAGCGCGACACTCCCTTTAGCGATGCGCTGTGCTGAAGAGCGTTTGGGCATTTCTAAAAAGCTAGCAGGCTTTACATTTCCACTGTGCACCACCATCAATATGAATGGGTGTGCGGCGTTCATTTACATTACAGTGTTGTTTGTCTCGATGAGTAATGGAATGACCTTTAGCTTACCAGAAATGGTGATGTGGATCTTTGTTGCGACCGTAGCCGCTGTGGGCAATGCCGGAGTCCCCATGGGCTGTTTCTTCCTGTCGGGAGCTTTCTTGGCAGCAATGAATGTTCCTTTGAATCTATTAGGAATTATTTTACCTTTTTATGCGTTAATTGATATGCTGGAAACAGTGGTCAATGTGTGGTCCGACTCTTGCGTCGTGGCTGTTGTAGACCGCGAAGTACAATTAGAACAGCAAGCAGAACAGGTTTGTTTAGCGTCGAACTCCTAATTTAGCTTCGAACTCCTAATAAGGTATTCATGTCCAGCACAGTTCCTCCTTTACGACAACACGTCAAACGCGATTTTATTTCTGTTGACCGCAAGAAGCTCATTGCGCAGCTAGGCAAAACGACGCTTTTAGAAAATCTGCGACGTATGTTGTCAATTCGTAATTTTGAAGTGCGTGCAGAATCGGCTTATCTACAAGGAAAGGTTGGCGGCTTTTTTCACTCCTACGTCGGTCAGGAAGCGATTCAAACCTCTATTTACCAAGTCTTGGGACCAAATAACTGGTTTGTCACATCATACCGTTGCCATGCGCTTGCACTGTTGCTAGGTGCAACACCGAACGAATTGATGGCAGAGTTGTATGGACGCGCCACAGGCAATGCTAAAGGGCGAGGTGGCTCTATGCACTTTTATACCGAGCGCTTGTTGGGTGGATTTGGCATCGTGGCGGGTCAGGTGCCCATTGCGACTGGGGCTGCCTTTTCGATCAAGTATCAGGGAAAAAAGGATGAGGTGGCCATCTGCTTTTTAGGCGATGGTGCTGTTGCTCAGGGTGCCTTTCATGAATCATTAAATATCGCATCGCTTTGGAATCTTCCTTGCATCTACGTCATTGAGAACAATCAGTGGGGGATGGGAACGCATGTTAGCCGAGCTGTTTGCGTTGAAAAATTAGCAGAAGAGATCGCTCCTAGTTACCGCATGAAGGGGTATACATTCGATGGGCTCGATTTCTTTCACTGCTATGCAGGCTTTGAACAGGTGCACCGTGAAGTGCTTGAAACTGGTCGTCCAGTACTCGTCGAAGTGGTCACAGAACGTTTTAAGGGACATTCGATCTCCGATCCGGCACTCTATCGTTCCAAAGAGCAGCTCAAAACATATATGGAGCGCGATCCGATTTTGATTTTGCGGAACGAGTTAATAGAAGCGAAAATGCTGGATGAAGAGACATATAATCAAATCGACAAACAAGAACGCGAGCTAGTGTTAGCGGCCATGGAATATGCGGAACAGAGTCCTTGGCCTGACCCCATCGAATTAGAACAAGACGTTTTTGCCCCATAGGATGAATGATGTCTGAAGAGACACAAGTAGTAGAATTTCGAGAAGCGTTGCGACAGGCTCTGGATGAAGAGATGGAACGCGATTCCCGCGTTTTTATCATGGGTGAAGAGGTTGCAGAGTATAATGGCGCCTATAAAGTCACGAAAGGAATGCTGGCAAAATGGGGTCCACAACGCGTTGTCGACACACCTATAGCTGAACTTGGATTTGTGGGGATGGGGGTTGGAGCCGCCATGACAGGTTTGCGACCTGTTGTTGAGGTGATGAGCTTTAATTTTTCTTTCGTTGCAGCCGATCAAATTATCTCCAACGCCATGAAAATGTACTACATGTCAGGCAATCGGTTTTCCGTTCCTATGGTCATACGCGGTCCAAATGGTGCCGCCGCACAGGTTTCAAGTCAACACTCCCATTGTGTAGAAGCTATATATGGAAATCTGCCTGGAATCATTATTATTGCTCCTAGTAATGCCTACGACGCTAAAGGGCTATTGAAATCTGCCATTCGAAACAACAACCCCGTTCTGTTTTTGGAAGCGGAATTGTCTTATGGCGATAAAATGGAAATTCCTGTGAAGGAATATTTGGTTCCGATTGGCAAAGCTAAAGTTGTGGTTGAAGGAAACGCTATCACGATTGTGACACACAGCCGTATGGTCAACATGTGTCGCGAAGCTGTGAAAGAGTTAGCAGCTAAGGGAATTCGTGCAGAGTTAATCGACTTGCGTACAATTAAGCCTCTGGATATAGCCACAGTGGCTGCATCCGTTCGCAAAACAAATCACTGTCTTCTAGTAGAAGAGGGCCACAGCTTCGCTGGAATTTGTGCCGAAATAGGATTTCAAATTATGGAACACTGTTTTGATTACCTCGATGCGCCGCTAGAAAGAATTTGTCAGCGCGAAACCCCAATGCCTTATTCAAAGATGCTGGAACGCGAAACGATGCCTACAATTCCTCGCATTCTTGCCGGCGTGAACAAAGTTTTGAATCACTAATTTTTTTTCGAAGGTTTTTATGCCATTTACACTCACTATGCCTAAACTCTCACCAACAATGGAAGAGGGGACAATTGTGAAATGGCATAAAGCTGTTGGAGAACAGGTAAAAGCAGGCGATTTGCTGCTTGATGTCGCGACAGACAAAGCCACTGTTGAACACAGTGCAATCGATTCCGGCTGGTTGCGACAAATTATCATTTCAGAGGGAAAAAGTGCGATCGTCAATCAAGCGATTGCCGTGCTGACAGAAGATAAAAATGAAAAGATTGAAGGGTATGTGCCTCAGGGGTCTACTCCAGCCCAACCAAAAGCAAAAGCTGAAGCTGTCGATCCCATCAAAGAAGCATCCAAAAAATCGAGTGAAGTAAAATCAGCAGGGGAAGCGACGTTGAAGCAACCTAGCTTTGTACCTGAAGCTCCACTGACCGACTACAAATTTGCTTTGCCCTCAGATCTAGCTGAAACACGCATTGTGGCATCTCCACTAGCACGCAAACTTGCTAAAGAAAAAGGATTAGATTTATCAACCGTTAAAGGGACGGGTCCTGGTGAGCGCATTGTGAGTGATGATTTAGAGCGTGCTCAGGCGACAGGACTTGTGACATTTGGACGTCGCGAAGCCCCACAAATCGTACCCGGTACATATGAAGAAGAGACGTTGTCACCAATGCGAAAAGTGATTGCTCAGCGCTTGCAAGAGTCCAAGAGTTTTATTCCTCACTTTTATGTGCAGCAAGCGATTGATGTAAAAGCGCTGGTTGCCACACGCGAACAGCTGGCAAATAGTGATGTTAAAGTCTCTGTCAACGATCTTGTTTTGCGTGCATGTGCCTTGGCGTTGCGTCAGCATCCTGAAGTCAACAGTGGCTTTAATTCCCTCGAACAAAAGATCATTCGTTTTAAAACGATCGATCTCTCTGTGGCGGTAAGTGTTAACGAGGGGTTGATCACTCCGATCATCCGTCACGCCGACTACAAAAATGTGGGAGAGCTATCTGTGGAAATGCGTTCTCTAGCTAAACGAGCAAAAGAGGGCAAATTAGAAGCGCATGAATATAAAGGGGGATCTTTTACGGTGTCCAATTTGGGCATGTTTGGGATCACCGATTTTCAAGCGATCATCAATCCACCCCAAGGCGCGATTTTGGCTGTGAGTGCCATTCAAGAGGCGCCTGTGGTAAAAGAGGGAGTCGTGAGTGTTGGTCAAGTGATGAATGTGTCACTATCAGTAGACCATCGCGTGATTGATGGAGTCGCAGCAGCGCGGTTTATCAAAACCCTTCAAAAGCTTTTGGAAAACCCCGCTAGTCTCCTTATCTAGGTGACAAAGACAATCCCTCACCCTTGCCCGTGCCTGATTCATAAGCCAGGCCGTCCTCGGCCTGAAAGTAACCAGGGGCGTCCGAGGCTGTGAAAAATTCCCAAATAGAGCAACAAATTGACGAAAAATGTCATTCTATGCATCTTATTCCTTGGTCGTAGTATGCACTACGACCGCGTCATCATCTGCATAGCCTGTCATTTTTCGTCAATTTGTTGCTCATCCGTTAAATTTTCACAGCCTCTCCCGCCCTGCAAAGCCGGGTGATCTTGTTGTGCCGTAACAATTTTCCAACGAACTATCTTGGCCTGGTCGTCCTTTTTTACCAGACCGGGACGGTCTGGCTACCTTCTTTTTTTGCAGGGCGGGGACGTCCTGGTTACATTCAGGCCGAGGACGCCTGGTAAAGGACTTATGCAATCGTCTCAATAAGTCCAATGTCCCAATTCCAACTTGTTCAGGTCTAAAACAAGTGTAAAAAAAACTTGGTAAATTTTACGCGTCTTTTGCTACAGTGCGCTGAGATCATTAAACCAATGTAATAAAAAGGACTTTGCTATGACAATGACAGCAACGAATTCAGTAGTTTCATTTAGAGTGATGTTGAATAGATTTGTAGATTATATTCAAATTCAACGAAAAAATCTTAATCTTCCAAAATGCAATATCATTACAGATGTGATGGGTAAAGCTTTGCGCATCGGCGCTGGATTAGGTGGTGTTGCAGCACTCTCCGTTGTGTTGGCACATCGCATCACCATTGTCTACCGAATCTCTTCTGTTACAACATTGGCCTTTTATACAGCAACAGTAACTCTAGCATCAAGCTTAGCCATTGGTATCCTTTTAGGAATCATTATTGTTTCCTGCAGACAACCTCCAGCTGGTTCTATAGCTTCTGAAGCTTCTCAACAAAATCAAATTAATTAAGCAAAAAGAAAGATGTTGGCTTTAATAGTATACAGTCTTAAGATTAGACGATTTTGCTTTTACCAGTTTTTATTAACCATAAAAAAGGATAGTTATGCCGACGCAATCAGCAGCAGTAAGTAGACCTAGTCATACAGGAGCAGGTGCAGGTGCTTCAGAACCCCATAAAGACTCAGCAACAAGAAGAAAACCGAGTGATTCAAAAATTTGTGGATTAGTAAGTGTCAAGTTTATCATTTCAACTGGTGTTTTTGTTGGTCTAGCTGCTGCCTCAGCTCATTATATGCCTGCTTTAGCTGTATGGAAAGGCAAACAAATTACACCTATCGTAGCAGGAGCTGCTGCGTTACTTCTAGCTGTGATTTCAAAATGTGTGTATGCAATTCTGGCTTATCTTTGCAATAGTGGCAAGCCTTCGGGAACAAAGCAAGCACATGGTAGTTCAGGAAAGGGTGCAGCTGGCTCAAGTGATTCTACAAGCGCTCCATTGTCTTCTTCTCCACCTTCTTCTCCTCATGGACATTCACATGGAAGCTCCTTTGGACCAGGAGGAGCAGGACATGGACATGCGCATGGAAGTGGGCATTCCCATGGAATTAGCGCAGGAAGTGGGTTAGGAAGTGGGCTAGGCTTAGGCCTTCTTGGTGGTCCATCCACTACTACTGCTGCAAGAGGTGCATCTGGGGCAGGAGGTCTACGTCCTTCATCGTCTCCCGGATCGCGAAAAGGAAGTGAAGATCTAAGCGCAAGTGGCCATCATATTGATGAAGATGCAGAAGGGGTTGGAGAAGGAAGAGATTTATTTAATTTTAGTTCTGGAGGTGGTGCAGGGTTAGGTCACGCTAGTGGAAGATTCCCTTTTGCAGGAGCACTAGATAGCTTGCCGCTATACCGAGCAAGAGGTGCTGGTGTTGTTGCGGGAATTGCTGTGCCATTCGGAGCGTCTAAAAGTGAAGGCGAGATAAGCCATCGACGTTCTTTGTCGGCTGGATCGCGAAGTGAATCCGATGGTTCTCCTTTAGTGAGTGGTGTTCCAGCAGCAGCAGCTGCTGCGGCATCTGCAAGTGACTCATCTGCACATGATGATGTTGACAATGAACCTCATTTTCATGATGAAGTTGGGGGTTCTGGAACTGGAGCTGGTGGAGGTGTTGGCGCTGCGGCAAGTGGCGGAGCTGATAGTGGTAATGATGATTTAGCTTCATCTGCTAAACCTGCAGACCTAGCAGAAGTCGACCAATCAGCGACACTTGTGGCAGCAGCTAGTGCTGCAGCCGCCGCGGTCCCAGCCGCAGCTTCAGCCGAATCCGGTGTTGCAGTTCCTGCAGCAGCTATTGCAGCTTCAGCCGCATCCGTTGTAACAGCAGCATCAGGCAGCCCAAAACGCGTATCTCGATCCATATCAGCTGCAGTAGCAGCATTAAGTCCAAAAAGCCCAGCCGGAGGTGCTGGAATACAGTCTAAAAGTTCCCCAGCCAAACCTGCGCAATCTCATCCATTTTTCCAAAGTGTGAATTCTAATAATCCAGATAGCTTAGCTATAAGTAAAGCTGTAGTTGATTGGATTTCAACAAAAGGTAATAGTCTTCCACAATGGAGTCTCCAGGACGAATCCTCATGGAAAAGAGCAATGCAACAGATAGACACGTATCTCACATCTGTAAATGGAAAAAATGACGGAGAAGTTAAGCGTGGTTTAGAGGCAATTTTAACATTAGGCACTTTTTTATACGAAAGCGCAAAGGCGTCAAAACAAGATGTTGATAAGTGGCAAGCACCAATGAGATCTTATAGATATCTAATAGGAAATTATGATGCGAGTTCTCCTAATTACGTTGGGATTCAAGCGGCATTTGTGCACCTAATTGTGACTAAGATCAAAATGTCAAAAGTGACAGAAGATGCATTGGTTCTTGTTCTAAATAGGGGACGTCACTCTCATGAAATGAAGGCATTTTTGAAAATGCCAACAAAAGATAACGGAATTGCCTTATTGAAGTCTCTTGATGCAACCAAACACCCCTATGTCGAATCAGCCCTGAAGGCCATAGAAGGGTTTACACCAGCTGCACCAACAACACCAGCAAAAGAGGAGAAAAAAGCCTCCTTGAACAACTAAGGTTGTGGTCATAGAGCTTAACATTCCTTATTGGAGAGCGGCACCTTGGTGCCGCTTTCCTAAACATCGGCTTGCCGATGTTCTTCGCTTTTGGAGCCCCCAAGCGGCCAAGACCGCTAACATCAAAAAGTAAAAAGGACTTATGCAATTATTTCATTTCGTCCATACTGTCCAGTCCAATAGAACATTAGAACAAAGATATTACCTCTTTTTTACACATTAAGAAAATGTTTAGATTGTCATGATATGCGAAATTTTATAAACTAATCGGAAAAGCATTTTAAACTAAAAGTAAGAGAGAACGCTATGACGTCTACAGTAGAAACAAAAGGACCATCCGGTACAATACCCCCATCGGTCCAGCAAAGTTCAAAATCTGATTCTGCCAAAGTACAAAAAAAAACAAACTGGGTTGCAATCTATGCTTTGGCGGCTGTAGGTGTTTGGGCTGCGACCGTGCTGCAAATCGTGTATCAGCCATTTTCCAAGAATGTGCCTCCAGTTTCTGGTAGCGGGCCTGTTGCATTGACAACCCACCTGGTTACAGTTTTAAAGGTAGGTTTTTGTGTGATGGGAACGGCATTGCTCCTTTTAATTATTTTTAGATTAGTTCAGCGTTGCCTCCAAAAACCGATTGGTTATGTTGCAAATCCGGCTGTTGTTACGATTAGCCGGAATGAAACAGATGCTACAAAATTAAATCAATTAATCGTGAAGTGTGCAGGTAAAAACGCGAAAGAACGAAGAGAATTAGAGCAATTTGTAGAACATCCAAATCATGCTAATTTACTTGATTCTAAGGTAAAGCAATCTCTTGATTTGCTATCAAAGGAGCAAGACGAGAGCATGACAGCTACAGAAAAACATCGTATGCATGCGTTTGGTAAAGTTATGTACTTAAGCTCCTTAAAGATTAAAAGCACACAATCAGAGCATGCTGATTTTCTTTTGAAGCAAGCTCAGCAATTAGCATCTGTTGTAGATAGGACCAAAAAAATAGACGTGTTATTTAAAAAAAGTTAAACGAATTTCCTAATTTGGAGTGCGGTGGCAAGCCCTTACAGTTGGACACATCTACAAGCCGTGATAATTAAGGTAGGCAGACCGTCCCGGTCTGGTCGTCCTTTTTTTACCAGGCCGGGACGGCCTGGCTACCTTATCGACAAAGCCTCCAAGGCAAAGATGTGTCCAACTGTAAGTGCAAGCCCCCGCACTCCAAATAGGAAGAATGTTGTCCTTAATAAGGAAGTTTACGTAAACTATCTGAAACAAAACAGATTAAACTAAAGAGAGGATTATGAAGAGTCAGCCAGTATCAGCAGCAGCCCCAAAAGACCCAGTTTCCTTAGCCGTGGCAGCAGGGGGATCAGCACTTGTATCATCAGGATCCGGTAAGGGGACAGCAACAAATTGCAGCACTTGTAAAGTTGCAAGTTACGCTATAGCTACTGTAGGAGTTCTTGCTGCTGCAGTTGCAGGAGTTGTTTACCTTTCGCCTAAAGCGGGACAAGCAATGTATTTGCCAGTTCAAACACCTGCAATTCTTTCAAAATCCTTAGCTGGTCACGTGATCACACCGATGAAAGTGGCTTTAGGCTTAGGTGGAGCAGTGGTCGGCATAGCAGTTGGAATACTCGTTATCGCAGGACTAGTCAGATTAGTTAAATACTGCTGTTGCTGCTGTAGAACTAAAAAGGAAGCTGCAGCTGGAGAGTCAGGATCGACAGCGACAGGATCAGGTACTGCAGCTCCTGCTAAAGCAAGTGTTGCAGCACCAACTACCACAACCACCACCGCAGCTCCTTCTGGCCTAGAATCTGCCGCCGCCGCCGCCGCCGCTGCTTCTGCCGCTGCTTCTGCCGCTGCAGCCGCTGCTTCTTCTCCAGAGCAAGGAGCTGAAACCTTAGATAAAATGCTTGAGAAAATACGCATAGGAAACGAAGGAGAGCAAAAGACACTCAGAGAGTTCGTTGCGGACTCAAGTAAATTTAAAGCTGTTGAATTTCTATCTGAGAAATATATTGCAGCAAACCTTGATGCATCCCAACAACAAGTGACATATGACAAAATGTGTATCCTTGCTGTTGCTGTATTTACCCACGTCATCACTGAAGAAGAAGCCTTACTAGGCAAAGAACGGACAGAAGCTTTACAAAGAAAAGATGCGGAGAAAAAGGAAGCTGAACAAAAAGAAGCCCCGGTAAGAACAGAAGCAGAGCAACAAGAAGCCTTGCGAAGAACAGAGGCGGAGCAAAAAGAAATTGATGCGCGAAAAAAACTATTCTCGACTATTTGGAATCGCGTTTATTCATTAGTTCAACCACTTGTAATTTCATATATGGGCAGGACAACAGAGTTAAACAAAGGTCGTGTTCTGGCTATGTTCTGTTATACAAATGTTATGCAAAAACATTCTGAAAAGGAGACTGATGAAAAAGTGTCTGCGGCTGAACCTAAGAAAGGGTTAACCCCAACAGTGCTTGACATAATAAAACAGGGAAAAAAAAGTTCAACAAGAGAAAACTTAAAAAAAATGCTGACGGCTTCTAAGCCATCCGATCGTTTCGCGGCAGCAGAGGGGATACTAAATTCTCTTCAAATATCAGATATTGAGGCTGAGGAGTCGAATAAGAAGCAGACAAAATTGGCTGGTTTAGCCTTGCCGCCTCTTCGAAGAGCTATGCAACAACTAGCTCCAACTCCTTCACCCTCAAGAAAACGAGGGCTAACAAAATTACAGGCTGCTTCACCAGCTGAACAGAAGAAGAAACCATAATCATGCCTACACCTACAATTAGACCATCAGATGCAGGTCTTTTGCCTGCATCTACAGTAAGGACCGAAGTATTCGCTCGTGAGGGATCTGCAGAAACACAAAGCGCCTGTCGTGTGGCTTTGCGCATTCTTTTTAGAGCTGGAATTGTCGGTGGTTTGGTTGTCGTTTTTTCTTCGGCATCTGTATTGTATGTACCCGGACACCTGGTGTTTGGGTACATATTGACTCCGAAGCTGCTAGCTGGTGTCATTTTTTCAGCAAGTATGATCGCTGGTTTTGTGTTGACTGTGAAGGCAGTATGTTGTCAACGGAAGTTGCAACCCTCTTCAAACAATAGTACAGAATTAGCCGTCTCTTCGACACCAGAAGGCAAGCAGCAAGAGAAAAGTTTCGCGACAGAGAAAGATCCTTTAAATTCTCCTTTTTTTAACCCACAACCACCTGAGGTCCCTTCATCTGAAACAACACCAAGCAAATATTTGGGGGGTGCTTTTGATGCAGCTGCAGCGGCTAGTCCTTCACCTACGAAAGTGACGCCATTTCAACGAGAAGAAACAACACGTATGTTGTTGCCACAACAAGAATTTGGTTTGTTGATAGAAAACATTCAAGATAATTCTGATATTAAACAACAGGCCGCTGCACCAAATCTGATAAAATTTGTTCTCCAACAACTTTCAAATGTTCCAAAAGATCTTGAAGTAAAAGTTTATAAACAAATTCACTATGTATTGAAAGAGTATCTCAAGCGCAATCCACAAGATCAAAAAAAATGTAAGTTAGCAATGCAGAAGTTGGGTCTTTTGTGTTATCAAAAGGGTATCGACCGACCAAAAGCGAAGGATACATACTCTCTTGACGCGTTGTCTGAGATTGCGACTGCTGGTCGATTTTTAACTTTAGGGTTAGTGGGAGTTTCTGCACCGAGAGAAACGGTCATTATATACTATACGATTATCTGTGCTGGACTTGTAACATTAAAAGCACCAACAGAACCGGTAAATACAATAGCATTAGATAAGATAGAAAAAAATAAAAATGGCCGTTTTAGTACAAACTCTCTCAGAAAGCTTTCCGCAAATGAGATTCGCAAAAATGGTTTAACAATATTAAAAGCCATGCAACAAATAACGCCTGACGATGAAGCTGTAAACACAGCTCTTGCAATCATCAATAGCAGTCAATATAGGCCTCAGGAACAAAAAGAAGAGAAGAAAGGTGTTTCCGAGCAGGTAACATCCTCTTAAGGCGTTCCCCGGTCTGGTAAAAGTCGTTAATATTCATTTTGTATATAAAAACCAGGCCGGGACGGCCTGGCTACCTTCTTTTTACGATTCAATCGTCAACGTGGCCAGAGTGTAGCCAGACCGTCCCGGTCTGGTCATTTTACTTTGAAATGGTTATTCAGTTTTGGCGCCTAGTTGTTTTTCCAAGCCATCCTACCCTTTGGTAGGGGTTCTAAGGGGACGAAGTCCCCTTAGCGGCACGTAACTTACCCGTCCAGCCTAATTTGGAGCGCAGGGTGGCGAAATAGTCGTAGTTTTCCATGTTGATCAAACGAAATGTGCGACGTGCCTGTTGTACATATAAAACGCCTTCTGACATTGGGAAGTGAGAAAAGCCGTCGTAGGCAACCTCTATGGGCTCGCGTTCCTGTTCACAGATGTAACGTACCTGCAATTCCTTTTTAGGCATTAAAACGATTGGACGGTTGGAAATGGTGTGTGGGCAGATCGGCGTTAACACAAGTGCTTGTAGTTCCGGAGTCAATATAGGGCCTCCTGCAGCAAGCGAATAGGCTGTAGAGCCATTGGGAGTAGATATAATAATCCCGTCAGCAGAAAACGTATTTAGGTAGACGCCATCGACAAAGATCTCTAAATTGATTAACGAGGGATTTTGTGCGCGGTGAACAGTGATGTCATTAATGGCAAAACAGGTCTTTTGCTTAGCCGTATTTCCTTGGATCATCATGCGATCTTGAATGTTGAATTTTCCACTTAAGAGATTTTCTAGGCAGGGGTAGATCTCTTCGATTTTGATATCGGCCATAAAGCCCAAGCTGCCTAGGTTGATTCCCAAGATAGGTGCATTGAGTTCAGGGTAGGCGTGGAAGGCGCGCAAAATGGTGCCATCGCCGCCCATAGAAATCATGTAGTCGACACGAGAGACATCGATGCTAGAAAACGCTTCGGCTCCGATGAGATGAGCTGTTGCATCTTCTGCGACTACCGTGACACCTTGGTTGCGAAGAAACTTGCAAACATCGGTTGCAATCGATTTGGCGTGTTCTTTGCTGCTGTTGGCAAAGAGGGCAATGATCATTTAGGGCCTCCTTGAATTCCCTATGCTATAGAAGCAAGGGAGCTTTTCTGCAAGGAAAAGTGGTGGGTAATGCGTTGCGTGATTTTATCTGGTGTTAAGCCAATTTCGTTGATTAAGTCAGCGTGGCTTCCTTGATCCAGGAATGTTTCGGGAACACCTAGATTCAAGACCTGCACATGATTGAATCCGTTTTGCATCAGGAAGTTGTTAATGATCGCTCCCATACCTGCAGTCACTGAATGTTCTTCAAGGGTGACAATTTTTGTATGGTTCATCAACAGGCGATAAAGGAGTTCACTGTCTAACGGTTTAATGAAGACAGGATCCATGATTGTGGCTTTAATTCCCATAGGCAGAAGTCGATCGCGCACTTGCAATGCCGTGTTGTTCATGTGACCTAAGGAAATGATCAGGAGGTCTTCACCTTCGCTTAAAATTTCCCCTTGGCCTAGCTGACGCTGTTGAATCGGAGCATCTGAATCTTCGGTTGCCATGTTTGGATAGCGAATTGCAGCTGGACGACCCCAATGGAATGAGGATTCTAGTAGCTCTTTCAATACGTGGCCATTGCGTGGTTGAGAGATGATCATGTTTGGCATTGCATTGAGGAAAGAAATGTCGTAAATGCCGTGATGGGTTGAGCCATCAGGACCCGAAATACCAGCGCGATCGATGGCAAACACAACCGGAAGCTCTTGAAGGCATACATCGTGAAATAGATTGTCAAATGCGCGTTGCAAGAATGTAGCGTAGATAGAGGCGACAACCTTCATTTTTTTGCCGTAAGCGATGCCTCCGGCAAACGTGATCGCATGTGACTCTGCAATGCCCACATCGATGCAGCGATCTGGAAATTTTTTCATGAAGTCATCGAGGCAAGATCCTGCGGACATCGCTGGTGTCACGCAAACCAAACTCGGATCGCGTTCTGCTAGCTTTAGCATATGCGCTCCAAAAATCTTAGGGAAGGTAGGCTTTGCAGAAACCACAGGCAGAAATTTTCCAGTGTCGATGGAAAAGGGGCGTGCACCGTGATAGGAAACAGGATTTTTGATCGCCTCGTCCATGCCCTGTCCCTTTTTGGTGAGGACGTGCACGATGACCGGCCACTGCGAATCTTTTAATCCTTCGAAGACATCGATCATTTTTTGGATGTCGTGTCCATCGATCGGACCAATGTAAGAAAGACCATAGTGTTCGAAAAATGCTGCTGGGCTGACCAGATTTTTTAATGATTCAGTTATGCGGTGTCCCTGCTTCGCCAAACTTGTTCCATAGCTGGGAATTTTGGAAACGAGCGAGTCAATTTCCTGGTGTAGCTTATTTGTGAGGGGGTTGCTTAGAATGCGACTTAAAATATGCGTGATTGCACCGACGTTTTCTGAGATCGACATCTCATTGTCATTTAAGATGACAATGAAGCGTTGCAGTGAGCGCGAAATGTTGTTGAGTGCCTCTAGGGACATTCCACAGGTTAATGTGGCATCTCCAATGATTGGAATCACGTACTCTTGTCGCTTGGTCAGATCGCGATTTTTTGCCACACCCAAAGCTAAAGAGAGAGCTGTACCCGCATGGCCTGCATAAAAGTGGTCATGAGGGGATTCCTTTGGATGGCAGAAGCCGCAGAGACCTTTAAATTGGCGAATCTGATGGAATTTTTCTTGGCGTCCCGTGAGCAGTTTGTGCGTGTACGTTTGATGGCTGACGTCCCAAATGAATTTATCTTGAGGAGATTCGAAAACCTTGTGAAGAGCAATTGTGAGCTCGACTGAACCCAAATTGGATCCTAAGTGACCCCCATTAACCGACATCACTTCAATAATACGCGCACGCGCTTCGGCTGCCAGTTGGTTTAGTTCGAGTTCGGTTAGGTTTTTAAGATCTTCTGGTGAATGAATCTTTTTTAGGAGGGAATCATTCATCATTAACCTTTAGGTGCATTGTAAGGGTAATCCTGTGTGACAGGCTGCTGTTCGGTATTGAGAGAAAGCTCCCCATTGCGATTTTTTACAAGGATCTCAATTTTGCGCTCTGCGTCGTTTAGACGTTTGCTGCAGACAGTGATCAAGCGATCCGCTTCTTCGTACAGTTTTAAGGATTCATCTAAGCTAATCGCGCCTGAATTCATGCGCTCTAAAATTTGCTCAAGTCGAGCAAATGCAGCTTCAAAACCGAGTTCTTCCTGTGTTTTTTGATTCGCTTGATTGGAGGGGTTAGTCACTGGCAATTGTGTCCTTGATCGTTGAAAGTATGCTGCCGTCAGCAAGTAGCGTACGCACTTCTTGCTTAACCTTGACGTCTTTGATAGATGTTATAACGGAACCTGTTTTTTCCGCAAAGAGAATGCAATACCCCTTTGTTAAGACATTTTTAGGGTTTACAGCATGCAGAGAGTCCGTTAGTTTCGTCAAGCGTTCGCGACGCAAAGAGGTGAGTCTGTTCCAAGAAAGTTGTAACTGATTTTGCTTGAACTGTGCGTTGAATAAACGGCGATGACCAGATAACTGAGTGGTGCTCCCATGAATTAAACGATCATTCTTTTGTTGTAGTAATTTTCTTGCATGAGCCAAACGCGTAAGCATCACATTGCGCAATTCTTTATCCCATTGTAACAGCTTTTGCTTCAGATGGGCAATTTGAGCACTCGGCCGTAATCCTTGCTGCTGTCGTCGCATTCCTTCAAGTCGTAAGCGGTAGTGCATCAATAGCTGCTGCATGCTGCTATCGACTCCAGAGCGCACAACGTCTAAACGCTGCATCCACGGACCCAAAAGCGTGTAGGGCGATTGAAAAATAGGATGCTTGCGCAAGCCTTCTAAGCGGTGGCGATCTTGACGAATTAAGTGCTTTACACACTGCTGTAAACGCCTTTTTGTTTGGTCAAGATGCAACAGTTGCTGCCTCTTTTCCGCAGTGACAATTTCCGCGGCGGCTGATGGAGTCGGTGCGCGGACGTCAGCAACATAATCGGCGATGCAATGATCAGTCTCATGACCTACTGCGGAAATGATTGGTATGGTGCTGTTGAAAATCGCTTCTGCTACGATTTCTTCGTTAAACGCCCAAAGATCTTCGATGCTGCCTCCACCGCGGCCTACAATCAGGACATCGGCAAGATGATGTGTGTTGAATTGAGCAATCGCTTGTGCAATCTCTTGAGCAGCCCCTTCGCCTTGGACACGTACGGGGTTGAGGATGAGGTGAAAGCCTGCAGAACGGCGCGATAAGATGTTTAGGATGTCTTGGATGACAGCTCCAGTAGGGCTTGTGACTACTCCAATCCGCTGAGGGAATTTGGGAAGAGGCTTTTTGTGTTCCGATTTAAACCAGCCCCGCTTGTGTAGCTTCAGTTTTAACTCTTCTAAGCGTAGAAGGAGTTCCCCCATGCCCGCCAAACGCATTTCGCGCACGATGATCTGGTATTTTCCCGAAGGAGGAAAGACGTTGATTTCGCCGCGAATGATCACTTGAGCGCCATCTTTCGGCATTGTTTTGACAGAAGAAAGATCGCCACGAAACATGATGGCGGAAATTTGTGCGTTAGGATCTTTTAGGGAAAAGTAGAGATGGCCGGAGGATTGCAGTTTGCAGTTGCTGACTTCCCCTTGCAACCAGATTGAGGGGAAGGTGGATTCGAGGCTAATTTTAATTGCCTGGGTCAGCTGTGAGACCGTGAGGACGGGCATTTCTTGTGAAGGGGTCGTTGTCATGTGTGTGATTATAAGGAAAACCAGGTAATTGGACAATGGACTGATTGAGGCATTGCATAAGTCAAGTTTAGAACATTTTGACAACCGCGAAGCGGTAACTAAGCCACGCTAGTGGCGACAGTAGGTAGCCATGGGTGACGAGCGAGCGAGGAAACCCATGGAATATTCCCCTCACATAAGAAGCCACAACGTGGCGACAGAAATTATTCGTTGTGAGCAATCTGTCGCCACGTTGTGGCTCCTTGATCTAGGGTGCCTGTTCAACGGGTTCCCTTGCTTTGCTCGATCACCCGCGGCTAACTACTGTCGCCACTTGCGTGGCTTAGTTACCGCTTCGCGGTTGTCTTAAAGTTCCAAACTTGACTTATGCAATTGCTTCATTCAGTCCTTTTATCCAAGTTTTCATCATTTTAATTTAGAACTATCCAATTTATTATCTTTATAAAAAACAGTAATTTGTGTATTATTGCACTTTATAAAAGTTATAATAATGGTGTCTTGTGGTTAGTAATAACAGTGGTCCTTTTAAATTTAATCCATCCGCACAAGTTTTCTCGTTGCCCGAAGCTTTGGCGACTCAGATGGAAAGTAAAGAGCTGAAAGCTCAAGCTTCCACAGCTGGATATTCTCGCCCTTTACACGAGGATGAACACGAGCGCTTTCAGGGGTTTCTTAATACATCGGTCTCTCCTATGCGTCCTCACGGGCCACTCGACACAGTAAAAGAAAAGCTTGTCACCTTCATACGCGCGGGCAATAAATTAGAAGATGTTTGGGAATTTCTTCAGAAACATCCTCTTCATTTTACCGCTAGAGAAGTTATTGAGTACCTGCGAGAACGCCTACCAAAAATTATCCATTCCAAAACCCCTTTTGCGTGTGAATTGTACGGAGGAGGAACCAAATTTACCTTAGCTAGTATGCGCTTTTCAGATGCGGACGTAGGTTTTACTCTCAATTGTGAAAATGCAAGTGACGAAGAGGTGCGATCGCTTTTTGGAGAGATTAAACTCCTTACTTTGGCACTTGTCAAAGAAAGGCTGAGGTTTTTGGAAGCACCATTGAATTTTGACAATGTTAGACTCTATGAATTACTTCTAGACTTGTACCATTCTCCTAATTCGACAGCGTCGAAAATAATTGAACTTGCGCAAGGAAAAAAACGAATGCTTGCATCGTTAAGTATTCCTTTGGGTGGGGTGCAGCTAACATTTGTCGTTCAGGGAAGAGAGAAACCTCGATCTAATGTGTCCTGTGCTGATAGTTTTTTCATTTCCTATCCAGAATGCATTATAAGAAGCTATAATGCTGGGAAAGCTGCGGATAAAGAAGAGTTTGGTTCTCATTTATCTACATTGCGTAATCGCACCTTCGTTGTTACAGAACCAAGTAAAGTAAAACACTTAGGTTTCAGGGTATTGTTAGCTTGGCGAGATGGCATGTTAGTTTCCTCGGAAACACAAGTTATTGCCTCTAAACAATTTATAAAGCTAATTGTAAATCCAAAAGAAGTAGAATTTAAAAACAAATATCTAACCTTTTTGAATAATCATTATCCAGAAGACGAAACGGGTAAGGCGTTTAATTTTTTCAATTTATTAGCCTTTATCAAAGGCTTAAAAAGTGAACAAATGTTTCCAATCTGTACTTTGGAAGTTTTGGAGGTATGGACCAAACGATACGCTGAACATTCTGACTCAAAATTATTAAAAATAGTACAGCTGCTTACTAAGCAACCGCAACTTATTCTTCCTTTTATTTCATTTCTGCAAGGAATTTTGTTGTATCAGTTTATGAAAGGGCATCCCAATTTTCGAGCCTATGTCTTTGATTTTATGGAAAACGCGCGGGAAGCACGCAATTTGCTCTCATACACTCCTGGTGAGAAAACACACTATTTGAACATTCCTCATAACCAATCTCCAGATCAGTTGCTTTTGGGATGCATCGATGGATTTCAAGCTCTAGAGAAATTTTGTTCTTTTAGTGATATGCTACTTATGCTTCGTGAAATAGGTGTGGATGCTTTTGTGCCATTTCAGAGAAAACAATTTGTGCAGCAACTTGTGAGAGCATTTTATAAAATGCCTATGGGAAGTGTGTTGCAGCAATGTTTTGCGCAACTTCGATATACTCCTTTTGCGCAGGCTGTCAGAAAAATGGTTCCCGATTTATTCGAAGAAAGAGAGTGGAATGAGCTCACGATTATTGCCGGACTAAAGGATGCACAAAAAGAATTGGACCGCTTTTCATATCGAGCAGAAGTGCGTATTATAGCCTTCATGCAGCAATGTGTGCATGTCCATGTCAACGAAGAACGCTTTGAGCGTTTGTTAACAATGCTAAAAAATAACTCTGAGCTTATTAAGAAAAATCCACAATTGCAGAGACTACTAGTTTCAGGCTACCTTCATTTATTAGACGTATCAAATCGAATGTTGAGCTTCTCATCTGAAGAAAAAATGTTTTTATGCAAACACATAATGGAAGTCCAGAAGTTGCCATTTCTAAACGCATCAGATAAAGAGCTCTTAGCAGTCGCCTTTAAGCGAAATGTACAGGGACTAATCATTGCCGGAGACGTCGCACCTTTTGTCGCCCACCTCCTGCAACAAGAAACGGCTTCTGCAGTATCATGGATGCGATTTACTGCAGCATCTGCATTCGAAAATTACAATAAAGGCGTATGGCCTCTATCCCAACAAAAACAGCTTTATGAATTGGTGAAAAGGCTCTTTTCCATTGTCAAGGCAAAGGAACCGGGAATCGCATTAAATGTGTACCAAAAACATGCTCTGCAACTTTTAGCTGTGATCGGAAGAGTTTCGGATGACAGAGGAATGCAACTCCTCGTACAAGAAGCTATTTTGAGGGGAATGGCCGTTTCATTTCAAGCGATGTCAGGGACCTCTGAGACTTGGAAAACACAGTACAAGAAGTTTTTAGCCATTTTTAAAACCTTGCCGTTTGTTCCAGCAAAGCAAAAAGAAGCTTTGGAGAAGTTGTTGAATGAAAATACAGCTTCGCGCTCCTTGAGTTCATTTTTGCAATTTATTGCCATAGGACATTCGGCATTGCATGAGAAGTTTGCTGCACAGTTTGTAACATATTTGGACAAATGTGATTTAGAAGCATACCAAAAGGTTCTTAAGGCTATTCAAAATAGACAAGCAGACTCAGTTGAAATTACTGATGAAATGATTCAGGAAATTATCGCCAAATTTCGTCAGAGAAAAGTGGCTCAAGCGGAACTTAGAGATGAGACAGTACGATTTGCAAAATTACTAACTAGGACTCTTGAGAGCGACAGAAAAGAAGATTTAGCGCGTACAGAACAACTTCTGCAATGCGCACAAGAGTTCCGAGTGCTGCCAGATACACAATTAATAAAAGCAGCTCTACGGATATTTCAAAGTGATAACAGAAGTATTCAGGCAAGAACAAAGGTTGTGTATTTATTATCACAACCGCTTTCTGCTACTGACACGCGAGATCTCTTGCAAGATGCAATGGGTTTTTTGAATGAAAAAGTCGAACAGCATAAAAAATCAGATATAGAGATCATGCACGCTATGGTGAAAAGTAAGGTATATAAACACTTATCATCTGCAATGTTGCAAAATTTTGCATTTATGCTTCTTGATAAACAACAGTTTTCGTTAATTCGAGATATCTGGACAGAGCTAGAACCAGATTTAAAGGGAAGTGATTTGCAAAAAATGAGTGTGACTATGGTAGCCACTCAAGATAGACATCTAGTTGAAGTTTTATCTGAATGCTTAAGAAACAATGTTCGAAAATTTCCTTTTATCAGTCGTTACCTGCTTGAGCTTTATGCTCTGCAAAACGATTGGGAGGGTGTTAATGAGATTTTAACATCCAGAGTGTTACGTCAAATTTCAGACAGATTTCCTGCACCTATAAATGCACAAGCTTATAGACTTCTGTTTGAATTTCTAGTGAAGAGTTACCACCGTGCTAAGGAAAATCAGAAGGCGTTTTTTTTAAATACATTAGTCCAAGAGGGTGATTGGGCCCGTAGAGAACTTTTCACAAATCAGAGTCCAGTGCTCAAGTATCAGTTTATGTTTTTATTAATAAACGGCTGCTTGCAAATTGAAACCGTTCCTGCCGTCTTGCATGCAGCAAAGGTATTGCATGAAGAGATGCTTGTATTTTTGACTTCTGATAAAGCCAAATCAAGGGGTGCCCAATCGGTATTAAACGTGTTGTCTCATGTTGCAACATGGCATAAAGCGGATTTGCGACAAGAGGATGCGGAGTTTGTTGTACGATTAATGGCTCAAGCGTTCAGAGAACGTTTAATTAGCACTTCACAACATGAGGAAGAACTGTTCGAGTATTTGAACACGATGCAACAGAAAAGAAATGCGCCTATTTTTCATATGTTGGCTTTTGAAGGCATGAAAGTGTTTGCTCAGCACACCCTTACCGAACAAGATGCTAAGGAAAGAAGTGCTGAAATGGGATCCACATGCACTCATGAGGGATTTATAGAGTTATTCACTACATTTTTTAAAGAAAGAGAATTTTTTGCTGAGTTGTTTCAATTACGTAGTAAAATGAGTCCAATGCCCGCTCTAGATGACGCTGTCAGTAAATGCCTTCCGGCATTGACCAGAGAGTTAATCAGTCAGAGTCAGACACAAACGCCAGGACACTTGGTAGCCGCCTGTGTGACTGATACAATGCCCTGGTATCAAGCCTTATCTCATAAAGAAGGCCGTAAAATGTTGGCTAAGGTATTGCAACAAATGGTCAAGGTGCAGACATCCTCGATTGCAGATTGCGATCGCGTATATGACATGGCATTTTCGGCTCAATTATTTGAAGGTTATAAGGCAAGGGGCGAAAGGTACCTTTTAGAATACGAGATGTGTGTCGCTAAGCAGACCAGTCAAACACATATAGAAGCGTTGTTTAACCATGTTGAAACGATGTGTAATCTAATTAATACCACAGATCCAAAAGAAGTCGATCTTCTTCTGGAAGTCGCTTATAGCATCAGTGAAAAGGTCTTATTGTTAGCTTTAGATCGAAAAGACCCAAAAATATTTACTTTCTTTCTTAGCAAGGTATTAGGAAGGATATTCCAATTAGATTTTTCTCCAACGTCTCGTCCCAAAGTCTTAGATATCGTGAAGAGATGCATTTGGTTTGTGAATCATATCGAAGTGATCGCCTCTATGGTTATAGAGTTCATTAACTTAGGAGATCTGAGAAATAAAAAAGGCTCCGTTATGGCACCCCAGAAGTTTAGGGAAGCACTTAAGCGAAATTCTCCTATTTTACACATGATGACAATGACTCTTGGGGGACGCAAGCAAGTTAAGCCAGCATCATTTGTTCAGATTGTTGAAAAATACTTAGATGATGAACAGTTATATCGATTTTTCACAGAATTTCGTTCTGAAAATAGAGAACAGTTACTCCTTTCTCTTCTCCAAACATGTGTTACAAGCCCTTTTTTCCGAAGTGAAGAATCTGCAGAAGCATTGACAGCTGTTTTAACCGAATCCGACGCTGTAGCTAAAATGATGTTGCAAACTCTTGTCAAGTATGGTGAAGATCGTTTTTATCGAAGTTTTATGTATCGCTTTTGGAATGTTCTGTTGCGCCAGGAGTTTTCTAGGGCCAATTACTTGAAAGTTTTTGAATTTTTGAAGATCAACATTATTTCCCTGATATACTGTCATAATTTGTTAAGACAAATTGGCCTCGTTCAAAAAAACGTTAAGGAAAGTAAAGTGGAGGAGAAGAAAGCACTAACTAAAAAAGTGGCACCTCCTCCGTTGACCTTTTCTATCCCTCTATTTCAGGATTCTGATTTACTTACAAAGCCAGCTGCCGACAAAGTGATGGATTTATTTGAGGATTCAACAGCCGCACAGATACAGTTTGCACTTAGTGACAACATTGAATCCTTGACAATAGCGCTAGGGGAAGATTTATTGAATTTAGCTGTTCACAGTCGGTTTTTTTACAGGCTGGCAAGGGCTGTTCCGGCTCAAACCGAACAAATTGCATTTTTATTTGACTTTCTGGCAGATATTGTTCTAGATGTGACGAATAACAAAGAGACCTCTGAACGTTTCAAGGAATCGATGATGATGGCTTATACAGCTTGGGCTGAACAGGAGGCGGAGAATAGTAATGTGTTGCAGTTAATGGAAAAGCTTTCCAAAAAGCATGAAGACAACAGTTAAGAAAAGCTGAAAAAAGCCAGTTGTAGAAGTGTTCGTTTTGTTTTTTACTACAGAGGCACAGAGAAGCACAGAGAGCAAGAGGAGATTTTGTGGCTTTTAGGTTAATTGTGCGGGGCTTTTTGATGTCTTTTTTAAAAAACTGAGGCTTTTTAAAAAAGTTAGAAAAGCTTACATAGAATACATCAAAGCTGCGCAAATCCCCTCTCGCTCTCTGTGCTCTCTGTGTCTCTGTGGTAAAAAACAAAACGAAAACTTCTACAACTGACTCTTTTCGTCAAAGAATAACCCTCGCAGGAACTCAGGAGTCAAAAAGGAAACAGGCTCTGCAGCAACACAAAGACCCATCTGCATCGCAATCATATCCGTACAGTAGCGCGTTACAGCGTTTAAATCATGACTAGCCATAATGACAACCTTTCCCTGTTGCGACAATCGCTGCAAAAGTAACCAAATTTCCTCCTGATGCCTTACATCCAAACTTGCTGTGGGCTCATCCAAAAGGATTACAGGCGCTTTCGTTATTAATGCACGAGCAATGTAAACGCGTTGCCGTTCTCCACTTGAAAGTTGCGAAATCGGTCGCTGCTTCAAATGCAGCGCATTAACCGCTGAAAGAGCCTCTTCAATATCCTGAGGCTGCACACTATAGTGAGCATAGCGTCCCATTGCCACCATCTCAGCGACCGAGAAGTCAAAATGCACTTGCGGATTCTGAGGAACTAACGAAAGCGTTTGGCTAATCGTTCGTCGCTCCATTTTCAAAAGATCGGCATTTTGCCAAAAAACGTGCCCAGATGTAGGCGCCCAGATACCAGACATTGTTTTTAGCAGTGTTGTTTTTCCCGACCCATTGGCTCCAATAATTCCATAAAGACGCCCAGGAACAAATGTCAAGGTGATCGCATGAAGTAATTTTTTATAGCTTAGGGATTTTGTGTCTAACATATTAAGCAGCCTGCCGAAGATGCTCAGGTTCTCTTTTGAAGAGAAGAAACAGAAAAAATAGGCCTCCCAATATCGCAGCAACGTTTCCTATCGACAGCGTGTAGATGTGCAGCATGCGCAAACCGAGATCCAAAATGGCGATCGCAGTGCCGCCTCCCATCAAACAAAGAGGAATGAGATGTACGTTGCTTGGGCCCTGCAAACGGCGCATCATGTGCGGCAAAACGAGTCCAAAAAATGCAATCATACCTACAGCAGCAAGGGCTCCGCCGGTCAAAATGGCAACACACAGAAAGAGACGCCAGCGCACTTGGTTGACGTTGACTCCTAGATTACACGCCTCTTCATCGCCCAAGGCAAGAAGATCGATTTCTCGACGGTACCACCAGCATCCGATCAATCCCACTAACGTTAGAGGCAACTGCATATGCACATGCTTCCATGTGCGATTGCTGGTGGAACCCGATTCCCATTCTGTTAGGGTTTGAATCAGCTGCCATTGGTCGCGCAAAGCGTATAGGATGGCTCCTTGAATCGCTAACAGTAATGTGGAGATCGCGATGCCTGTGAGAATGAGATTGTGTAAGGGAGCGCCAGATCGTCTCTGAGATAGCGTGTAGATGAATAAAATTGTGATTAGGCAGCCGCCAAAGGCTGCGATGGGAATTGCATAAGGATAATTGCTATGCCATCCTAAAATAAAGACAAGAAGAACACACAAACTGCCGCCGCAGGAAACTCCTAAAACACTAGGCGACGCTAGGGGATTGTGAAAAAGGGCCTGCATGACAGCACCAGAGACAGCTAGGGAAGCGCCTGTGCAAAAGAGAACGATGAGGCGTGGGAGGCGTTCATCTAAAAGAGCGTTCCACTGCGTCGCACCAAGCAACCAGCGCTGTGTTATCCCTTGCCACACAACATTCCAAGGGAGATCTCCATAAAGCAATGTCGCAATTGCAGTCAGTCCAAGCATGATCCATAACGCGATATAGGTCATTTTAAGAGATGGTCGCAATGAAGTCATAAAAGATCTGCAGAGGCTAGAGCATGAAAGAGATCGTAGTAAGCCAGGATCACGTATTGTGAGGGAAATTGCTGAACGATTTCATCGACAAAGAAGATGCGGCCATTGTTGACCGCTGAAAGATTAGCTAATGCGGGATGGCTGATAATTTCTTGCTGGGAGCGTTTTTGATTGGCTGAGACAATGATTAAACACTCTGGATCGAAGTCTGCAATGCTCTCTAAGGTCATCGGAATTGTCCAATCAGTATCTAACTGTGCCTCTGCAGGTAAGGAGAGAGGCATGCGTTGGAGTAATTGACCCGTGAGCGTTTTAGCAGTTGGCAACAGGAAAAGGGAATGATGATGTAAGACCAGAACGCGCGGAAAGGATGATTCGGTCCAAGAGTGCTGTACGGCCCAAAGATGGTTGTCTATTGCCAGCAAAGCAGCTTCCATAAAGACATTAAGGAGCTCAGCTTCCATTGAACGATTGAGTGTGTGGCCTACGCGTTGCAGCGAATTGCGAATGTCGTCGATGGTATCTAAGTGGTACATTGTAAAAAGGGGAACTTGTTGATTGCGCAATGTTTCCAAAAATCCAGGGTGAGAGTAGTGAGCGACAAAAGCGAGTTGTGGATTGTCTAAGGATAAACTTTCTGCGTTATAGCGATCGACATCGTAGGGAATCTGTTCAGTTAGCTGTTTGGGGAAGAGGTGAGTGAGCTCTCGCAGTCCCTTTGGCAATCCTAAAATTTGTTCCGGTTTTGTGAGTGCTAACAAAAAACTTGCTGCCACATATGTTTGTGGAAGAAAACGGTTAATTTCAGATTCTAAGTTAACAGGATTATTCAAATCGTCGCACACTTGTAGCGCGCGTTCTTGTTCGCGAATGGCACGCAAGCGTTGTGGAGAGTTCGTTAATAGTTGACGACTTAGCAGCTGACTTCGCACAAACGATTCGCGCGGTAGTGCTTTTATTGCACTGTGACCGGCTTTTTCTAAAATTTGTGCATCCAAGTCCCAATCGGCAATCAGTTGCGACATCAGGGCTATATCGCCTCCAAGCGCCTGTTGGAGAAGTTCTCTTCTTATCGGAGTTAGGGAAGCAAGTAGGGGAGATTGGCGAGGAGCTAAGGTACGTTTTGGAAGGGAAGAAGTTGCCGGAGCAAAAGACGTAAACGCACATAGCCACCAGCATCCAATTAGAGCGATAGCGAAACAATAGAGAAGGGGAGTGGAGACTTTACTTTGCATACTAGATATAACTCTTCTTCGCTTTCACAAACATCGGCTTGCCGATGTTCTTCGCTTTTGGAGTGCGGTGGGCTTGCCACCGCTTTCATAGGGGTCGGCTTGCTGACCCCATTCACAGTTCGTTGTAACATCGGCAAGCCACCGCACTCCAAAAAGCTAAGAACATCGGAATTCGCTATGCGTTCTTTTTCTAGTTTGCTTCATCTTCAGGGGCATCGCCGATTAACGCTTCGGAGATAAGAACAATTCCTGCGGCAGAAGCGGCATAGGTCAATGCATTTTTCACAACTTTAGCTGGGTCGATAACACCTGACTTAACCAAGTCTTCCACTTTTTCTGAAAAGGCATTGAAGCCAAAATTGGGCAATGCATTAAGCACTTCGGCCAATACAACAGAACCATCCAATCCCGTGTTTACAACAATCTGTTTCAAAGGAGCTTCACAAGCTATTTTTACCGCTTTGGCTCCAGTGGCTTCATCTCCTTTAAGATTGAGCTTGTCGATGACTAGGCTAGCGCGCAATAGAGCGACGCCGCCACCAGCAACAACACCAGATTCGATCGCAGCTTTAGTCGAATTCAAGCTATCTTCAAATTCTTGCTTCCGCTTTTTCAATTCTGTTTCGGTTACAGCGCCTACGCGAATGACTGCGACACCACCACTAAGCTTAGCTTTGCGCTCTTCGAGTTTCTCTTTGTCATAAGAGCTCTTCGTTTCGGTCATTTCATTGTCAATTTGTTTGATGCGTGCAGTAACGTTTGCTTTTGATCCATGGCCATTGACGATTAGTGTGTGCTCTTTTGTGATCGTGATTTTTTCTGCAGATCCTAATACTTCTGGCGGAATCTCGCGCAGAGACATTCCAGCATCTTCTGAAACGACAGTAGCACCAGTAAGAACCGCAATATCTTCGAGCATTGCTTTGCGTCGATCGCCAAAAGCAGGAGCTTTTACTGCTGCAATTTTTAATGTTCCCCGTAGCTTGTTGACCACTAAAGTGGACAACACATCGCCCTCAACGTCTTCTGCAATGATCAGCAGTTCGCGACCTGTTGTGGCAGTAGCTTGGAGGACAGGTAGGATTTCATGAACGTTTGAAATTTTGCGATCGATCAGCAAAATTTGCGCATTGCTCAATTCGACAGTTTGTTTATCTGGATTTGTGCAGAAGTAAGCGCTGATGTAACCGCGATCAAATTGCATGCCCTCAACGATTTCGATCGTAGTTTCTGTTCCTTTAGCTTCTTCGATTGTAATGACGCCATTGCGACCTACTTTTTCAGTCGCTTCTGTGATGAGATTACCGATCTCTTCATTGCCAGAGGCGGAAACGGTAGCGATATTGCGAATTTCTTTTGCGTCTTTAACTGGAATAGCAACTTTTTCAATTTCTTTGACAACAGCATCGACAGCTTTGTCCATTCCGCGTTTGATACCGATTGGGCTTGCACCGGCGGAGATAAATTTAATTCCATTTTCGACAAGTGCTCTCAATAGGAGAGTTCCTGTCGTGGTGCCGTCTCCAGATTGATCTTTAATTTTTTGTGCGACTTCTTTGGCGATGGAGACGCCCATATTTTCATATTGATTGATGAGAGACATATCGCGAACGATTGTGTTTCCGTCGTTGGTAATCGTTGGAGCGCCCCATCCTTTTTCAAGACCGACGTTACGTCCTTTGGGTCCTAGTGTAAAAGCGACAACGTCTGCTAATTTTTTGATTCCAGTCAGAAGGTATTGGCGTGCTTCTTCGTCGAAGATGATTTCTTTTGGTGTGGAAGACATGTTTCTTATACTCCTGAGTTTAAGTAAATTCTATTTGCGACATTGTAGTGGAAGGTAATCCTATTGCGCAAGGGGAAAGAAAACCTGGATCTAACTTACAACCCCTTCCCCTGCCCTTACCCTGGCCTTTGCCCTTGCCTTGTCCTTCGCTAATCAAAGAATGTGACGTTTTTTAAGTTTTTCAATCATCTTAATAATTAAAGAAAAGGCAGGGGCAAGGAAAGGACAGTACGCAGTTACGGCTACATCTTCTTGTAATCGCCTTCTTTGCGGATGATCTCTGAACAGTTGCGCTGCAACAGCAACAAAGAATAATCTAAAAGGTCTTTGGAGATATCGCCCCCTTCTTTCAATGCAAAAAGGTAGGGATGGCAAATGATAGTTAGAGGCAATTCACCTCTAGATTTCGACATGACAATTAGTTCGTCCATATTCATATTTTTTTCCATGGTGTAAGAATTTCGTGTCCCGTCTCTGTAATTAAAAGAGTGTGTTCCCATTGAGCACTTGCTTTTCCGTCACGTGTTCGTGCTGTCCATTTATCGAAGGGGTCTACAAAACCTTCTCGTACACCTGCATTTATCATCGGTTCAATCGTGAAGGTCATGCCGGGTACTAAAGGAATATTTAAATTGTTGCGGTAGTGTGGAATTTGTGGGCCTTCGTGAAAGTCAACGCCCACTCCATGTCCAACAAATTGATTGACCACAGAGCAGCCTTTAGAGACCGCATAAGATTCGATCGCTTCTCCAATTGCAGAGACTGGCACGCCTGGTTTTAAAATAGCGATAGCGCGCATTAAACATTCATAAGAAACATCAACTACTTTTTGACGTTCTGCCGAAGTTTTTCCAATCGTTACCATGCGACTACAATCACCATAATAACCTTTGTAAAGAGCACTAGCATCGATATTAACGATGTCGCCTTCTTCTAAAGGTGTGTTATTAGGGATGCCGTGACAGATCACTTCGTTGAGGGAGGTGCAGATGCTTTTTGGAAAAGGAGGATGGCCGTAATGAAGTGGCGCTGGTATAGCTCCCGCATCTAAATGCAGTTTATGGGCAAACTGATTAAGTTGTTCGGTTGTGATACCTGCTTTTGCCATATCACACGTTGCATCTAAAATTTTTGCTGTTAAGATACAAGCTGCGCGGATTCCTTCAATTTGTTCGGGAGTTTTAATGATAATGTCATGCTTTTTGTAATACTGAGCTTTGAGGTTGTCTGATTTTTTGCTTGCAGCATCGCTCAGCTGGGGATAGTGACACTGCTTCCATTTCTTTTTGCTACCGCACCAGCAGTAATCATTTCGGCCAATCATGGCTTCCCTATATCTGTTTGCTAACCTAGCAATTATAGTTTCTGGAGAATTTAAACGCAATTATAGAGGTTAATGCTCTTTTGTCCTTCCTTGCTCTTGCCTTTGCCCTATAGAGGTAAATGCTCTTTTGTCCTTTCTTGCCCTTGTCCGTTCCTTTGCTAAACAATTTGAATGTGATGTGTTTTAAGTTTTTCAATCACCATTTTTATCAAAAGAAAGGAAAGGCAAGTGCAAAGGCAGGGGCAAGGGCAGAAAGCAAAATCAGTAGTGAACGTTATTTCGAAATCGTGTATCCTTGACTCCTAAAAAATGGAAATTGAATGAGACCTCACGATTTAGAATCCCCGTTTGATTGGAACCAGCGCCGTCTATTAATTCAAGACCGCGTCTGGTACGCTTTTCCGGACCATAACAACCCTGATGACCCTTTCGTTTTTCCTGGCTGGGACCATCCCGATGTATTTGGCAATCGCAATCCGGTGTGCTTAGAATACTGTAGTGGCAATGGAGCCTGGATCGCTGAAAAGGCTTTGGCCAATCCGCAACTCAACTGGGTCGCTCTCGAAATGAAATTTTCGCGTGTGCGCAAAATTTGGTCTAAGATCAAAAATCATCAGATTCCTAATCTATTCATCATCTGTGGGGAAGCGTACAATGTCACACAGCACTACCTACCTAAACAGAGCATTTCGCAAGCTTTCATTAACTTTCCCGATCCATGGCCCAAAACTCGTCATATCAAAAAGCGGCTCATTCAAATTCCTTTTCTCAATCAGATCGAAAATGTCTTTCATAAAGGCGCAACTTTGGATTTTGTGACAGATGACGCCAACTATTCAAAATGGACGATTAAGCTAATGAGTGCTGTGTGTGAATTTCAGTCATCCTATCCCACACCCTACTACAAAACAGAAAATGAGGGATATGGGTCCTCCTATTTTGACGCATTATGGCGTGCAAGAGGACGGGAAATCTACTACCACCGTTTTCAGACAGTTCGAGTTGCCTGATGGAGTCCTTTCTTTTACTAGATGATACGCGTTCGGATCCAAGTGTTCTTTTGCCCATGGTGTACTTAGGTGAAGGATCGATGCCCTCACAATGTAATGCACGCACGGTGCATTTACCGGGCGGATTGGAATCAGATTTAAATTGGCATGATGCCTTGCAAACGGCACGAGGATATATTGCCCAGGGCTTAAAAATCTTTTGGAAATGCGATCTTGGATTATTTTCTGCTTTGCGAGCGCCATTGTCGGATCAAGCGCAATATTTGGCGCTTTCGTTAGCTTTAAAACATTTTCGAGAAACAATCTGGCCTGAATTTTGCTCCGTTTCCGTTGGCATGAGTCTTTACAATGGTTCTCTCGATTTTTCGCAACAGATTGCATGGGATGTGCAGCAGATCACCTTAATGCAAGAATGGCTGACAGAGCACTTTCAAACGACCGCTAATTTTACAGATCAAACAGGCATTGCGATCGCGCAGTTTGAGCAGCTAGATCAACATTTTTTATTTAAACATGCAGAAGGAAAACGGTTGCTGAGACTATTTGCTTGCAACACAGCAGTTGAATTTATTGAGTTGTTAGCGCGACATCTTCCTGGAGAACTCGCAGCGTGTATCTTGCTAGATACATCGGTGATTAATGACCCCCTTGAACTGGCGCAGTTGCTCACCAAAGAACGCTTTGGAAGACTTCATCGTGCGATAACAGGTGATACGCTACCGGTTACAGCTTTAGCTCTGCAGAAGCAAGGATGGCTATCGCATGTGGCATATGAATCCATGGAATCGCTACAACCGACGTTGGGGATCTGTTTACCGGTAGAAGTGCAGTCTCTTCCGCGAGTGAATACTAAGCTGAACCGAGCGATCGCGCAGCTGAAGGAAGAGCAGCGATCGTTTCGTTTTATCCCTGAAGCGCTTTTAACGGGAGAATGGGGAGGATTGGACGAGCTTGTTGTTGTATCGGAATGTATGAGTGCGCAGGGGATTCGCAAGTTGAAAGGATTTTGTGCAGCGGGTGGCTGTGTCTTAACGTTGGGTCATTCTTTGGGTTTGCCTAATGAATCCGAATTCCGTATCATTCGGAATGATTAACCTTTCCTATTTGGAGTGCGGTGGCTTGCCACCGCTTTCATAGGGGGTCCGACCCAGACACATCGCGTACATTTTAACCAAGAGACATCGCGAACACTTTATGATATACTATCTCTTTTAAATTGAGGTGGTTATG